>NZ_JBFODU010000060.1:0-236361 GCF_040908505.1 Aeromonas sp. R1-2 | reverse complement strand
GGCTGGGGTACTAGGATTCGAACCTAGGGATGGCGAGATCAAAACCCGCTGCCTTACCGCTTGGCGATACCCCAACAGCGCTCCTCAACAGTCATTAGACTGGTAAAGAACTTTTAAAAATGGCTGGGGTACTAGGATTCGAACCTAGGGATGGCGAGATCAAAACCCGCTGCCTTACCGCTTGGCGATACCCCAACAGCGCTCCTCAACAGTCATGAGACTGGCAAAGAACTTTTAAAAATGGCTGGGGTACTAGGATTCGAACCTAGGGATGGCGAGATCAAAACCCGCTGCCTTACCGCTTGGCGATACCCCAACTAGAGATGGTGGCTATGACGGGATTCGAACCTGTGACCCCCGCATTATGAGTGCGATGCTCTAACCAACTGAGCTACATAGCCAACCTTGCTTCCGGTGAGTCGTTACCTCGTCACCGTGCGGGCCGAATTATGCGTATCTGGCTCTGGGGCGTCAACCCTTTTTTTGCCAGAAAAACGCAATTTGAGTGCGTTTGACCAGTTATTGGTCTCTGTTGCGCAAAAGCCCAACAATCTGGTTTTTTTTAAGACATTGCCATGATTGCCCGGGCAATGGCAGATAAAAAACAGGCCAGCAAATGCTGGCCTGTCATGGGATTAGACGTTGAACAGGAAGTTCATGATATCGCCATCTTTGACGATGTAATCTTTCCCTTCAGCGCGCATCTTGCCCGCTTCCTTGGCGCCTTGCTCACCCTTGTAGTTGATAAAGTCTTCAAAGGCGATGGTTTGGGCGCGAATAAAGCCTTTTTCAAAGTCAGTGTGGATCTTGCCTGCCGCTTGCGGGGCAGTGGCACCGACCGGAATAGTCCAGGCGCGTACCTCTTTCACACCGGCGGTGAAGTAGGTCTGCAGGTTGAGCAGCTGGTAGCCGGAGCGGATAACGCGGTTCAGGCCCGGCTCTTCGATGCCCAGGTCAGCCATGAACTCGGCGCGATCTTCATCGTCCAGTTCGGCGATGTCGGCTTCGATGGCGCAGCAGACCACGACCACGACCGCGTTCTCGGCGGCGGCGATTTCACGCACCTTGTCCAGATAGGGATTATTCTCGAAGCCATCTTCCGCCACGTTGGCGATATACATGGTGGGTTTCAGGGTCAGGAAGTTGAGGTGGCTCACGGCGGCCAGCTCTTCTTTATCCAGCTTCATGCCGCGGATCATCTGGCCGTTTTCCAGCGCGACCTTGATCTTCTCAAGCACTTCCACTTCCAGCTTGGCATCTTTGTCGCCGCCTTTGGCGCGCTTGGACTGACGGTGAATGGCGCGCTCGCAGGCGTCCAGATCCGACAGGGCCAGCTCGGTGTTGATCACTTCGATATCGTCAGCGGGAGAGACCTTGCCGGCAACGTGAATGATGTTTTCGTCGTCGAAGCAGCGCACTACATGGCCGATCGCTTCGGTTTCACGGATGTTGGCCAGGAACTGGTTACCCAGACCTTCACCCTTGGAGGCACCGGCAACCAGACCGGCGATGTCGACGAATTCCATGGTGGTCGGTACAACGCGCTGCGGATTGATGATGGCCGCCAGCTGATCGAGGCGGGGATCCGGCATCGGCACCACACCGGTGTTCGGCTCGATGGTGCAGAACGGGAAGTTGGCGGCTTCGATACCGGCCTTGGTCAGCGCGTTGAACAGGGTGGATTTGCCTACATTGGGCAGGCCCACGATACCGCATTTAAAACCCATGGATTGTTACCTTACTTGATGGATGCTGTTGGGGGTCGCCCGCAGGCGGCCCATGTCATGCTTGTTCTGGTCGTTGCTCATGTACCGGCACAATGCCCGTACAGGGTCAAACCGACCTAACCCTTTTCAGCCTTGAAGCTGTGCAAGCGATTCATGGCCTTGGTCATATCTTGTTTGAACAGGATGTCGGTGGCGCGCAGGGATTCGTCCAGCGCGGCGTCGATCAGGTTCTGTTCACTGCTGGGGGCCTTGGTCAGGACGAAGCCAGCCACCTGCTCTTTGCTGCCGGGATGGCCGATCCCGAGACGCAGCCGGAAGAAGTTATTGTTGTTGCCCATCTTGGCGATGATGTCCTTGAGGCCGTTATGGCCACCGTGACCACCACCCTGCTTGAACTTGGCGATGCCCGGCGGCAGATCCAGTTCGTCATGGGCTACCAGCATCGCTTCCGGCTCAATCTGATAAAAACGCGCCAGTGCGGCCACCGCCTTGCCAGAGAGGTTCATATAGGTGTTCGGGATGAGCAGCCGCACATCCTGCCCCTCGACCAGGATGCGGGCAGTATGGCCGAAGAACTTGGGTTCTTCACGCAGGCTGACATTGTGCCAGCGGGCCAGTTGCTCCACATACCAGGCGCCCGCGTTGTGGCGGGTCTTGGCATATTCCGGGCCGGGGTTGCCCAGTCCGACGATCAGTTTGATTTCGCTTGTCACGCTTGATGTCTTCACTCGCAGCTGCCGTGGGCACACTACCCAGGGCAATAGGACGCAATATTCTAGCCGCCGAGTGGCGATCACTCAACCAATGCGCATGTTATGGCGGGATTTGCAGCATTATTGCGGCCAATGGGTGGCTA
Source organism: Aeromonas sp. R1-2 (assembly GCF_040908505.1). Classification (NCBI taxonomy): domain Bacteria; kingdom Pseudomonadati; phylum Pseudomonadota; class Gammaproteobacteria; order Aeromonadales; family Aeromonadaceae; genus Aeromonas; species Aeromonas sp. R1-2. The sequence goes on along the minus strand of NZ_JBFODU010000060.1, from coordinate 233,778 downwards.
ACGGTGGGCAAACGGGCCTCTTGCAAGAGGCCCGTTTCAGTTTACCGATGGATTGTGCCCGGTTGACTACCGTCGTTATTTGGCACGCAGCAGGGTGACGGTCTCTTCATCCAGTGCGGTCAGGGTGGGACGGGCATCGCGCACATACTCCACGAAAGAGGCTGCATCGGTGCCGCAATCCACGCCGCTGGCTTTGCAATCGAGGGTCTGGCCCGGGGCATAGACGGCGCTCAGCAGCTCGCCGTTTTGTGCCACCTTCAGTACCGGGAAGGCGGTCAGCTTGCCATTGACGCTGGCGATATCGACCCGCTCGCTCTTCTGACGCTGGGCATTGGCCAGTGTTTGCCAGCCATCGTTGCCGTTGGCGCTGTAGGCGTTCATCACCACCCGATAGTGCTGGCTATCCACCAGATCTTGCCACTCGCCGCTTGCGGTCTTGTGCTGCAATTGAGTCAGGGTGCCCGCTTTGCCTGCGTCGGTCTCCTGGAAGGTGTAACGCAGGTGACCGCCATAGGGGAACTTGCCGGCATGGGCGCTGGCGGGCAGGGTGGCGGTGATGGTCTCGGTCAAGAGGGCACGCACCTCGGCGCCAGTCAGGGTCAGCACCGAGAGCTGGTTCTTGAACGGCAGCAGGGTGAGGGCGCTATCCCCCTCGCGCCACTCGCCGGCTGGCAGGTCGGCGCGCACGCCCCCCACCGCAACCAGAGAAAAATCGACCGGGCCGCCAGTCAGGGCTTGCACTGCTGGGGTATTGGCCCAGTAGAACTCCCCTTCGGCAACCAGCGGCGCCACATCTGAGCCGTGGCTGTCGCTGCCGTTGTCACCGGGACGACGGGCATTTTGCAGCTGCTCGGGGATGGTGCCGATCACCGGGCCGTAGGCTTTCTCCAGCGCCGGTTTGTAGTGGCTGTCGATGATGCCGCGCAGGCGTGGATCTTCATCCACGGTCACCAGATTGGGCTGGTTGTCGACAAACTGGCTTGCCTCTTTGCTGCGGGCGTCGTCGAGCGCTTGCTTGCGCGCCGCATCGGCGAAGAAATCGCGGCTGGCCAGCAGGCTGTTGTGGCCCTGGCAGTCGGTCACCTGACCCTGGCTGTCAAAGGTCACTTGTGCCAGACCGATGGCCTGGGCGTAGGAGCCCGCCTGCACCACGCAGGTTTTGCCGATGCCATCCGGATTGGTCACCAGCTTGGCGTAATCGCCGGTCTTGCCCCAGCCGATATTGCGAAAATCGCCGAGCAGGCTGTGGGAGTGGCCGCCGACGATGGCATCGAGGCCGTTTACCTTGGCGGCCAGTGCCAGATCCCGCTCGTTGCCGATGTGGGTGAGCGCCACGATCTGATGGATCCCCTTGGCTTGCAGCATGTCGACCGTGGCCTGAGCCGAGGCGATCTCCTTGCCAAAGCGCAGCTTGCCGACGTTGGGGGCGATATTGCCCATGTCTTCCAGTACCAGACCGATGACGGCGACCAGCTGTTTGCCTTGTGGCAGGTTGTCGAGATCGGTGACCGGGCTCTTCTGGTTGCCGTCAAAGGCGTAGACCACGAAGGGCTTGAGGTTGTCAGCCTTGCTGAGGGCAGGATCGGCCTTGGTGTCGAGGTTGGCGGCCAGCACCGGGAAGTTGACCCCCTCGATGAAGCGGGCCAGTTTCTGGTTATCCAGATCGAACTCGTGGTTGCCCAGCGCCATGGCATCGAGGCCGAACTGGCTCAGCAACTCGGCATTGGCCATCCCCTCGTTGAGCTTGAAGTAGCCGCTACCCTGCCAGGCATCGCCGCCGTGCAGCAGCAGCAAGGGCTGGTTCTTGGCCAGCGCCTCGGCCTGATAGGCTTTCGCCATGGTCAGCAGGCGCGGATAACCGCCAAAGCGGGTATAGAGGGTGTCCGTCTCCCCCTGCTGGGCAAAGATCTGCCCTTTGATCTCCGCATTGACCGGATCAAACTGGGAGTGGGTGTCGTTCATGTGAGCCAGGGTCAGCACGAAGGGCGGGTTCTCTTTGGCGGGCTGACAGGCGAGCAGGGCGGAGGTGAGGGTCGCGAGCAGGAGGGGACGCAAGCAATTCATGGGTAAATCCTTAAGCCTGCCGGGGGCAGGGTCGTACCAGATAGCAGAAAGTTGGAAAGAGAAGGTCCAGAAAGACGAAAACCGCCTGATGGCGGTTTTCGTTATTGCTGAATCTATCAATGCTCAAACATGGCAGAGATGGACTCTTCGTTGCTGATGCGACGAATGGCTTCGGCCAGTACAGTTGACAGAGTCAGCTGCTTGACCTTGCCGACCGCTTTCATCTCCGCAGTGAGCGGGATGGAGTCGGTGATGATCAGTTCATCGATCACGGAGTTCTTGATGTTCTCGACGGCGGAACCGGAGAAGACCGGGTGGGTAGCGTAAGCGAATACACGCTTGGCACCGCGCTCTTTCAGGGCCTCTGCGGCTTTGCACAGGGTGCCGCCGGTGTCGATCATGTCATCAACGATGATGCAGTCGCGGCCGGCAACGTCACCAATCAGGTGCATGACCTGGGAGACGTTCGGGCGGGGACGGCGCTTGTCGATGATGGCGATGTCGGTGTCATCCAGCAGCTTGGCGATGGCGCGGGCACGCACGACACCACCGATGTCCGGGGAGACAACGACAGGAGACTCGAGGTTCTTGGACTTCATGTCTTCCAGCAGCACCGGGCTACCGAACACGTTGTCTACCGGAACGTCGAAGAAACCTTGAATTTGTTCGGCATGCAGGTCAACGGTCAGCACGCGATCCACACCGACGCTGGAGAGGAAGTCAGCGACAACCTTGGCGGTGATGGGGACACGGGCAGAGCGGACGCGGCGGTCCTGACGGGCATAACCAAAGTAGGGGATAACGGCAGTGATACGGCCAGCTGAAGCACGACGCAGAGCATCCACCATGACGATCAATTCCATCAAATTGTCGTTGGTCGGGGCACAGGTGGATTGAATGATGAAGATATCGCCACCACGTACATTCTCATTGATCTGTACGCTGATCTCGCCGTCGCTAAAGCGACCTACGGCAGCATTGCCGAGTTTGATAAACAGGCGATCTGCGATCTTCTGGGCTAGTTCCGGCGTTGCGTTACCAGCAAACAGCTTCATGTCAGGCACGGTTTGAAACCTCGGGGTTGCATCCAGTATGTGGGGGAGTCTGAAATCAGACCCTATCGTTTTGGGGCAAACGATTTATCAAGATAACGTACAAGGTGTCTGCTGCCCAATGAATGTGATGATACCGGTAACCCGAATCCGTGGCCGAGTGCAAAACCGGCCACGTTAATCATCATCAATACCGTTCGGTAAAATTGGCTGGGGTACTAGGATTCGAACCTAGGAATGGCGAGATCAAAACCCGCTGCCTTACCGCTTGGCGATACCCCAATCATTTGAACTGTTGCAATGTGGAGAAGAGAGGTGATATGTTCTCGCCCTTGGCGACAAACCCATCAAGTCCCTTCGGCACGCAGGCCAACACTTCCCGAGCAGTCACTTCGTCTTCAAATTGAGCAAAGACGCAGGCTCCTGTGCCCGTCATTCTTGACGGCGCGTATTCTAGCAACCAGCCGAGCGCATTGGCAACCTCGGGGTGGCGCTTTTTCACCAGTGATTCGCAATCGTTTTTCCACTCGCCTTCCAGCAGGTTGTCCAGCGCCATTTTAGGCGTGGCTCTCGGCAGGTCCGGATCCTGGAATACGGCCGCGGTCGCTACATGGCAATCGGGCTTGAGCACCAGATACCAGGCATCGGGCAGTTCGACCGGATGCAGCCGCTCGCCCACCCCTTCGGCAAAGGCCGCCCGGCCGCGGACAAAGACCGGCACATCGGCCCCCAGCTGGACGCCAAGCGCTGCCAGTTCATCTTCACTCAAACCCGCTTGCCAGAGGTGGTTAAGCGCCACCAGCGTGGTTGCTGCATCGGACGAACCGCCGCCAATACCGCCCCCCATGGGCAGCACTTTCTCCAGCCGGATATGGGCACCTTGCGGGCTCGGCAGGGTTGCTTGCAGCAGGCGTGCCGCCCGAATAATCAGATTCTGCTCATCCGGCACCCCGGGAATAGCCGGCGTCAGGGTGAGTGTGTCGCTATTTGGTATCACCTCAAACTCGAGCCAGTCGCTGTGGTTGAGGAAGATAAACAGGGTCTGCAGCTCGTGATAACCATCGGGACGACGGCCATTGACGTGTAGAAACAGGTTGAGTTTGGCCGGTGCCGGCCAGCGTGTGGAAGCCATTAACGTGCAAGAGTCCATTGGTTGATCTGAAGCTTGAGGCGGCTGTTCTGGCCGGTCATGGTCAGCTGGTGCGGCAGGCGGTAGCCATCCTGATCCCGATAATCGCCATAGACGATCTGCCACTGGCCGTCGCGCACGCTGGCCAGACTGCTGTCGGGGTTGAGTTCAAACTCCGCCTGACCCGGCAGCCCCTTGATCCACGCTGGTAATCCCGCAACCGGAATATTCCAGCCGGTCAGTTGATAGATGAGCGCTTCGGCATCCTGGCTCTGGTGGCGATTGCCGTCGCTGTCGAGCAGGGTGATCTCTCCCTTGCTGCGGGAGAGCTCCAGAATGCTGGTGCCAATCAGGCTGGTGAGGTTGAGGCGATAATCATCGCCATCCTGCTGCCAGTTGAGGCGGGCGCTGCCCTTTTGTTGGGGGGTGATGATGGCCATCTTGCCGGAGAGCTGCCAGTGGGTCAGTTGCTCGAGACGGGTCCGCTCCTGGTTCCAGTTCACCTGGTCACGCTGGGGCTGGGTGGTGGCACAACCGGCCAGCAACAGCAGGCAGGTGAGGGTAAAAATACGTAGCAGCAAGAGACGGCTCCAGAGAGAGGAATTTGCCACAGTATACGGGGCGGCCGTATTGCTTTTAAAGACTTACCCTTTCTCGTACAATTGGCAGCCTTTGCACCCAGCGTATGAAATGATCGTCGCCCACTCATGAGTTTGCTTGCCCTCGGAATCAACCACAACACCGCCAGTGTCGCCTTGCGGGAACGGGTCGCCTTTGGCCCGGACTGCATCGATCGCGCCTTGCGTGAGCTGGTGAGCCAACCCGGTGTCAGCGAGGCGGTGATCGTCTCCACCTGCAACCGGACCGAACTCTATTGCAATCTGGAGGAGGAGCGGCAGGAGCAAGTGCTGCGCTGGTTGCAGCAGTTCCACGGGCTGGACGCGGCCGAACTGGTCACTGCCATCTATCAGCATCACGATGAAGAGGCGGTGCGCCACCTGATGCGGGTGGCGTGCGGGCTCGACTCGCTGGTGTTGGGGGAGCCGCAAATCCTGGGGCAGATCAAGCAATCCTATGCCCACGCCCAGCAGGCGGAGTCGTTGAAGGGGGCGCTGGAGCGGCTGTTCCAGAAATCTTTCTCGGTGGCGAAAAGAGTGCGCACAGATACCGAGATCGGGGCCAGCGCCGTGTCGGTGGCGTTTGCCGCCGTCAGCTTGGGTCGGCGGATCTTCTCCGATCTCTCCCAGACCAAGGTATTGCTGGTCGGGGCGGGGGAGACCATCGAACTGGTGGCCCGTCATCTGCGCGAGCAGAACGTCACCAAGATGATGGTGGCGAACCGCACCCTGCAGCGTGCCCAGACCCTGGCAGCCGAATTCGGTGCCCAAGTGATGACGCTCGAAGAGATCCCCGACTATCTGCACGAGGCGGATATTGTCATCAGCTCGACCGCCAGCCCCCTGCCCATCATCGGCAAGGGGATGGTGGAGCGCGCCCTCAAGGCCCGCCGCTTCAAACCCATGTTTCTGGTGGATATTGCCGTGCCACGCGACATCGAAGCCGAAGTCGATGAGCTCTCTGATGCCTATCTCTACACGGTGGATGATTTGCAGGGGATCATCGAGCAGAACCTCGAAACCCGTAAACGGGCTGCCGCGCAGGCGGAAGTGATCGTGCAGGAAGAGCGCGACGAGTTTATGGGCTGGTATCGCGGCCAGAGCTCGGTCGATCTCATTCGCGACTACCGCCATCAGTCACAGCAAGTGGCTGATGAAGAGTTGCAACGGGCCCTGCTGGCATTGGCGCAGGGCGAGAGTGCCGAACAGGCGCTCAAGGCGATGGCCCATCGCCTCACCAACAAATTGATCCACGCGCCGACCCAGGCGTTGCGCCAGGCTGCCTCCCAGGGGGATCAGAGCGAGCTCTCCCGCTTGCGGCAGGCGCTGGGGTTGTCACAAGAGCCATAATTTTCGGGCAACCTGCCGGTTGTCCCGTCCTCCATTGAGAATGCAAGAGTTATGAATCCGTCACTGATCAGAAAGCTGGAAGGCCTCATCGAGCGCCACGAAGAAGTACAGGCCATGCTCGGCGAGCCGGATGTGGTCTCGGATCAGGATCGCTACCGCGCCCTGACCCGCGAATATGCCCAGCTGGAAGATATCGTTCACGCCTTCCAGCGTTACCGTCAGGCGCAGGATGATCTGGAGACCACCCAGATGATGCTGGAGGAGGAGGATGCCGACCTGCGCGAGATGGCGCAGGAGGAGCTGCCGCTGGCCAAGGCCAATCTGGAGGCGCTGGAGCAGGAGCTGCAACTGATGTTGCTGCCCAAGGATCCCAAGGATGACAACAACTGCTATCTGGAGATCCGCGCCGGTGCCGGTGGCGACGAAGCGGCCATCTTTGCCGGTGACCTGTTCCGCATGTATTCACGGTTTGCCGAGCGTCAGGGCTGGCGCGTCTCCATCGTCAGCTGCAACGACGGTGAATATGGTGGCTACAAGGAGGTGATCGCCAAGATCGAGGGCGAGCGCGTCTATGGCCGTCTCAAGTTTGAATCCGGTGGTCACCGGGTACAGCGGGTGCCGGAGACCGAATCTCAGGGCCGGGTGCACACCTCCGCCTGTACCGTCGCCGTGCTGCCGGAAGTGCCGGAAGCCGAGCAGATCGAGATCAACCCTTCCGACTTGAAGATCGATACCTTCCGCGCCTCCGGTGCCGGTGGTCAGCACGTCAACAAGACCGACTCGGCCATTCGCATCACCCACCTGCCGACCGGTCTGGTGGTGGAGTGTCAGGACGAGCGCTCTCAGCACAAGAACCGCGCCAAGGCAATGTCGGTGCTCTCCGCCCGTCTGCAAGCGGCCGAGGATGAGCGCCACCGCGCCGCCGAACAGAGCACCCGCCGCAATCTGGTGGGCTCCGGCGATCGCTCCGAGCGCATTCGCACCTACAACTACCCGCAGGGTCGCCTCTCCGAGCACCGCATCAACCTGACCCTCTATCGCCTCTCCGAAATTTTGGAAGGGGATCTGGACTGCGTCATCACACCGCTGGTGCAGGAGTATCAGGCCGATCAGCTTGCCTCGCTGGCCGAGAACAACTGATGCAAATGGTGATCCGGCAAGCTCGCATTAAGTGTTGTGCCCATAAGGTGGAGTGGCACTGATGCAGATCCAGCAGGCCCGCGCCCATATCATGACTGTGCTGGCTGAGGGGGAGTCCCCCCGCGCCGATGCCGATGTACTGCTCTGCCATCTGCTCGGGTGTCGTCGCAGCTATCTGATGACCTGGCCCGAGCGTGAGCTGGATGCCGCCCAGCAGGCCACCCTGCAGGGGTGGCTGGTCCGTCGTCTCAATGGCGAACCCATCGCCCATCTGGTGGGCGAGCGGGAGTTCTGGTCACTGCCCCTCAAGGTGAGCCCGGCGACCCTGATCCCGCGCCCCGATACCGAGGTGCTGGTCGAGCAGGCGCGGACCAGAATCCCGCAAGGTCCGTGCGCCGTGCTGGATCTGGGCACCGGCACCGGCGCCATCGCGCTGGCGCTCAAGTCCGAGCGGCCCGAGGTCGATGTGTGGGCGGTGGATCGGATGGCCGATGCCGCGGCGCTGGCACGCGAGAACAGCGCCGCGCTGGGATTGCCCATCGAGGTGCGCGACGGTAGCTGGTTCGAGCCCCTTGGCGAGCCGGATCGCGACAATACGCCACGTTTTGCGGTGATTGTCTCCAATCCCCCCTATATTGATGGCGCCGATCCCCATCTCGAGCAGGGTGATGTGCGTTTTGAACCCCGCTCGGCGCTGGTTGCCGATGACGCCGGGCTGGCCGATATCCGCCACATCGTGGCCCATGCCCCCGCTTATCTGTTGCCTGACGGCTGGTTGCTGCTGGAGCATGGCTGGGATCAGGGGGAGGCGGTGCGTCAGTTGCTGCGCGATGGCGGCTACCGCGAGGTAGCCACGGTGCGCGATTACGGGGATAACGACAGGGTGACGCTGGGCCTCTGCCCGCTGCGCTGACGGTTCCTCACTGTTACACGGCGGGTTGCCTGTGCGCCCCCATGCAAGGATTGAATATGGTTTTTGTGCTCAAACACCTGCACCTCACCCTGATTGCCGGGGCCGTGCTGATGTTTATGCTCCGCTTCTACTGGGTACAGACCGCCACTGGCCGTGCCTACAGCGCGCCGGTGATGAAGGTCAGCGGCTGGCTCAACGGTCTGGTGGTGCTCTCCGGCGTATTGCTCTGCATGGTGCTGGATCTCAACCCGCTCAATAACGGAACGCCCTGGCTCAGTGAGAAGCTGATGGCCATTCTGGTGCTGGTATTTCTGGCGGCGATGGCGCTGCGGCTGGCCAAAAGCAATCTGGTGCGCTGGTGCTCCTTTCTGGGGGCGCTCGGCTGGATCTACTTTATTGCCAAGTTGGTAGTGCTCAAACAGACGAGTGTGTTCGGCTAAGGCATGAAGAGAATGTTACACATAGACGAATGGACCGATTTCGAAGCCCACGACATCACCGAACTGGCGTTGTCAGTCAGCGACGAGATTTATGGCTCGGTCGAGGAGGGGATGCGCGAGTTGAACCTGCTGGACGAGTGGCTGGACGAGCAGATCGAAGAGGGCACCTGCGACGAGGTGCGCCAGCAGTTGCTGCAGGGCTTCTACCACAGCCTCGGTTTTCATGGCGACTGGCAGGATTATTTCTCTGCCAACAACTGCGATCTCAATCAGGTGCTGGTTCAGCGCAAGGGGATCCCGGTCAGCCTCGGTATTCTCATCATCCAGCTGGGGCGCAAGCTCGGGCTCGATGTAGAGGGAATCTGCTTCCCCGGCCACTTCCTGGTGAGCTTTGCCGGTGGCGAGGGGGAGGTCTATGTCGACCCCTTTACCGGCGACGAGCTGAGTCTGGCCCGCATCGAGCTGCTGCTGCGCGGTGCGCTCGGCGATCTGGCCACCTTGACCCCGGACTACCTGCAGCCATCCGGCCAGTGGGAGATCATCGAACGGCTGCTCAACGTCAGCAAGGGGGCCCTGCTGCGGGAAGACCGCATGCCCGAGGCGCTGCGTTGCAGCGAGCTGTTGTTGCGGATGAAGCCCGGCGATCCGCTGGAGACGCGGGATCGCGGCTTTATCTACGAGCAGCTCGATTGCCCGCGCCAGGCGGCCGATGATTTTGAATATTTTATTGAACAATGCCCGGACGATCCGGTCGCCGATGTGCTGAAAGTGCAGCTGGCCGCGCTGGATCTGAGCCCCAAGCCCCTCCATTAGTGGCGGCTTGAAACTTAAACAGAAGAATATCAAGGCCGCTGCGTCCGGTCGCAACGGAGTAACTTGGCTTCAGGCCCTTTTATTAAGGATGTCTTGGAGTTGAAACAGAAGAATATCAAGGCCGCAGCGCTCGGCTGCAACGGAGTAACTTGGCTTCAGGCCCCTTCATTAAGGAAGTCTTAGATGGAACAGAAGAATATCAAGATCAACCAGATCGACGTTGCCAATGACAAACCGTTCGTGCTGTTTGGCGGCATGAATGTGCTGGAATCCCGCGACATGGCGATGGCTGTGTGCGAGAAGTACGTGGAAGTGACCAGCAAGCTGGGCATCCCGTTTGTCTTCAAGGCGAGCTGGGACAAGGCCAACCGCTCCTCCATCCACTCCTACCGCGGTCCGGGTCTGGAAGAGGGGATGAAGATTTTCCAGGAGCTGAAAGCGACCTTCGGCATGCCGGTCATCTCCGATCTGCACGAACCCCATCAGGCCAAGCCGGTCGCCGAGGTGGTTGACGTTATCCAGCTGCCCGCTTTCCTGGCGCGCCAGACTGATCTGGTGGAAGCCATGGCCCGCACCGGCAACGTTATCAACATCAAGAAGCCGCAGTTCCTCAGCCCAAGCCAGATGAAGAACATCACCGACAAGTTCGAGGAGTGCGGCAACGATCAGCTGATCCTGTGCGAGCGTGGTGCCAACTTCGGCTACGACAACCTGGTGGTGGACATGCTGGGTTTGGGCGTGATGAAGAAGAGCACCGGTGGCTATCCGGTGATCTTTGACGTGACCCACTCCCTGCAGTGCCGTGATCCGCTGGGGGCGGCCTCCGGTGGTCGTCGCGAGCAGGTGACCGAGCTGGCGCGCGCCGGTATGGCAGTCGGTCTGGCCGGTCTCTTTATCGAATCCCACCCGGATCCGAAGATTGCCCGCTGCGATGGCCCGAGTGCCCTGCCGCTGGAGAAGCTGGAAGGCTTCCTCAAACAGATGAAGGCCATCGATGACCTGATCAAGGGCTTCGAACCCCTCGATACTTCGGCCTGATCCCGACGCTGTCATGCCTGATGAAAATGCCCCGCAATGCGGGGTATTTTTATATCTGCCATATTTAGTTGAAGACTCAAATTAATCTGCGAGCAAACAATTGTCGGTTGCCGCGGTGTTAATGGTGTTAATTTTGTTGTGTGATTAATGTCTCTTAATTGTTTTTTATTACATGTAAAGTGGTCCCCGTAGTAATGCAGAAACAGCATGGATCGGGTGAGGTACGCAGATATCTCGTCCGGCTATCTGCATGTTTATTGCTGCCATAACAATGTGCAATTAAATTAACAGGACGTTAATAATGCGAAAGAAACTATTTAGCAGCCTCTATTTTCAGGTATTGCTCGCGATTACCCTCGGGGTATTTCTGGGGCATGTCTATCCGGAACTGGGCGCAGATATGAAGCCCCTCGGTGATGGCTTCGTCAAATTGATCAAGATGATCATCGCCCCCGTTATTTTCTGTACCGTGGTTACCGGCATTGCCGGGATGGAGAGCATGAAGGCAGTCGGCAAGACCGGCGCCATTGCTCTGCTCTACTTCGAGGTGGTCAGCACCATCGCCTTGATCATCGGGCTGTGCGTGGTCAACCTGCTGCAACCGGGTGCCGGCATGAACGTCGATCCGGCAGCGCTGGATGCCAGCGCCATCTCCGCCTATGCGGAGCAGGCCAAGTCCCAGGGCATTATCGCCTTTTTGCTGGATATTATTCCGGGCAGTGTGATCGGTGCCTTTGCCAGCGGTAATATCTTGCAGGTGTTACTGTTTGCGGTGCTGTTCGGCTTCTCCCTGCATCATATCGGTGAAAAGGGACAGGTTATTTTTGGCGTCATCGACAGTTTCTCCAAAGTCATATTTGGCATTATCAATATGATAATGAGACTGGCGCCGGTCGGTGCATTCGGGGCAATGGCATTTACCATCGGCAAATATGGAGTAGGTTCACTGGTACAGCTGGGCCAGCTTATTGCCTGCTTCTATCTCACCTGCCTCTTCTTTATCTTCATTGTGCTGGGCTGCATCGCTAAAGCCTCAGGCTTCAGCATCCTGCGTTTCATCTCCTACATTCGCGAGGAGCTGCTGATCGTGCTGGGGACCTCCTCTTCCGAGTCGGTACTGCCGCGGATGCTGGACAAGATGGAGAAGCTGGGTTGCCAGAAATCGGTGGTGGGGCTGGTCATTCCGACTGGGTACTCCTTTAACCTGGATGGCACCTCCATCTATCTGACTATGGCGGCGATTTTTATCGCCCAAGCTACCAATACGCCGCTGGATCTGTTCCAACAGATCACCCTGCTGGTGGTACTGCTGATCTCCTCGAAAGGGGCGGCAGGGGTGACTGGTAGTGGCTTTATCGTGCTGGCGGCGACTATTTCGGCGGTGGGCCATCTGCCACTGGCTGGTTTGGCGCTGATCCTGGGGATCGACCGTTTTATGTCCGAAGCGCGGGCGTTGACCAACCTGATCGGTAACGGGGTTGCCACCGTGGTGGTCGCCAAATACTGCAAGCAGCTGGACGAGAAGAAAATGGATGCAGTGCTCGGCGGCAAGGTCGGGCAACTGGAAGCGGACAGGGCGTAAGCGCTGTTTCCCCCCGCACGACCGCGTTGGCTGGTGCGGGGGCAATAAAAAAACGGCCGATTGGCCGTTTTTTTGTGCCGATACAGCGAGTATCAGCTCTTCACTGCAGGGCGCTGATTACAGGCTCTGGGTGAAAGTACGGGTAACCACGTCACGCTGCTGTTCCGGGGTCAGGGCGTTGAAACGCACTGCGTAGCCAGATACACGGATGGTCAGCTGCGGGTACTTCTCCGGGTTTTCGATAGCATCTTCCAGAGTTTCGCGACGCAGCACGTTGACGTTCAGGTGCTGGCCACCTTCAACAGCAGGCTCAGCCTGAACCGGCAGTTCGCGGTATTCGAACTGACCCAAGTCAGCCAGTTGCACTTCTTGATCGGCAGCGAAAGCATCGCCTTTGACGCAGATGCAGCGAGCTTGTTGCTTCTCTTCGTCCAGCAGCCAGAAAGAGTTCAGCAGAGCGGTGTTGGCGGCCTGGGTGATTTGAATGCCTTTGATCATGGTATGACTCCTCAATGGGAACGCGAATCCAACTGTAAGGAAATTACCCTGATGTATTTAAGCTACCGTCGATGGCGATGACTTAAAGGGCCCTTGCCTTACACCTTTTCTTTGATGGGGTCATATATACCATGGTGGTAATATTACCAAAATTGATCTAGATCAAGAAAATCTGACAAAGTGCCATTTCAATGGGATTAAATTCTTGAGTTGAATCAAAAATAGGTCATTTTTCTGATTTTGTAAGATATCCAAATTATGCATCTTTTATCTCGTTAATCTAGTAATTTAACTACATCTTTTGGGCTTTTTTCTGAGGTTAATTGAGGGGGTGGCTACACTCAGCAAAAAAAGCGAGGAGAGTGCCGGGTGAATAATGGGTGGCGAAAGTGGGCATGGCTGGCCCTGTTCTGTTGCTGGGCAAGCAGTGTTGCGGTGCGGGCCGAGACGGTGCGTATTGCTGTGGGCGAGTGGCCACCTTATATCAGTGAGGCGCTGCCCAATCAGGGCTTTCTCTGTGAGGTGGTGCGCCAGGCCTTTGCCGAAGAGGGGCTCGATGTCAGCTTTCACTTCTATTCTTGGGCCGAGGCTTACCGACTGACTCTGGAGGGGCGCTATGTGGTCACCATGCCCTGGTTTCGCTCCCGCGAGCGGGAGCAGCTTTTCTATCTCTCCGCCTCGCTCGGCCATTTCACCACTCGCCTGATGACGCTGACCGGTACGCCCGCGGTCAATCTGGGTGAGCTGAAACACGAGCCGGTCGGGGTGACCCGTGGCTACTTCTATGGCGATGGTTTTGCCGCTCGCCAAGCCGGGCTCACCCTCGAGTGGTCAGATTCCGATGAGGAGAGCATGGGCAAGCTGCTCGACGGGCGGATCCACTATCTGGTGATGGATGAGCAGGTGGCACAGACCCTGTTCCAGCAGGCGCTCGTTCGTCATCCCCAATCGCTGTCACTGACCGGTGCCGCCGACCCCATCTGGTCGCAACCGGGATACCTGCTGATGCGCAAGGTCGATCCCGAGGCGCGCCGTCTGATGCTGCTGTTCAATACCGGCCTGCGCAAGCTGGAGCGCTCGGGGCGCCTAGCCAGGCTCTGGAAAGCGTGAGCCACGGTTGCGTCTTGCGGGCTGGCCCCCTATCCTGAGCCCTTCGCCGTATCAAGTGAGGAGGCCGGGGTGCTGACCTGGAGTGATGTGATTGGCTCTGAGAAAGAGCAGGACTATTTCAAGAGTACGCTGGCAACTGTCAGAGCCGAGCGGGAAGCGGGCAAGGTGATCTACCCGCCAGCTACCGATGTGTTCAATGCCTTCAAGCTGACCGAGCTGGATCAGGTCAAGGTGGTTATCCTGGGCCAGGACCCCTACCACGGCCCCAATCAGGCGCACGGCCTCTGTTTCTCCGTTCTGCCCGGCGTGCGTACGCCTCCCTCACTAGTCAACATCTATAAAGAGATGCAGCGTGACCTGCCAGGTTTCGTCACACCCAATCACGGCTTTCTCGAATCCTGGGCCAAACAGGGGGTCTTGCTGCTCAACACTGTGCTGACGGTGCAGGCCGGTCAGGCCCATTCCCACGCCCATCTGGGATGGGAGACCTTTACCGATCGGGTCATCGAGCAGATCAATGCCAGTTGTCAGGGTGTGGTGTTCCTGCTGTGGGGGGCCCACGCCCAGAAGAAGGGACGTTTCATCGACCGCCAGCGCCACTATGTGCTGACCGCGCCGCACCCGAGCCCACTCTCTGCCCACCGCGGTTTCATCGGTTGCGGCCACTTTAGCGAGACCAATCGCTTGCTGGAACAACAGGGCAAGAGTCCGATAGAGTGGAAATCTGTCTGCATCCCACTTGATTGAGTGCAAAGTTCGGGCGACAAATGACCGTATACTCAGGGACATAAGATTAATTCAGAGCCAAGGAGTGCCCATGTTATCCAGTCTGCACAAGGACCATCTCAACATCGCCCGACTTTTGGAGCTGCTCAAGCACAAGCTGGCAGCCATTCGTGCCGAAGAGCCCATCAGCTATTTTCTGGTGCGCGATGTCATCGACTACCTGCGGGAGGTCTCCGACAAGTACCACCATCCCAAGGAAGATCTCATCTATGACTACTACCTGAAATATCGGGTGGTGGAGGGGGAGGTCGCCAACCGCCTGCAGGAGGAGCACGTCAAGCTGCTGGAGGCCGGGGCCGATCTCAAGGAGATGGTGGAGATGATCCTGATGGATGCGGTGATCCCCCTCGATCAGTTCACTACCAAGCTGGAGCGCTTCGTGGAGCTGCAAGAGGCGCACATGAACTACGAAGAGGGGGTGATCTTCCCCCATCTGCGTGACTCCCTGACCGAGGATGACTGGCGTCATCTGGAGCAAAACTGGCAGAATCGCGCCATTGGCGACCCCCTGTTCGGGGCCGAGGTGAGCCAGCACTTCCAGGCACTGGCTAAACGCCTCTCTCTGCCGCTCACGACCGGCTAAGACGAGCCCGTACCCGCAGCGTGGCAGGTATTGTGTGAGTGCAACTTGAGTGAAAACAGAAAGGCCTCCATCCGGAGGCCTTTTGCATGGTGGAGCAAGCTTACGCCTGTGGTTTCAGGAAGTTGCGATAGAGCATATAGAGGTGGGCCGAGCTCCAGCTGAAGTTGCTGGCCCCCTGCATGGCGCCGGTCTCCGGATTGTAGTTTTCGCGGATGGGGCCGCTGCCCGCCAAGCCTTCTGCGTTGTTGAACAGTTTGTTGACCAGTGCTTCGGCATCGCTGCGGTAGCCGTAGTTCTCCAGCCCCTTCACCCCGAAGTAGAACTGATCGAGCCATACCCGGCCGCGCCAGTAGATATTGGGGTCGTAGGCCGGGTTGGTCAGCGCGGCTGTGCCCAGCGGGATCTTTGTGTTGAACTCCTGGGCGTTGAGCATCACTTCGCGCACCCGCGCCGCTTTCTCCTTGTCGGCGACCTCTGCCCAGAGCGGGCTCCACCCTTCGCAATCAACATAATGAGGCTGCATTGGATTCTCGAATGAGGCACAATATGGGCCGAAATATTGATTGTATGACTCCATTTGGAGAGCCTTGGTTTGTGGACATTTTCTCAATGGTGAGGCGATTGGATAGCTGGATAAGAGAGCCTGTCTTTTGCTGAAAAATGCCTAGGGAGAAACAGTATTACCCAGGAAAACTGCCTCAAAACTCAAATAAAAGTAACTGGTTGTTTATTGAATGGCCTGGGTATGCGTGTGACCGTACGTGGTGTGATGATGATTTTTGCCCAACTCAATATTAAGACCAGTCCCGAGATATTCCTGATGTGCTGGTATTTATCATGGAATTGTTTATCAACGTGGTCCTTAGCGTTTTGTCTACTGACTTGCGGTGATTTGAGGGGCTGGCAATAAATCTTGTTATTTCAGGCAAACATAACAAAAAAAGGGATAAGTAATGATTAGGATGCCTATATATAGGCCAACGGTGCTGGCGATGGCCATAACCTTGTCGATGACGGGGTGTGCAACCATCGATAAGCAAGTGGCCGAGAATGATAGTTGGGTAAGCTGTGCCGGTGGTGGCCTGCTAGGCGCTCTTGCTGGTGCTGCGATTGGTGCCACTCAAGGCGGTAGCGACAAGGTGCTCATTGGGGCTGTTGCCGGTGCTGCTGTGGGTTGTGGCGGCGGCCTTTGGTACAAAGATCGAGTTGATCGGTTGCAAAAAATAGCCAAAGAAGAAGGCTTAAAAATGCAGGTTCGTGAACTGCAAGTGGCTGCCGCCCAAGAGCAGCAGAAACAGAAGGACAAACCTACAGCAGTGGGACTTGAAGCGTCTATAGAGTACGCCGAGATGTTCCCGGTGGGCTCCGCGACCCTTACCACCGAAGGCTATCGGAAAATGACCCGTGTGGCGCAAGAGTTTGCCAGCAAGCGGGAAGATCAATCCAAACTCCCCGAGAATCAACGTAGAAAGGTGCTGGTGGTCGGCCATACCGATTCTGCTGGCGCTGCTCAGTTCAATCAGCGCCTCTCTGAAGAACGAGCTCGGGCAATGGGCCAGATACTGGCTGCAGCCGGGGTGCCTCGTAGCGATATCTACTACCAGGGGGCTGGTTCTTCCCGACCGATAGCCAGCAATGATAGCGAAAATGGTAGAGCACAGAACCGCAGGGTCGAGTTGGTCGAGGTGCAAAATGAGGCCTTGCTGGTCAAGCGTGTGAGTGAGGAACGTGCCAGTCCCAAATATTTAGCTCATGGCACTGGTTCTGCGAGCAAGGTCGCATTGGCCGCCACTACCACTGCGGTGACCCAAAAGATTGTGAAGGCTGAAACAATACCCGCTAAGTCTGCTAACACGGCCGAGTCGATGACTACTGCTGCAGCCCCCCTCAAGGATAAGCCGGTCGCTCAGCCTAAGTCGGATGACGTTTTCCCCCCTTCATCGAATGCCAGTGGTTCTGTAACGGTCAAACTGGCCGGCAAGGGAACCATCGACTTTGGTGGCCATTTGGTTACTGACAATTCCTCACTGCTGACCGGCAGCATTGCGCCCAAAACCCCCACCTTCTCCATTATCACTCCGGCTTACGCAAGCGCTCCTATCAGTTCTTGTATCGGCGATCTGCCTCGTGTGGAGGGCCAGGTTAAGAACCTGGCGAATGGCCAACCGCTGGCGGAACATTCTACAGAAGAATACTTCCCTGGCCTCAATGGCAAGCCATGGGTTGCTGCCGTGAATGGTCATGTGGCATCGGTGGGACCGGTTGCGGTCCTGCGTGACGAAGCGAAAGTGGCTAAGCAGCCCGCAATGCAGTTCATCCCAAATTACAAAAAATCCAAAAAGCAGACCACCAAGATTGAATCAGTCGCCAATACCTACGAAGGGGAGACTCAAATCCTCTATCGGGTGTTCGCCGTCAATCAGGCTGCTTCGCCAGTGTCATGCATGGACGTTGTGTTCGACAAACGAACTGGTTCCGCGGTTGCGGGCGAAATTTATTATCCGAAGCAGGGTGACGCCTACGTGGCCCAATACCTGCCCAAGCGTCGTTAAGGAAACTAGATATGTTTGAAAATATTATTCACGCCCTGTCGGGTGCCTGGCACATCATCAGTCTGGTGATCGGTTTGATGGTTGCAGTCGTGACAGCCATCGTTTACTGGTACGAAGTAAAATACTGGCACATGGAGATGCGGCTTCGTATGCCGTGGTTTGGCCGCATCGCGGCTTGGGTAAGGACCCCCGGCGAAAACGAGAAGGCATCCGAGGACAACCCCAATGCGGTAGGTTTCAACCCGGGTGA
Source organism: Aeromonas sp. R1-2 (assembly GCF_040908505.1). Taxonomy (NCBI): domain Bacteria; kingdom Pseudomonadati; phylum Pseudomonadota; class Gammaproteobacteria; order Aeromonadales; family Aeromonadaceae; genus Aeromonas; species Aeromonas sp. R1-2. The sequence continues at coordinate 215,861 of NZ_JBFODU010000060.1, read as the reverse complement.
GAAAGGTGTATGTAGTGCATATGACACCTTCTACAAGATGTATCAGCCCTCGGAAGAGAACTTCAAACGCAATCTGGATTATCTGGGAAAAGCGGATGAGGCGGATCGGTCTGAGAAAGGGTTAGGGATCTGGCTACTCATGATCGTCCTGATGGTGATAGAAGCATCTGCCTTTGGTTATGCGTTAGCGCCGTTTGCCCTCACCATGGCGACCCCCAACACCGCTATTGTTGGCGCTTTTTTCCTAGGTTTGGTTATCTCAATCATTGCCTTGGCTCTGTCTGAGCTTGCAGGTCGCCAGCTTTACCGTAACGGGGTAGTGAACAAAATCCTCTCTTACGAGTCGATCCGCGATGGTGCAGACATGACCAAGACTCTCAACGCCACCATCGACAATACCTATGACGACAATGGCGCTAAACCCTTCCAGCAATTACTGAACCGGATCAATGTGCCAATCGATAAATACGGGCAGCCGCAGCGCCGCTTCTCGATCATTGCCGGGTACGGGATCTTTATCATAGGGCTGGCCGTCGCCGCGTTCTGGGTTCGAACCGAAACCCTGAACCAGCAGGAAGCATTGCTGGTCGAGAATCCGACTGCTGTCATCCAGAGTACTGATGACTTCCCGGTTGCATCTGGTGAGGACGAGATTCCTTTGCCATCCGATATGGCAGAGTTGTCCGCCAGTTCCAGCCAGAAGTCCGCACAAGACCAGATTGATGCCATCCATCGTGCTTCGCTGGTGACCTTTGCTGTGTTATCGGGGTTGTTCGTTTTTATTCAATTTACTTCAACCTTCCTTGCATTTAGGCACAGCTTTGCTGGAACGTACTCTCGTGGGGCTTGGGAGATGACTCATAAGTACAATAGTGCCTCCGAGTTTGTAAGACACCACAAGATCAAAGCTGACGCTATTGCCCAAGACGCTCAATCTTCCTTGGCGAAGTTGCAGTCGTTGCAGGACAAGGTGTTCAGAGTGAGCGGCAAGACGAAGGACAACCTGAGTCATAACAAAGACAGTCGTACTTTCCTGCGCTACGTGGAAGAGCAGGAGAGTATCGATCATATCAAGAAAAACCGTGAGATTGGCAAGCAAGGTACCAATCTGATCCGCAACTATGTCAAGAAGACCCTAGACGACTTGGACGCCGCCACAAAAGCTGGGGACAACCAGCGGATCGAAGAGATCATCGCTATTGCCGGACCTCGCTTCGAGGCTATCAATGACCCGGAGCTCAATGGTGAGAAGGAGCGTTTCTACGCCGTGGTCAATTTCTTCAGTGCCAAAGCGCCCCCCATCCAGATTCCCCAGCCCATACAGCACTTCCCCAAGCCGGTGTCTGAGCCAGTAATAACTACACCGGTTGTCGCAATAGAACAGCCAGAAAAAGAGCGAGAGGCACTTGCCGTCAACAGCAAGATGGCGAGTTTTAATCCTCATGCCTGGGGTGACCTGACTCAGTTCGATGAGGATGATATGGAATACGTTGCCAACAAGAAGGGTGCGTTAGTGGAAGATCTTAAACGGGCTCGTCGCCTGCAGCTCTTGGACAAGGTGGAAGCGTGATAACTCTGAAACACTTCCTGACTTTGGCAATTTTACTGCCTGTGGTCGTAATGGCAGCGGAGCGCAACGACCTGAGCAGTTGCTATCAACAGGCTAGGATTACCGAGTTCAAGCCTGCGCCCTCGGGCCGTATGTTGTCGGTTGTGGTGGATCAGACCACGCCGCTCACGCCGGATCTGCAGCGTACCGCTTGGGATCATATCAAGCGATTCCTGCAGCCGGGCGATCAGTTGCGTCTGTACTCCTTCTCCGCTTATTTGGAAGGTCACTACATGCAGCTCAAATATGCAGGACAGTTGGAGAAAGGGCTCGACCAGTCGACGCTGGGTGATGTGCCAATGATGAGTGCCAAGAAGCTCGACAAATGCCTCGCGGCCCAGCCGAAGCAGATGTTGCAGCAGTTTGGTCAGCGTTTCGTGCAGACCATGGGCAAATCCTCCACCGATATCCCGCGCAGCGAGATCCTGTTTAGCCTCAAGGCTGTGGGTGACGACATCCGAGCGGCTGATGGCGTGAAGGAAAACATCATTCTGCTGATGTCTGACATGCTGGAATACAGCGACTTTGGTAGCTTCTATCAAGCCAAAGGGATCCGTGATATTTCCCCAGCAGTGGAGCTAGCCAAGGTCGAAAAGGCTAATCTAGTCGCTGACTTCAACGGTGCCAGGGTTTATGTGCATGGGGCGGCCTTTGTGCCAACCGATACAAAGAACGGCTATCGAAGTGGCAAGATGATCCAGAATCTAGAATCCTTCTGGAGTCAATATTTCCAACGGTCAAACGGCCAGCTCATCGCATTTGGGCATCCAGAGCTCACGGTCTCTGTGCAGTAACGCAGCGCTAAGCTGGTTGGGATAAGAACACCATCATAGTTAATGCCAGTCAGTTAAATCTGACAGGCATTATTTTTACTTACTTCTTTTCACTGTGCTGACATTAACTCGCGGCCATGAGCCAAACAAAAAACCGGCATATGGATGCTAATGCCGATCAGTTAAGGATCCATTGACCGATCCTTCTGTTGTGTGAAAATCCGAAACCTGTTGATTGGTTTCGGATTTTTTATGCGTATCGACCAGGCTCTCGATTTCCTACACGCCAGTAATGCCGCTCAGTTTGAGTCACTCTCCGACCTCATTCACCTCGAACTCATCACTTCCCTGCTCGGCGAAGAGGGCGTTGCTACCCTGCGCCGTCGCCGTATGCCCATGGAGCGCCTGGTCTGGGCCATCATCGGCATGGCCATCTTCCGCCACGTCCCCATGACCCAGCTGGTCAATCAGCTTGATATCCTGTTGCCCGGCGACCGCCCATTCGTTGCTCCCAGTGCCTTCCTGCAAGCTCGCCAAAAACTGGGGGACAAGAGCATCGAACGCCTGTTTCACGAGACCGCCTCGCGCTGGCACCAGCAGGCCAATCATCCGGGTTGGGCCGGGCTGCAACTGCTCGCCGTTGATGGCGTGATGTGGCGCACACCCGATACCCCGGACAATGCCGCCGCCTTTGCCAAGCCCGGTACCCGGCATGGCGAGACCACCTATCCGCAGGTGCGCATGCTCTGTCAGATGGAGCTGACCAGCCACCTGCTCACGCAAGCCGTCATGGAGAGCTGCGCCGTCAGCGAGATGGTACTGGCCGAGCAACTCATCGCGCGCACGCCGGACCACTCGCTCACCCTGTTCGACAAGGGGTTTTACTCCCTCGGCCTGCTCCACGCATGGCGGGCTGCGGGCGTAGAGCGGCACTGGTTGCTGCCGCTCAAAAAGGGCACCCAATACGAGGTGGTGCGCAAACTGGGGCGCCAGGATGCACTGGTCTTGCTGAACACCAGTCCGCAGGCGAGGAAGAAGTGGTCGCAGCTGCCAGAGACACTAGAAGCCCGCTTACTTACCCGCACCATCAACGGCAAAGAGCGGCAAGTGCTGACCTCAATGGTCGACCCGATGCGCTTTCCGAGCGCCGATATTGTCGAGCTCTACAGCCAGCGCTGGGAAATCGAGTTGGGCTATCGGGAGATGAAGCACAGCCTGCAACAACACCGACTGACCCTGCGTAGCAAGAAGGCAATGGGGATACGGCAAGAGCTGTGGGGCGTGTTGTTGGCGTACAACCTGCTGCGCCGCCAGATGGTAAAAATGGCGGCGAGTCTGAAGGGATACACGGCGAGCCAGCTGAGTTTTCACATGGCATCGGTGTACCTCATCCATGAACTGAGCTGCATGCCGTACTTGTCACCGGGGAGTATCCCGAAGCGGGTGGCGGAGCTGGATAAGCAGGCGGGGCAGTTTGTACTGCCGGAACGAAGGGAGCGGAGTTACCCCCGCAGTGTGAAGGCAAGACCACAAAAGTATGCGGTGCAAAAAACCAATAAAAACAATGCCAGTCAGGCTTAACTGACTGGCATTAGGCATATGGATGCCGGTTTTTTGTTTGACGATAAGAGGTGCGGCTTAGCGCAGGATCATCTCGTCACGGCCCGGGCCGACGGAAACCATCGGAACCGGTACGCCGAGCAGCTCTTCGATACGCAGCACGTACTGCTGGGCCGCTTTGGGCAGCTCTTCGAAGGTGCGGCAGCCGGTGATGTCTTCGCTCCAGCTTTCCATCTGCTCGTAAACCGGCTTCAGGGCTGCAGTTTGCGGCCAAATCGGGTTCTCGGTGTGGGCACCTTCGTAGGCCACGCAGATCTTCAGATCCGGCAGACCGGTCAGGCAGTCCAGCTTGGTCAGTGCCACTTCGGTGGCGGCTTGCAGCTCGACACCGTTCTTGGTGGCGACGGCGTCGAAGTAACCGACATCACGGGGACGGCCGGTGGTGGCACCGAACTCGTTGGTGATCTTGCGGAACTCGTCCTGGTTCTCCATGGCGGTCAGCAGGGTGCCGGTACCGACAGAGGAGCTGAATGCCTTGGCCACTGCGATGACGCGCTCCGGGCGCAGACCCGGCAGACCGCCACCGATACCGGCGTAGGCGCCAGATACGTGGGAGGAGGTCACCCAGGGGTATTCGCCGTAGATCAGGTCACGGCCAGCGCCCAGCTGCGCTTCGAACAGCAGGGTCTTGCCTTCAGCCTGCAGCGCTTTGAGCGGCATGCTGACGTTGCAGACGGCGTCGATCCACGGGGCAGAGACTTCCAGCAGCCAGTCGGCCATCTCCTGGGCAGTCTGGGTGAATTCGAAGGAGGGGTAGATAGCCTTCATCTGCGGCAGTTTCCAGTCCAGCATGAACTGGATGCGCTCGACCAGCACGTCCGGCTGTTTCAGCCAGCCAACCAGGATCGCTTTTTTCATGACGCGATCGCCGTAGGCAGGGGCGATGCCCTGACGGGTGGAGCCATAGGCGCCGTCACCAAGACGTTGCTCTTCCAGGGTATCTTCCAGTGCGTGCAGCGGCAGGCAGAGGGTTGCGCGGTCAGAGATGGCCAGCTTCGGAGTCACGCCGGAGGCTTTGACTTCGTCGAGCTCGACGGTCAGTTTCTCGGGGCTGATCACCATGCCCGGGCCGAGGACAACCAGGCAATCCGGGTTGAATACGCCACTCGGAACCTGGTGCAGCTTGAAGGTGCCAAGGTCGTTGACCACGGTGTGGCCAGCGTTGTTGCCGCCCTGGAAGCGAATGCTGGCGCCAGCTTGACCTGCCAGATAATCCACGATGCGGCCTTTGCCTTCATCACCCCAGTTAGCACCTACGACTACGATAGACGACATGACTCTTTCTCCTAAGACGTTAGGCGTCCATCCTAGGAGCCTGATGCGGATTAGAAAAATTAATTATCTTTATAATTCCGATAAGAAAAACATATAATTATGGCTAATTAAGCGGCAAACCGTCCGATTTTGCCTGGCAAGCCCCGCACATCGCGGGTTGAGGAACTCTTATGCTGGATATCCACTGGCTGCAAACCTTCGTCACCTTGGCCCGATTGCAACATTTTGGTCAAACCGCCACCGAGCTGCACATGACCCAACCCAATGTCAGCCTGCATATCAAACGGCTGGAGCAGGCGACCCGGGTGCGGCTGATCGAGCGCAGTCCGTTTCGCCTGACGCAGGCAGGGGAGCGGCTGCTGCAAAGCGCCGAGCGCACCATTGCCGAGTTGCAGCTCTGCCAGTCCGATCTCAATGCCCTCAACCAGCTGAGTCAGGGGACGCTGGCCATCGCCGCCAGCGACATCATCTCGCGCCTGCTGCTGATCCAGCCGTTCCAGCGCTTCAAGCGGGAGTTCCCCGGCATCGACCTTACCCTGTTCAACACCACTTCGGATCAGGCCGCCGAGCTGGTCAAGGCGGGCAAGGCGGATCTGGGTTTTGTCATGGCGCAAAAGCGCAGCGAGCCGCTCTTCTACACCGAGCTGCAACAGGTAACCTGGTGCGCGCTGGGCCACGGCCTTGCCCGCTGGCAGGCGCGGGCGGTGGCGGGGGAGAGCGACCCCCTCGACGAGCCGACCCTGATCCTGCTCGGTCACGACACCCGCACCCGGGCGCTGATCGACCCGTCCCTGCCGCTGCTGGCCTTGCCCCCCTGTCGCATCATGGAGGTGGGCAGCGTGGACGCCCAGCTCGATTGGGCCGAGGCAGGCTTTGGTGTCGCCATCGTGCCGGACTTCTCCCTGCATCCGCGCCTCAACCTCACCGCGCCGGTCACCAGCCTCGGCGACTTTCCCGGTACCAGTCTGGGCTACGTGGTGCGCCAGAATCAGGTGTTGTCGCGGGCCATCAAGCAGTTGCTACACTGGGTGGAGGAGGAGATCCAGAAGCCCAACCCCTATCTGACCCGGGTGATGGAGCCGTAGCGGTACGGCAAGGTGAGCAGGCCTATCGGGGTGACTGTGCAGCCATCAATTGCGTCACTATCGAACGCGCGTAAACAATCAGGGCAGCCGAGGCTGCCCTGATGTATTTGTTGGCGCTGACCATTCAGGGTTGCAGCGGTGTGGCTGCGCTGATGGATGGGGAGGGAAGTGTATCGGTTTTATTCTGCGGTGGGGTTTCGCCACTCACCGCGCTATTGGCAGGCTGGATTGCCTGCTCTTGCGGCGTAGTGGCCGCAGAGACGCTCTGTGGCAACTGAGTCGAAACGGCAGCCGATGGTGGTGGAACCGTTGACACTGCAGAAGAGGCCGAAGGGGCCCCGCTCTCACCCTCGGTGGCTGGCGTAGTGAGCTCAGAGGTGACCTCGAGCGCCTCTTCGGGCAAGGGATTAACCTCTGTGGCTTCTGTCGTCACTGCGGCACTGCTGGTGGCGGTCGCGTCAGAGGGCGCAGTCGCCCCGTCGGCGGCACTCACCGGCCCTGTCGTGGGCACCGCCTCCGAGGCCGATGGCGCTGGTGCTAACGGCTCCGGCATCAGCTGTTCCGCGGTTAACTGCTCGGGGGTCAGTGGCAAGGGGGCTGGCGGTTGATCCGACATCCCCGCATGGAGGGGCAGTTCGGTTTGCGCCTGCAACTGCTCGGGGGTCACCTTGCTCAGGGCAGGATGCAGCCGGCTGAACTGCTTGACCCGGGCCAGCAGGGTATCGCGCACGGTACGGACGATGGGGTCCGGCAGGCTGGCCAGCGCCACCAGTTCGGCACTCATCCCGATATTGTTGATGGCTGTGGTCTGTCCCGGATAGAGGTTGGCGGCGATACGGCTGCGCTGGTAGTAGGGGTGTTGCTTGAGCAGCGTGTCGATCTGCTCCCCTTCGATGGGGATGAGGCGCACCTTGCAGCGGCTGATCAGATCGCCGACCGCCAGACTGGGGTGACCGGCAACCACAAAAGCGGCATCCAGCGAGCCGTCGCACAGCCCTTCCAGCGGTTCGCTGTCCGACTTGAGCTGATAGGCAGCAAACTGCCCGGGTTGCCATCCCATGGCTGCCATCAGGGCCTGGCTGGTGATCTGCTCACCGGCGCCCTTGTTGCCCGGATAGACCCGCTTCCCTTCGATATCTGCCAGGGTGGTGATGCCGCTATTGGGGGCGGCCAGCAGGGTCAGCGACTCCTGATAGAGGCGAAACAGGCTGCGCAGCTCATGGTTGGCCCCCTGCCCACTGAAGGGACCGGTGCCGTGCAGGGCGTGGTGCAATACATCGGATTGTACCAGTGCCAGCTGTACGTCCCCCTTGTCGAGTGCCTTGAGGTTGGCCATCGAGCCACGGGTGCTCTGCACGGTGCAGCTGTCCCCATGCAGGGCATGGCCGGCATTGAGCACCCGGCAGATGGCGCCACCGGTCGGGTAGTAGACCCCATTGAGCGGGCCCGTTCCGATAGTCAGCGCCTGGCTGCCAAAGGAGAGCAGCGCAGAGAGTGCACAGAGTGGGAGCAGAAGGTGATGCAAGATCCGTAGAGACATAATTGACCGTTGACTGAGTTGACCGCTGGCTGATGACACAGCGAAAAAGGGATGGGGCTTGCCCATCCCGTTGCTGGCTGATCAGGGCTTGTTGTTGAGGATTGCCCGCTCCATCCGCGCCAGCGCGTCGGTCAGCCGTGCCCTGGTGCAGCCGAAGTTGAGCCGCACGAACTGGCCGTCGCCAAACTGGGCGCCGGGGGAGAGACCAACGCCGGCCTGCTCGAAGAAGGCGATGGGATCGGCAAGGCCAAGTGCGCTCACATCGATCCAGGCCAGATACGTCGCCTGATGACTGGCCAGCTTGACGCCGGGCCAGCGGGCCACCGCCTGCTGGATCAGGGCCAGATTGGCCGCCAGATAGTCGAGTTGCTCGGTCAGCCACTGTTCGCCACCTTCATAGGCCGCTTCGGCGGCGACAAAGCCCAGCAGGTTGACGTCGGCGCTGATGCCGCGCATCGCCTGTTGCAGCCTGAAGCGCAGACGGGCGTTGGGGATAATGGCGAAGGAGCAGCAGAGACCGGCGATATTGAAGGTCTTGCTCGGGGCCATCATCACCGCGCAGCGCTCGGCTGCTTGTGCACTGATGGCGCCGTAGGGAATGTGGCGGGCGTTTTTATCCAGCAGTAGATCGCAGTGGATTTCATCGGAGCAGATCACCAGATTGTGGCGCGCGGCGATGGCATCGATGGCCAGCAGCTCGTCACGGGTGAAGATGGTGCCGCCCGGGTTATGGGGGTTGCAGAGCAGCAGCAGATCTGCGGCGGGGGCCTGACGCTCCAGCTCTTCCAGATCCAGCACCCAGCGACCGGCTTCTTCAATCATCGGCACGGTAAGCAGGGGACGATCATTGAAGCCCGGCGCCTGCAGGAAGGGGTAGTAGACCGGCTTGGGGGTGATGATACCGCGGCCATGCTGGCTCCAGGCCTTGCAGGCGAGGTTGAGCCCCGGCACCACGCCGGGCAGGAACACCAGCCATTCGGGCTCGATTGCCCAGCCATAGCGGGTCGCCATCCGTTCGATAATGAGTTCGATCAGGCGCGGCGAGGGGCGTGAATAGCCGAAAATGCCGTGGGCGACCCGTTTGGTCAACGCCTCAATCACGGACGGGGGGGAGACAAAGTCGGTATCGGCAACCCACATGGGCAGCACATCCTGACCCTTGTACTTGTCCCATTTCAGGCTCATGGTGCCACTGCGGTCTACTTCCTGATCAAAATCAAACATGCGAACTCCTTGTGCTGGCAGGATGGGCTTTCACTCTACGGGGTCGCGGCCTCCCTCGCAAGGCGCATACCCGCTTATGCCATCCTTGAGCCCGCTCTTGATAGTGACATAAGATAGGCGCCGAATTTTCATACGGCTGCTGCCCGTTAGCCCGTATCGTCCCTCCAATCAGTGGTAACCCTATGAGCTTGTCGATAGCGGCGGTCAAACGCCCGGATCCCGTCTCTCTTTCATTTCTTGCCGTGACCTTTATGACCGGCGTCGCGGTGGCACTGCAGGTGCCTACCTTAAGTCTGTTTCTGGCCGAGGAGGTGCAGGTGCGCCCCTTTCTGGTCGGGCTCTTCTATACCATCAATGCGGTGGTGGGCATTCTGGTCAGCCAGTGGCTTGGCCACCGCTCCGACAACAAGGGGGATCGCAAGCGACTGATCCTGCGCTGCTGTTTTGCCGGGGTGGCGCTCTCCTTGCTGTTTGCCTGGAACCGCAACTACTGGCTGCTGGCGAGTCTGGGGGTGATGCTGGCGGCGCTGGCGGCCACGGCCAGTCCCCAGCTGTTTGCGCTGGCGCGGGAGTATTCTGACAGCCGCAACCAGCGGGCTGACATGTTCAGCTCGGTGATGCGGGCCCAGTTTTCGCTGGCCTGGGTCATAGGCCCGCCCATCGCCTTCGCGCTGGCCATCGGCTACGGTTTCGAGCTGATGTACCTGGCCTCGGCACTGGCCTACCTGCTCTGCGCCCTGGTGGTGTGGCGCTGGCTGCCCTCTCTGCCTTTGCCCAAGATGGCTGAAGAGACCGAGCGGGTCAGCAGTTGGCGGGATCCGGCGGTACGGGCGCTCTTTATCGCCTCAACCCTGATGTGGACCTGCAACAGCATGTACCTCATCAATATGCCGCTTTACATCACCCGGGAGCTCGGGATGGATGAGAAGCTTGCCGGTATCCTGATGGGCACGGCAGCGGCGCTGGAGATCCCCTTCATGCTGCTGGCGGGTTACTACACGGCTCGCTTTGGCAAGCGCCCCATGATGTTGCTGGCGGTGCTGGCTGGCGCGGCCTTTTACACAGGTCTGGTGACCCTCACCGACCAATACGCCCTGATCGCCTTGCAGCTGTTCAACGCCATCTTCATCGGTATCGTGGCGGGGATCGGCATGTCTTACTTTCAGGATCTGATGCCGGGGCGGGCCGGGGTGGCGACTACCCTGTTTGCCAACAGCATCCGCACCGGTTCCATCATGGCAGGGGCCATCGCCGGTGTGGTGGCGGAGGTGTGGAGTTTCCACGGGGTCTTTATGGTGGCGTTGGGATTGGCATTGGTGGCACTGGCCGCCAGCTGGCGGGTGCCCAACGTCTGACGGGGGAGCTGGCTGTTATTTGTCGTGTTGGGGCTGGGCGTGCGGGAGCTGCGATGACTCGCCCTGATACTCGTTACGCAGGCAGCGCAGCAGCAGCTCGGTCGCAGGGCCGAGGGATTCGGGGGAGAGGGTCAGCAGATAGGTGTAGAGGTGGCGTTCGTTGCCGCTCTCCAGATCCAGCTGTATGAGTGAACCTTCCGCCAGCTCCCGCTCTACCAGATGGCGCGGCAGCCAGGCATAGCCGAGGCCGAGGCGCAGCATGGCGAGCACTTCGTGGTAGTGGGTCGCCTTCCAGCCGGTGTCATCTGCATCGTTCCAGTCCACCGAGCGGTGAATGGGGGGATGAAGGCTGATCTGGTTGTGGCTGGTCAATACGTCGCTGCGGATGGGCCCCTCCTCTTGCGCCAGCGGATGGCTGGCGGCGCAGAGAGGCAGCAGGCACACCTCGTCCAGCAACAGGCCGGTGCGATCGCCGGGCAGGTGCTCGGAGAGCATCAGATCCCCCGGTTGCAGGGCGTTGAAGTGGCAGTGAATGCGTTCGTGCAGGTTGACCCGGCAACCCCGGCTGCGGGGATAGAAGCTGGCCAAGGCCCGATAGAGGCGATCCCTTGGCTGTAGCGCCGAAACATAGAGGTTGATCTGCGGCTCCCATTGCCGCTCCAGGTTGTTGGCCAGATTTTCCAGCTCCTCCACCTGCTGGCTCAGCTGACGGGCCCGCTTGAGGAAGATCTCGCCCGCCGGTGTCAGCACCGCCTTGCGGCCGCGCACCTCCAGCAAGGGCACCCCCAGACTCTGCTGCAACTTCGCAACCGCATGATTGAGGGAGGACTGGCTCTTGTTCAGCGCCTCGGCCGCCTGGGCGTAGCCGCCGCAGTCGACCACCGCCTGAAAGATCCGCCATTGCTCAAACGTGCTCTTGGGACGAAACATAGTTCAACCTGATTGGAGATAGGATGGTCAGTGGTTCGAACAGGGAGCCTGTGCCCCCTATTCAATTTAACCCCTGCCGCACAACACTCTGGGTATTTTATTGATTTATTTGGGCTGAGCCGCCTGTTTATTTTGGCTGAGCCACAAAGGTCTGGCCGGTTTTGCCGCGGCTGTCCGACCCCATCAGGTAGAGGTAGAGGGGCATCAGGTCGGCCGGAGTCTTGAGGTTCATGGGATCTTCCGCCGGGAAGGCGCTGGCGCGCATCTTGGTACGGGTACCGCCCGGGTTTAGGGTATTGACCCGCACACCGGTGTTCTCAAGCTCGTCGGCCAGCACTTCCATCATCCCCTCGATGGCAAATTTGGAGATGGCATAGGTGCCCCAGTAGGCGCGCCCCTTGCGCCCCACGCTGGAGGAGGTGTAGACGATGGAGGCATCGCCCTGCGCCTTGGCGGTTTGGCGCAGCAGCGGCAGCAGCGCTTGGGTCAGCAGGAATTCCGATTTGACGTTGACCTGCATCACCTCGTCCCACTCCTTCTCCTGAATGTGTTCAAACGGAGAGAGGGTGCCAAGCAGACCGGCGTTGAACAGCACGCCGTCGAGGCGGCCAAACTGCTGGGCGAAGGTTTCGGCCATGCCGCGGTAGTGGGCGGCGGTGGCCCCTTTCAGATCCACCGGCACGATGGCTGGCAGCGGATAACCGGCCGCTTCAATCTGGTCATACACGGCTTCGAGTTTGGCGCTGGTGCGGCCGAGCAGGATCACGGTGGCACCGTGAGCGGCGTAGGTGAGGGCGGCTTCGCGGCCGATCCCGTCGCCGGCACCGGTGACCAGAATGACTTTATCCTTGAGCAGATCGCGGGGCGCCTGATAATCGAGCATGACAACTCCTGTTAACAAATTCCGGCCATAAGTGCATGGCAATCGGCGCCAAGTGTACTGATCCGCGCGCCTGTTTGACCAGCCAGCGGCAAGAAAAATGTGAAGAAAATAGAGAGGTTGTGATGCTCGGGTTGGTTTTTCCTGGCACTGGCTGCGATTTTTTGCGCGCCTCCATCAAACTCCCTAGAATGTGACGAAAACCGATCCATTCTGGAGTCCATCGTGACATTTCTGACCGAATATGGCCTGTTTTTGGCCAAGACAGTGACCTTCCTGCTGGCCATCGGCGCCATCATCCTGATGATCGTCAGCACTCGCCAGCCGAAAGCGCGCAAGGGTGAGCTGGTGGTGACCGATCTCTCGAGTGAGCTGGAGCAGGGGCAGTTTGCCCTCAAGAGCGCGCTCGCCAGCAAGGCCGAGCGCAAGGTGCTGGAAAAGCAGCAGAAAGAGGAGCAGAAAAAACGCGCCAAGTCGGGGGATGAGCGCAGTCGCCTGTTCGTGCTCGATTTCAACGGCAGCATGGATGCCAAAGAGGTGGCCTCCCTGCGCGAAGAGGTGAGCGCGGTGATCGGCGTCGCCCAGCCTGGCGACGAGGTGCTGCTGCGACTCGAATCCGGTGGCGGCGTGGTGCATGGCTATGGCTTGGCTGCCTCCCAGCTGCAGCGGCTGCGCGATCGTGACATCAAGCTCACCGTGGCGATTGACAAGGTGGCGGCAAGCGGCGGCTACATGATGGCTTGCGTGGCGGACAAGATCCTGGCTGCCCCCTTTGCCATCGTCGGCTCCATCGGGGTGATCGCCCAGCTGCCGAACTTCAACAAGTTGTTGAAAAAGCACGATATCGAATTCGAGATGCACACCGCCGGTCAGTACAAGCGCACTATCACCATGTTCGGCGAGAATGACGATCTGGGGCGCGAGAAGTTTCGCGAGGAGCTGGCGGCGATCCACGAGCGCTTCAAGGCCTTTGTGGCCGAACACCGCCCGCAACTCGATATCGATCAGGTCACGACCGGTGAGCACTGGCTGGCAAGTCAGGCCAAGGGGCTGGGGTTGGTGGATACCCTCTGCACCAGTGATGACTATCTGCTGGCGCAGGCCAGCCACCACAAGGTGATCGGCATCAGCTATCGCAAGCCAAAAAGCCTGACCCAGAAGCTGGGACAGCAGGGCGCTCAGGCGCTGGAAGCCGGACTGGGGCGTCTGTGGCAGCAGAGCCCCTGGCGCTAGCCCGAGGGAAATCCCGCGATAAAAAGGCCAGCCGATGCCCATCGGCTGGCCTTTTTGCATCCGGTTGCACCTTGTCGGTGAGCGAGGGTTGTTTCTATTGAGGCCCTCTGTTACAACTGAATGCTTTCCCCGTTTATGACAGGATCTTGTGGTAAGAGCTGCGGGGCATGGAGCATAGCGATGTCATGGAGCACCTTCAGGCAATTTACCCCGCTGGTCTGGATCGTCATTCTGGGCACCTTCATGGTGCGTACCAGCTACTACATGGTGTGGCCCTTCCTCTCCATTCTGCTCTATCGGGAGTATGACCTTTCGGCCACCTTCATCGGCCTGTTGCTGGGTGGCTCGATGGCCCTCTCTACCCTGGTCAGTTTTTACGGCGGCTGGCTCTCTGATCGCTTCGGGCGGCGCAGCATACTGCTGGCCGGTTGTCTGGTGGCGATGCTCTGTTTCGGCCTGCTCGGCTTCTCCCATGCGGTGTTCTGGCTTGGGGTCGGGGTGATGGGTAGCGGCCTCTCGTCGGGGCTCATCGATGCCCCCGGTAAGGCGTTGATGGCTGACAGTCTGGCCTCGGCCAAGGCGCGGGAGTTGGCACTGCACCTGCGCTATTTTCTGCTCAACCTGGGGGCGGCGTTGGGGCCTCTGCTCGGGGTGACCCTCGGGATCAACGCCCAGCAGGAGACCTTCTTGTTTCTGGTGGTGAGCTATCTGCTGCTGGCGCTGGCCTTTGGCTGGGGATTTCGCCGGGCTGGCAGCACAGGCAAGCCGGGGACTGCTGGCCCCGGACTGCGGGATGCCATCAAGGTGTTGTTGGCGGATCGCGCCTTCCTGCTGCTGGTGATGGCCAATCTCCTGATGGTGCTGGTCTACTCCCAGTTTCACTCGCCGCTGGTGCAATACCTGACCCGAGCCGGTATGCCGCAGGTGGCCGAGCTGGTTGCTCTGCTGGTGGCGACCAACGCCCTGACCGTGGTGCTGCTGCAGTTTCCGCTGCTGCGGTTGTTGTCACGCTGGCCGGTGCGGGTGCGGCTTCATATCGGCATGGCGCTCTTTCTGGCGGCCCAACTGCTCTTCGCGCTGGGGGACCCGATGGTGCGCAGTCACTGGTTTGGCGCCGTGCTGCTGCTCAGCATCGGCGAGACCATCCTCTTCCCCCTGCTCAACGTGCTGATCGACCAGATGGCCCCCACCCACCTCAAGGGAAGCTATTTTGGCGCCAGTGCACTGGCCGGGTTGGGAGGAGCCGCCGGCGCCCTGCTGGGAGGCTGGATCCTCGAGCAGTGGAGCGGTCAGTGGCTCTATGTGCTGATGGCGATGCTTTGTGTGGCGATTTTTGCGCTCTATGAGTGGGGGGCCAGAGTACAGCGTCCCGCAGTGGCCACGTCTGTGGTTGAGCGGAGCTGACCCAGTTAATGCGGGGATCTGTGATGCTGAATGTTCAGTGCGTGCTACCCGGCGTCTTCTCCTTGAGCGCCTTCTTGGCTGCGTACATCCTCTCGTCGGCGAGCCGGATCAGGTTTAGCCCGTCGTCGTAGTGCTCCGGCCCGGTCTGCACTATGCCCATACTGAGGGTGAGATCGCCCAGCTGCTCCTTGACGGTGTTGACCAATCGTTTGAGATAGATATCCCGCGCCTGACTCTCGTTGCAGTTGGGCAGGATCAGGCAGAACTCATCTCCCCCATAACGAAAGCAGCTGTCTTCGGCGCGAAAGACCTGACGGATGCAGTTGCCGACGATGCGCAGGATCTCGTCTCCGCGCTGGTGACCTTCGGTATCGTTGATTTGCTTGAAGTTGTCGATATCGAGATAGGCGATGGCCATGGGTTCGGCACGGCGCTGACAGGTGCGCAGGCTTAGCAGCAACAGCTCGTTGAGGTGGCGAACGTTGAGCAATCCGGTCAGGGCATCGGTGCGGTTCAGCTCCTCCAGTTGTTTGGTACGCTCGCGTACTTTCTGCTCCAGACTCTTGGCATAGTTCTCTGACTTCTCTCTGGAGGACTCTATTTCCGACACTAGACTGCGAATGTAGGTTTCGAAGACCAGAGTGATGTCGAACAGAAAGAGTTTGTCCAGTGCGGCCAGCATGACGAGACGCTCCGGTTCATCGTGGATCTGCTCGAACATATCCTCGATCAGCAGGGCTTTGAGGGTGTTGATGGCGGCCAGATAGAGCTTGGGTTCGACCCCGATCCGCTTGTGAACCAACCCGATCCGCAGCCGGTTGTTGACGTACTCCAGATCGTAATGGCCGCTGAAGAGATCGAGCACATAGCGCCGTTGCGCGGTGCGCAACCGTATGAGGGTATCGGCATCCCCGATCAACAGGGCGATCTCGGTGATGGCCGTCTGCTGCTGGTAGAAGCGATCCACCAGGGCGTCTATCCGTGGTTCTATCTTGCCGCAATAACTTGCCAGCCGCGCCACATCCTGCTCATTGAGCAGCAATAACTCCTTGCGATGGGCAATCTCGAAGTCGGTGATCCTCATCTGCTCAAGCAGGGTCTGTTCGGTCGGATTCATCGTCGTCCTCGGTTTATTACTGGGCGTTACGCTGTCCGTGAGGTGGGACAAACAAGCTGGCGTGGCAACTGATAGTGTAGTCAGTGAGGCTGGCGGCGTGCGCAATGCCCCCGCGTGGCGGGGGCCATGGAGGGTCAGATGAGAGCTAAAGGGGCAAGAGATCCGGAGGGGGAGATCAGAACGTCAGCACCTTGTCGGCCGCCAGGGTCCATTGGGCCAGCATCGGCAGGGTGCCGACCTCAATGCCCTCGATCAGCGGCAGGGCGGTGATGCCACGGGCATCGGTGCAGGTCTTGCACAGGCGAATGGTGACGCCTTGCGCCAGCAGGATCTCCAGCATCTGGCGCAGGTTGTATCCCTCGGCCGGTGCCTGACCGGCCAGTGCTGCACTCACCGCATCGGACATCAGGAACAGCTTCAGGCTGGCACCACCCTGTTCGTTGAGGGCGATAGCGAGACGCAGGGCGTTGAACAGGGATTCGCTGCCATAGGGGGCACCGTTGGCAATGACCACAATTTGTTGATTCATAACAGACTCCCGATTGGAAAGAGCGCCATTGTAGAACCAACAGGGTGGCAATTGCGTGATGTTGCACAACTTCTGTCGCACCTTTTTCCCGCTTGCTTGACCCTGCTGCCGATCGAGGTTTTTATGGTCAGCTCGCAAACAAGACCGGATGAATCGAGATGTGGAAAGTATTGGGAGCCGGCTTGCTGCTGTTGGCGGGTCAGGCCTTTGGCAGTGAGGCGGTCGGTTGCAAGGCCCGTCTGCAGGCCGTCAACGACCAGCTGGTGTTTGCCAAAGCACACAACAATGCCGGGCAAATTGCCGGGCTCGAACAGGCAGCACGCAATATCAAGGCCCACTGTACCGATGAAGGTCTGCTCAAGGAGCAGAAAGAGCGGGTTAACAAACTGCGTGGTGAGGTGGACGAGCGTCTGCTCGAGCTGCAGGAGGCGAGAGTCAGTGGCAAACCGGAGAAGATTGCCAAGCGGCAGGCCAGGCTGGAGGAGTCCCAGACCCGGATGCTGGAGGCCCAGCGTGAGCTGGACAAACTGATCCGGCTGGTCGGCAAGTGATGGCCAGCCGCTGCACGCAGGATCAAAAAAGGCCGATTGCTCGGCCTTTTTTCGTTTTACGGTCTGTGTATCCGCTACTGCCGGTGCATCCGCACAAACTTCTCCATCAGCTGATCTTCGGTCTCCACATGAGCGGGATCCCAGATGATGCAGTCGATAGGGCAGACACTGATGCAGGTCGGCTTCTCATAGTGACCGACGCACTCGGTGCAGCGACTGGGGTCGATCTCGTAGATCTCCTCACCCAGGCTGATGGCCTGGTTGGGGCACTCGGGATCGCACATGTCACAGTTGATGCACTTGTCGGTGATGAGCAGCGCCATTTCAGGCCGCCGTGTGCGGGTTGCGGGTATCCTGGCTGTCGCCCAGATTGCGTAGCAAAATGCCGTAGTTCACATCCAGATCTTTCGGGACCGGCACATAGACAACGTGACCGTTGCCCGGCGCGGTGTCGATAAGCTCCCCTTTGCGGTTCTCCATCTGCTCCAGATTGAAACGGACGTTGCCCTGCGGGGTCATCAGCTCCAGGTTGTTGCCCACCAGGAACTTGTTCTTCACCTCGACCTCGACCATGTCACCTTTGCGACCGGTGATCTCGCCGACAAACTGCTGGGTGTCGGAGACGGAGTAGCCGTAGTCGTAGTTTTGGTATTCGCTGTGGTTGTGACGGCGCAGGAAGCCCTCGGTATAGCCGCGGTGGGCCAGGTTTTCGAGGGTGCCCATCAGGCTGCGGTCAAACGGCCGGCCGGCGACAGCATCGTCGATGGCCTTGCGATAGACCTGAGCGGTGCGGGCACAGTAGTAGAAGGACTTGGTGCGCCCTTCGATTTTCAGCGAGTGCACGCCCATTTTGGTCAGTCGTTCGACGTGCTCGACCGCGCGCAAGTCCTTGGAGTTCATGATGTAGGTGCCGTGTTCGTCTTCGAACGCGCTCATGTACTCGCCCGGGCGGTTGGACTCTTCCAGCAGCACCAGCGCATCGGTCGGTTTGCCAAGGCCTAGCGTGTTGTCCGGACGCACTGCGATGGGCTCCTGACGGTGGACGATCTGGCCCACGTCATCTTCTTTACCCTCGTGTACCTTGTACTCCCAGCGGCAGGAGTTGGTGCAGGTGCCCTGGTTGGGGTCACGCTTGTTGATATAGCCGGAGAGCAGGCAGCGGCCGGAGTAGGCCATGCACAGCGCGCCGTGAACGAACACTTCCAGCTCCATTTCCGGCACCTGCATGCGGATCTCTTCGATCTCGTCCAGCGACAATTCGCGGGACAGGATGGCGCGGGTCAGGCCCATCTGATGCCAGAACTTCACCGTCGCCCAGTTGACCGCGTTGGCTTGCACCGAGAGGTGAACCGGCATATCCGGGAAGGCTTCGCGCATCATCATGATGAGACCAGGGTCGGACATGATCAGCGCATCCGGCTTCATCTCCACCACAGGGCGCATGTCGCGGATAAAGGTTTTGAGCTTGGAGTTGTGGGGCTGGATGTTGGCCACCACATAGAACTGCTTGCCCAGCGCATGGGCTTCGTTGATGCCCAGCTGTAGGTTTTCGTGATCGAATTCGTTGTTGCGCACCCGCAGGCTGTAGCGGGGCTGACCGGCATAGACGGCATCAGCGCCATAGGCATAGGCGTAACGCATGTTCTTGAGGGAACCTGCGGGGGAGAGCAATTCTGGTTTAAACATGGCGGACTCTTTATATCTGATTGCAAATCAGGACGATGCCACCTGATGGCATCGTAGTGGTTGAGTTGCGGTGCAAGAAGCTCTCCGAGAGGAGGCTCAATGCAGCGCTACCCGATGACGGCATATCCGGGGTTATCTAAAGAAGATGCACCGGATATTCGGGGTGCGAGATTGTACTCGCACCCACGTCATCATGCAATTTGGCAGGAATATCATGCGAATGGAAAATCAGTTTTTGGGGAATCTTTGATGGTGGGTTAGCGATAGTTGCTGATGTTCAATTATCCAGTGCGAGTTGAAAATCGGGAAACTGTTCGCTCATAAAATTACGGGGGCTGTGGCCATTGCCTGCAGTGGCCAGCCATTCCCAATCCAGTCTTGGCGAACCCGCTTTGAAGCGTTGATAGGCAACGCCCTGATGAATGGTCAGAAAGAGGGTCGTGGGGAGTCCCAGCTTGTTGCTGTAGCGCACCATCAGCTCGCCCTGATAGTCGTTGCTGATTCTGACTTTGAGCGCCTGCAATGTCAGACCGGTGGCGTGACCATGCTCGTCCCAGACTTCAAACATGATGTGAATACCCTGTTATTGATGGTGCCACAATCATCAATATCGGACGCAATTGCAACTGTCAGATCTGACAAGGTCGGGAAAATGTGATGAGAATGGAAGAAAGCGAAAACCCGGCGCTAGGCCGGGTTTTCTTGAATGATGGTGGAGGGAGAAGGATTCGAACCTTCGAAGGCAGAGCCGTCAGATTTACAGTCTGATCCCTTTGGCCGCTCGGGAACCCCTCCACAGGGGCAAAGCAAATTGTATTCAGCCATTTCAATCGGGGAAATGGTGGAGGGAGAAGGATTCGAACCTTCGAAGGCAGAGCCGTCAGATTTACAGTCTGATCCCTTTGGCCGCTCGGGAACCCCTCCACGGGGTATTTCCTGATTGTCACTACTTTTGCACTTGAATGGTGGAGGGAGAAGGATTCGAACCTTCGAAGGCAGAGCCGTCAGATTTACAGTCTGATCCCTTTGGCCGCTCGGGAACCCCTCCCCAAGTGCGAGGCGCATACTATCAGATCCAGAGGCTTTGTGAACCCCTTGATGAGGCATCTGGCAGTAAAAAATGACTGTTCGTCGATTTTTTGATACATCCAGCTCAAAATTCAAGCTTATCAGCAAGTTGTGCGCTGCTTTTCTGCACAAAACAGCATCCGTGCAATTTTGCGATCGCGCTGAAGAGAAGGCAGATAGCAGATAGCAGAAGACCGCCAGCGTTGGCGGTCTTCCCGGGCATCACATTTAGCGCTGGAACGGGTAGACCGAACCCAGTTTCAGGATCTGGGTCAGCTCGTCCAGTGTGCTGCGGGACTCCTGCACCAGTGCGGGATCCCGCAGATCGTCGAGGGTCAGCCGGTCACGGTAGTGGCGATCGACCCAGCCATTGAGGCGGGCAAACTGGCTGTCGTTGATAAGGCAGGCCGGATTGACCGCAGCGAGTTCCTGATCGTTCATGGCAACCCGCAGTCGCAGGCAGGCCGGGCCGCCACCATTACGCATGCTCTGTTTCACATCCATATAGTGGACCGCCTTGATCGGAGTCTCCTGCGTCAGCAGCTTGCCGAGATAGGCCGACACCGCCGGATTATCGCGGCACTCGGTGGGGGCGATAATGGCCATCTCGCCGCTCGGCAGGGTGAGGATCTGGGTGTTGAACAGGTAGGATTTCACCGCATCCAGCACCGACACCTCGGCGGTCGGCACTTCGATAAAGTGCAAATCCCCCTCGCCAAACTTGTCGCTGATCTCGGCCAGCACCGCTTCGGTGTTGAGGAACGCTTGCTGGTGGAAGAAGAGCACGTTCTGGTTGCCCACCGCGATCACGTCGTTATGGAATACCCCCTGATCGATCACCTCCGGGTTTTGCTGAATAAACACCACGCTCTCCTCGCCAAGGCCATGCAGGCGGGCGATGGCCTGGCTTGCCTCCAGGGTCTGGCGTGCCGGGTAGCGCTTCGGCGCCGGGCGGGAGTAGTCAAAGGCGCTGCGGCCATAGACAAACAGCTCGACCCCCGCCTCGCCATAGGCGCGGCAGAGGCGGGTGTGGTTGGCCGCCCCCTCGTCGCCGAAGTGGTCATTTTCCGGCAGATGGAGGTGGTGGCTGAAGTGGCGATCGTTGTTGAACACGGCGCGCAGGATACGGCCCGTGACGTCCGGCTCCAGGGAGCGGTGAAACTTGTTGGTCAGGTTGGCGGGGGTGAAGTGAATGCGGCCATCCTGGGTATCAGCACTGGGGGAGACGGTGGCGGCGTTAGCTGTCCACATGCTGGAGGCCGAATAGCAGGCAGCCAGTACGGCGGGAGCCTGTTTGGCGGCCTGCTCCAGCACCCGGGCATCGTTGCCGGTGAAGCCTAGGCGGCGCAGGGTGGCGAGATCGGGACGCTCTTGTGGCGCCAGCACCCCCTGGGTCATGCCAAGCTCGGTCAGCGCCTTCATCTTGCGCAGTCCCTGTTTGGCGGCCTCTTTCGGATTCGAAGCCTCCTGGGCATTGCTCTGGGAGGCAACGTTGCCGTAGGAGAGGCCAGCATAGTTATGAGTCGGGCCGACCAGACCGTCGAAATTGACCTCGAAGTGCTTCATTGAGTACATCCTTTCGATTTTTATGATGGGTAGCGGTTCCTTCCGCGCGCAATGCGTCGGGGTTGGGCCATTATAAAGAGATTTTATGTTTTTGTAACAAGCCGGTAACCAGCAGACGTTTTTATGTCGTTTCAGATATAAAAAGAGGGGCGGTATGGCAGAAAATTGAAAAAGCGGTTGCGTCCGGCCTGTTGCCTTCGCATTAATAAATAAAGAAGCAATAAAAGAAGCCGTGTGGTTCGGGCTGGTCAGGCAAATTTGCTCACAAGATTGCTTTTTCGCGCCAAATCTCTTATACAGCCCCACAAAACCGCACACCAACCCCGTCGGGTGCAATGAGGATAATAGTTACAGCATGGGCAAATCACTGGTCATAGTGGAGTCTCCGGCCAAGGCCAAGACGATCAACAAATATCTGGGCAAGGACTACGTGGTGAAATCCAGCGTGGGTCATGTTCGCGATCTGCCCACCAGCGGCAGCGCCAGCACCGAGCCCAAGAAACCTGTCATTCGCGGCATCAAGTTGAGCGAATCCGAGAAGGCTGCCAAGGATCGCAAGGCCCTGTTTGCCCGGATGGGTATCAATCCGACCGCTGGCTGGCAGGCTAACTACCAGATTTTGCCCGGCAAGGAGAAGGTGGTCAGCGAGTTGCAAAGTCTGGCCGAGAAAGCCGACACCATCTATCTCGCAACCGACTTGGATAGAGAAGGAGAGGCGATCGCCTGGCACCTGCGCGAGATCATCGGTGGCGACGACAGCCGCTACAAGCGCGTGGTGTTCAACGAGATCACCAAGAGCGCCATCAAGGAGGCGTTTGCCCAGCCGTCCGAACTCAATATTGACCGCGTCAATGCCCAGCAGGCCCGTCGTTTCCTCGACCGCGTGGTGGGTTACATGGTCTCCCCGCTGCTGTGGAAAAAGCTGGCCCGCGGTCTCTCCGCCGGTCGGGTGCAGTCTGTCGCGGTGCGTCTCATCGTCGATAAAGAGCGCGAAATCAAGGCGTTCGTTCCGGTCGAGTTCTGGGATCTCAATGCCGACCTGCTGACCGCCGACAAGAGCGATCTGCGGATGGAAGTGGTCAGCCGCAACGGGGCCGACTTCAAGCCGGTGACCCAGGCCGAGACCTTTGCCGCTGTCGCAGCCCTGGAAGGGGTCGACTACAAGGTTGTTAACCGGGAAGACAAGCCGACCGGTTCCAAACCGTCCGCGCCGTTTATCACCTCCACCCTGCAGCAGGCGGCCTCTACCCGCCTGAGCTTCGGGGTCAAGAAGACCATGATGATGGCCCAGCGTCTCTATGAAGCGGGTTACATCACCTATATGCGTACCGACTCCACCAACCTCAGCAAAGAGGCGGTTGAGGCGGTGCGTGAATATATCGGCGAGCAGTATGGCGCTGCCTATCTGCCAGCCGAGCCGAATTTGTATGGCGCCAAGGCCAATGCCCAGGAAGCGCACGAGGCGATCCGTCCCTCCAACGTACAGGTGACTGCCGAGATGCTGGAAGGGATGGAGCCGGATGCCATGCGTCTGTACGATCTCATCTGGCGTCAGTTCGTTGCTTGCCAGATGACCCCGGCTCAATACGACTCCTCCACCCTGACCGTCAAGGCGGGTGAGTTCGAGCTCAAGGCCCGTGGCCGTACCCTGCGCTTCGCCGGTTGGACCAAGGCACTACCGCCGATGGGTCGCAAGGGCGAAGATAGCCAGCTGCCGGCGGTGACCGTTGGCGAGGTGCTGAAACTGGTCAAGCTGGATCCGCGCCAGCACTTCACCAAGCCGCCGGCCCGTTTCACCGAAGCGGCGCTGGTGCGCGAGCTGGAAAAACGCGGCATCGGCCGTCCGTCTACCTACGCCTCCATCATCTCCACCATCGTCGATCGCGGTTATGTGCGGGTCGAGAGCCGCCGTTTCTTCGCCGAGAAGATGGGCGAGATTGTCACCGATCGTTTGGTGGAGAACTTCGTTGAGCTGATGAACTACGAGTTCACCGCCAAGATGGAAGACAAACTCGATGGCATCGCCGAAGGGAGCCTGGAGTGGAAGAAGGTGCTGGACGCCTTCTACGCCGAGTTTACCCAGGAGCTGGAGAAGGCCGACAAGGCGCCCGAAGAGGGCGGCATGCGTGCCAACCAGATGGTGATGACCGACATCGACTGCCCGGATTGTGGCCGCAAGATGGGGATTCGTACCGCCACCACCGGCGTGTTCCTCGGCTGTTCCGGCTATGCCCTGCCGCCGAAAGAGCGCTGCAAGAAGACCATCAACCTGGTCTCTGCCGACGAGTTTGTCTCCGCCACTGACGGCGAAGAGGCGGAAACCGAAGCGCTGCGCGCCAAGCACCGCTGCGGCGTCTGTGGCACAGCGATGGATGCCTACATCATCGATGACAGCCGCAAGCTGCACGTCTGTGGTCGCAACCCGGATTGCGATGGCTACGAGATCGAGAAGGGCCAGTTCAAGCTCAAGGGCTACGAAGGGCCGAGCATCGAGTGCGACCGTTGCGGCAGCGAAATGCAGCTCAAGAACGGCCGTTTCGGCAAGTACATGGGCTGCACCAACGAGACCTGCAAGAACACCCGCAAGATCCTGAAAAACGGCGACATCGCGCCGCCGAAGGAGGATCCGGTGCCGCTGCCGGAGCTCAAGTGCACCCAGTCCGATGCCCACTTTGTGCTGCGTGACGGGGCTGCCGGTCTGTTCCTGGCGGCCAGCAACTTCCCCAAATCTCGCGAGACCCGCGCGCCGCTGGTGGAAGAGCTCAAGCGCTTCAAGGATCGCATCTCCGCCAAGCACAAGTATCTGGCTGGTGCCCCGCTCACCGATCCGGACGGCAACCCCGCCATCGTGCGCTTCAGTCGCAAGACCAAGGAGCAGTATGTGATGAGCGAGGTTAACGGCAAGGCGACCGGTTGGACTGCTCACTACGACAACGGTACCTGGCAAGAGAGTTTGCCAAAGGCTAAAAAAGCCTGATGAAAAGAGGCCCCGACAAGGGGCCTCTTTGCTTATGGATAGCGGTATACTGAGACAGCTGCAAGGAGTGCAGCTGTCGTCAATCGCGAAGTAGACAAGGAGGTTGAGATGGAGATTAACGAGATCCGGCCGGGCATGAGCTGCATGACCCGGGAAGGGGCGGCCTATGTGCTGGAGGTTGACCGGCAGAGCCTGCTGGTGCTGCTGCAGCGCGCGGATGAGACCATACCGGTGCAGGTGCGCAGCGACGAGATCCTGGCGCCGCTGGAGTGATCCGGCTGTGACCCCCTCAAAACGGCAGTAGAAAAAGCAGCTCGGCCAGATCGGGCTGCCATTGCCACTCCTTCATTCTGACCCTCCCCCCGATCACCACGACCCCCTCCTGCTGCAGGCGTCCCGTCTGTTCGGCAAAGCCTGGCGATCCTTTCGGTAACGAGATGGTGCCCGCTGCGCCCAGCACCCGATGCCACGGCAGTACCTTGTCGGTTTCCCGCAGCACCTTGCCTACCAGTCTTGCCCGTCCGGGCAGCCCCGCCAGATCGGCCACCTGACCGTAACTGACCACCCGGCCTGCCGGGATCAGGGCGATGATCGCTTCGATACGGGCAGCTTTGTTCAATGGGGATGGACTTGATTCAATGCTCATAGACCCGATTCGTCAAAAACAACAGAAGCGCCATTGTGGCGCTTCTGTCATGGAGCTGGCAATGATTCAGCCGAATGTCTGGCTAAGCCCCTTCAGTTGCTTGGCCCGTTCCAGCAGAGCCTGACTGGAGTGATCGACATCCAGCATCTTCTGACTGTTGGCGTGGGAGTACTCGGAGATCTGGTGGATGCTGCGGCTGATCTCCTCCACTACTGCTTGTTGCTGCTCAGCAGCGGTGGCGATCTGGGTGGAGTGTTCGGTGACCAGCTCTATCTCTGCCAGCACGGTATGGAGGCTGCTGGCGCCCTGGCGGGTCATCTCGGCACATGCGCGGGTCTGTTGCAGGTTCTCCTGCATCATCTCCTTCCAACGTCCCAGCGTGTGCTGGATCTGCTTGATGCTGCCCTGGATCTGCTCGGTCGCCTTGTGGGTGCGGGTCGATAGAGTACGCACCTCGTCTGCGACCACTGCAAAACCACGGCCCTGCTCCCCGGCGCGAGCCGCTTCGATGGCGGCGTTGAGGGCCAGCAGGTTAGTCTGCTCGGCGATGCCCTGGATCTCGCCCATTACACTGCCAATCCGTTCGGATTCGCTGGCGAGCTCCACTGCCGAGTTGAACGCCAGCTCTGCCTGTTTGGCGAGCTGTTCGATCTGTTGCTCGGTCTGGTTCAACTGCTGGTTGGTTTGTTCACAACGATTGCGAGCTTCGTTGACCTGACCGTTGGAGTCCTGAATGTTGCGGGCGATTTCGTGAGCTGTGTTGGCCATTTGAGTCATAGCCGTAGCCATCTGCTGGGTCTGGGCATCTTGCTCGTTGATATCGAGACAGGCCTGATGAGAGGCCTGCTTCAGATTGATGGCCAAGGTTTGCAGAGGTGCCGTGGCATCGTTGATCCGTCCCAATACGGTTCGGATGCGGGCTTGAAGCATCTTGATATGAAAATCGGCAATGGCGCCGGGGTTGTCACCGGAGTAGACCAGCCGAGTCAGACTGTCATATTCACGGCCCAGTTGCTGCAGATAGTGGGGCAGGGCAAAGAGCTCGCGCCAGTAGGCTCCGCCAAGAAGCAACAGGGGCAGCAGCATCAGCAGGACGGTCATAGCCCCTTGGCTGGCGAAGGCCCAGCCCATCATGCCGAGCAGCAGCAGGGTAATGGCCGGGGTGCGCACTCTGGCAAGAGAGGGAAGGTTGTTGCTGTTGCCGCGCTCGGCCTTGAGCAGGGCTTGGTAGGTCTGAGCGGCGATGCGCTTGAATTGGGGCTCGGGCTTGCAGCGTACCGACTGGTAGCCGCTGATCCTGTTGCCTTCGTAGATGGGGGTGACGTAGGCATCTACCCAGTAGTAACGACCATCCTTGCAGCGATTTTTGACGATGCCGCGCCAGGGTTTGCCCTCCTTGAGGCGGGCCCAGAGATCGGCGAAGGCGGCCTTGGGCATGTCCGGGTGGCGTACCAGATTATGGTTGTGACCGACCAGCTCGTCGGCGCTATAGCCGGCGATGGTGCAAAAAGCCGGATTGGCATAAGTGATCACCCCGCGCAGGTCAGTGGTGGAGACCAGTTGTACGTCGGCAGGAAACTCCACTTCGCTATCCAGGGTATGGACATCTCTGCGGGCCATAGGAATACGCTCCGATGTTCTTGTTGATAATGTTGTCGTTGTTATTGTGGCAGATCTGGAGGTGGCCGCAGGCTCGCGCCAGCAGGAGGCAGACCAGCTTCATTGGGGGCTGGATTTTGCCAATAATGGCGGATGAATGGTAGGGGGAAGTTGATGTTTTGTTGGCTAATCGTAAAAAAGGCGGCCGATTGGCCGCCAAAGTAGAGACAACATTACCTCTGTGGCATCCGGTAGCGCACCTGCAACTGATCGAGGATCTGCAGCTGACCCAGCAGGCGGGCGGCGAAGTGCTCCCAGCCCTTGTGGGTGGGATCGCTCCAGGCCACCTCGGCCGTGGCCAGCATACGCGGGAACAACATGTAGTCGAGACGATCACGGCTGGTGATCAATTCTGACCACAAGGGGCTCAGCACCCCGAGGATGTTATCGTTGGCATGGAAATCGGCTGGGGCAGGGTCACACGAGTAGATCTGCTCCAGATTGAGGGTACCCGCCCAGTAGAGGCCGGGTTCATGAATATCGGCGCTCCAGGCGAGATCGAGATAGAGGAACTGGGCGGGCGCCATCACCACAGGATAACCGGCCGCGGCAGCATCCAACCCCGCCTGAAAGCTGGTCCAGGCACAGATGGCCGCTTTGCGGCTCACCTTGTCGCCATGCAGGATCTCCTCCCAGCCGATCATCTGTTTGCCTCTGGCGGCCAGATAGCGCTGGCAGTGGCGCAGCAGATGGCCCTGCAGCTCGCGGCAGTCGGCGTAGCCCTGCTCGACCATCAGCTGCTGGCAGGCGGGGCTGTCGGTCCAGACCCCGGTCGGCACCTCGTCACCCCCCATGTGGATCTGCGGGCCGAGAAAGAGCTCGCATACCTCGTCCAGCACCGCCTCCAGAAAGCGGTAGGTGCCGGGCAGGGCGGGGTTGAGCACGTTGTCATCGAAATGCTGAACCGAGCGGTAGCGGGAGTGATCCGCCGTTTCGATCAGCAGCTCGGGCAGCGCCTTGATGGCAGCGTGGCAGTGGCCCGGAATGTCGATCTCGGGAATGACGGTGATGCCGAGTTCACCGGCATAGCTCACCAGCTCTTTCACCTCGCTCTGGGTGTAGTAGCCGCCATAGGGTTCGGCACCGCCGCTGAGCTGGGGGCCGATCGCCAGATCGTGGCCGCGCCAGGCACCTACGTCGGTCAGTGCCGGGAAGGCCTTGATCTCGAGTCGCCACCCCTCGTCATCGGTCAGATGCCAGTGGAAGCGGTTGAACTTGTAGAGGCTCATCAGCTTGAGCAGACGCTTGATGGTAGCCGGAGTGTGGAAGTGGCGGGCGCAGTCGAGAAAAATGCCGCGAAAGCCAAAGCGCGGGGCATCCTCCAGCGTGA
Source organism: Aeromonas sp. R1-2 (assembly GCF_040908505.1). Taxonomy (NCBI): domain Bacteria; kingdom Pseudomonadati; phylum Pseudomonadota; class Gammaproteobacteria; order Aeromonadales; family Aeromonadaceae; genus Aeromonas; species Aeromonas sp. R1-2. The sequence continues at coordinate 187,804 of NZ_JBFODU010000060.1, read as the reverse complement.
TGCAGGGCAGGCTCTCCCCATGTTGCAGATACCACTGGGCTAGCGTCACCAGCCCGTGGCGCCAGCCCGCTTCGTCGGCGGCGGCAATCACCACCTCCTGCGGCGTGATGGTGAGTTGGTAGGCTTCGGGGGCCAGCTTGGCCTCGGTCAGCCGGATTTCAGCGTCGTGATCCTGCTCCAGCGCCAGCGACGTCAGCTCGTTGAAGTGGGCCAGCAATTTCGGCACATCGCGGGGGGCGCTGACATGAGCCCGCTCGGCCAGACGGAAGTTCCCCTCCGGCAGTACCAGATGGGCCGGTTGCGGCACTATACCGGGCAGAGGCTCGATATCCGGCAGATCTGGGCGGGCTACCGGCGGGTTCTCCAGTCCGAGATCCTGCGCCGCCAGCGTCACCGGCAGCAGCTGGGCACCCGTGGTCGCCTCCGGCAGGCTGAGAAAGAAGCCCTGCGGCATGTCGGAGAGCTTCTTGATGGGGGTCTGACGGCAGCAAAAGCGCAGCTCGCAGCTGCCAGCGTTCGGGACAATCACCTTGTAGCTGCCGCTCTGGCGCTCCAGCTCCCCCCCTTGCAAGGAGTCGGGGTCGATATGGCGAGCCAGACAGAAGTGCAGCTTCCACTTGGTATCCGGCATGCGGGATAGGGTGAAGGTGAACCAGACATCCTCGCCGTCACGTCGGGCGACCTGGGTGTGGATCAGGGGTGTAGACATGGAAAATCCTCTGATTGGGCAAACAGGATGGCGCCATCGAGCGCATCTGCCTGGGGAGGGATCAGGTTGAGCTGGCCGAGACGGGGAGCGAGGCGGGTGCCAATCCCCCCCAGCAGGGCGATCTGTCTGGCACCGAGCTGGGTCATTCCCTCCAGCAGGATCCGCAGTTGTTCGCAGGTTTCGTCCAGCAGCTGATTGGCGAGCTCGTCGCCATCGCTGGCGGCATCGAATACCCAGGGGGCAAAGTGGCCATAGTCCGCCGGAATGGCGCGGGCGGCCCAGCGAACCACCTCGGCCTGATCCCGCTTGAAGCTATCCATCAAGCGGATGGCGAGGGTGCTGGGGGGCAGAATGCCGTCGTGGCAGAGCAGGGATTGCTGGATGGCGCGTAGCCCCAGCCAGGCGCCGCTGCCGAGATCCGAAATGGGAAAGCCCCGTCCAGAGCAGGTGCGGATCCGGTGATTCTGATAAACCAGCCCGACCGAACCGGTGCCGGCGATCAGAATGGCCCCCTCCCGACCACCAAAGGCGCCGAGGCAGGCGCCAAAGGCATCGGAGGTGAGCCGCACGCTCGCAAAGGGGAAGGGCATCTCGAGCAGGGCGTGATAGCAGTCGGCCAGCTCGGCGGAGGCGAGCGCCAGCCCGACCCCCATCTGTTGTTCGCACTCGATGCCGAGTCCGGCCGTAAGGCGGGCGCTGGCGATGGCGGCCAGCACATTGGCATGAGCGTGGGGGATCCCCAGCTCCAGATTGGAGCCAGCAGCGCGCCCTTCACCGAGCAGCTTGCCGGCCCGATCCCGAATGCGGGCGCGGGTGTGGGTGCCACCGCCATCAACCCCGACCCAGTACTCAATCATGTCGACCTCCTGCGGCATTTTGCCAGCTGATGGCCAGGGCAAACCAGGCAGCGTGGGGGATCCACTGCTCGCCCCAGCGCCAGTTCTGATCCAGCCGATCCTTGTACTCCTCCGGAATAAAGGCCACCTCGTTTTCGTCATCAAACCCTGAGGTGATGCCGTTGCAGATGCCCCCCTGCGCATTGGGATACCCGGCGGTATAGGCGGGGTTGTTGATGCCGTGGCCCGCCAGCATGCAGGCGTTGAAGGGGTTTTGCCCGAGGATCCAGTCGAGTTGGCGCTGACCGTAAGTGATGAGCGGCTGGCTCTGGCGGGGGAAGTAGCGGGCGCCAGCAAAGGCCATGGCCGCCAGCGATGCGAGGCGGGCATTCTCCCCCTGCCACCAGTAACCGGACTCGTTGTGGTGGGGCATAAAGAAGCTGACGCGCGGCGCTTCATCCACCCCTTTGACATATTGGCGGGCGAGGGAGAAGGGGTTACCCGCCCGTGCGCACAGCGCCAGCTCGGCGGCCAGCGCCTGCTCCACCACGGTTTGTACCCGGGCCTGGTGCCCCTGATCCGGCTCCACGCCCAGATATTCCAGCAGCGCCAGCACCGGCAGACCAGCTTCTGCGGCGTGGTAGTAGGGGCGCGAGCCATCCTCGTTGGCCGACCAGTAGTGACCCAGCTCAGGATGAGGGCGCTGGCGGGCGCAAAGCTTGCTGGCACGGACTCTCGCCTCATTGAGCCACTCGGAGCCGAAGGAGCGGGTCAGCTCCACCGCTGCCAGCAGGGCGCAGTAGTCGTCGATGATGTTCTCGACCCCGTCATCGAGGTAGGCAAGGTTGTGCTCACGCAGATGCAGGTAGCCGCGTTTGGCGGCCTCGGCATAGCGGCTGGCATCGAAGTCGCCGCTGACGCTCTCGCGGGCGGCGCGGGCCAGCGCGGCGATGGCCATGCCGCCCCCTTGGCGAAAACCCGCCTGCCAGTTGGCTGATTTGATACCCTGCTGGGTGGCATAGGCGCACAGCTCGCGCTGGGCGGGATCCTTGCTCCACTTGTCGAACAGGGTCATGAAGAAGAAGCCCGATTCATCCTGCATCCGGCAGAGGAAATCGGCGCCGTGCAGCGCCTCGTCATTGAGCCGTTTGCAGAGGTTCACTCCGTCGATATCGCGGCGCGGGGCCAGCAGTTCCCGGCACTTGAGCAGGGACCAGACCACCATGGGGGTCTGCTGGGGGTTGAGGTAGTTGGCGTAGGAGAGGTGGCTCAGGTACTTGCTCATGTCGCCGCTGGCATCGAACCAGCCGCCGTGCACATCTTTGTGCTGGTCGGTGCCAAACAGGCGGGCGTTGCGGTCGGCCCGATCAAAGGTGCCGCTGGCGCGCTGCCCCTTGAAGTAGTGAATGACGTCGGAGAGGCAACTGCTGGCCAGCAGATCCTGGCCGATGGCAAAGCGGGTCGAGCGGACTATGCCTTGGGCAGTGATCGCCTCCAGCCGATAGTGGCCGGGCTCTTTGAAGGCGGAGAAGTCGGCGCGCCAGTAAGCGCGGCCTTGCCAGCCTGGGACGCTGCCAGCCGGTTGCAGCGGGGCTTCAAACAGGATCTGGCCATCATCGAGGCGTTGCAGCCTGACATAGCCGCCGAGATCAGGGGCGGGGGAGGTTTGCAACAGGGCGACCTTGTGTCCGTCGCACTCGTAGCCCACCTGATTGATCAAGAGTTCCATCAAGGTATTACTCCTGTGGTTCACCGCCGGGCGGTGAGGCACATCACGGGGCTGTGGCTGCCCCGTATCGAGGCATGGCCGGACAGGGTTGTCCGGCCGGTCTAAGGCTCACCCTCACTCGTAGAGGTAGCAGCGCACGAAGTGGTTGTCGGCAAGCTTGGTGATGGGGGGCAGCGCCTCCTTGCAGCGGGGCATCGCCTGATTGCAACGCCCGGCAAAGGGGCAACCGCAGGATTCCGGCGTCCAGAGCGGGATCTCCCCCTTGCGGCCACCCTCCAGTTCGGCATGGATGCTCTTCTCCGGGTCGGGCACCGCCGAGATAAGCAGCTGGGTGTAGGGGTGCTGCGGGTGGTGCAGGATCTCATCCACCTCGCCCCACTCCACCATGTGTCCCACATACATGACTGCCAGATCTTCCGCCACATAGCGGGCGGTGGCGATGTCGTGGGTGATGTAGAGCATGGAGACGCCGAGCTCGTTCTTCATCTGCTCCATCAGGTTGAGGATGCCGATGCGAATGGAGACGTCGAGCATGGAGGTGGGCTCGTCCGCCAGCACCACTTCCGCCTCCACCGCCAGATTGCGGGCGATGTTGACCCGCTGACGCTGGCCGCCGGAGAGCTGGTGCGGATACTTGGCCGCCGTCGCCTTGGCGGGGGTCAGGCCGACCTTCTCCAGCAGGGCGTAGACCATGTCTGGCAGCTCTTTCTTGTCGATCACCTTGCTGTGCAGCAGCAGGGGGCGGGCGATGTGGTGATAGATGGTGTGGGTCGGGTTGAGCGAACCGAACGGATCTTGCCACACCATCTGCACGCTCTGGCGATAGTCCAGCAGGGCGGTGCCCTTGTTGAACTCCTCCAGATCGTGGCCGCGATAGAGAATGCGCCCGGCACTGAGTTTGTACATCTTGGCGATGATCTTGGCGATGGTACTCTTGCCGGAGCCCGATTCACCGACCACCGCCAGGGCGCGGCCCCGGTGCAGGTTTAAGGTGATGTCGGACAGCGCCCGCATCTTGCCACTCTTGATGGCATTGGAGTTGATGGGGAAGTCCTTGTAGAGGTGCTGGACTTCGATGATGGGTGCATCGGTTTTGGCGATTTGCATGACAGACATCCTTAACAGCCAGCGGCCTTGTCCAGATAGATCACGGAATCTTGTTGCAGCCCCTGCTCTTCATAGAGGTGGCAGGCGGTCTGTTGCCCGGGGCGGATCTCGGCCAATTTGGTGTACTCCTGACGGCAGCGATCGTGCACCTTGCCGCAGCGGGCCTGAAAGCGGCAGCCGACCGGCACCTCCAGCAGGTTGAGCGGGGTGCCCGGGATCCCCTCCAGCACCTTCTTCGGCCCGTGCAGGGGCGGGAAGGAGTTGCCGAGCCCTCTGGTATAGGGGTGCAGCGGTGCGGTCAGGATCGCCTTGGAGGGAGCGACCTCCACAAGTTCACCGGCATACATGATGCCGATGCGATCGCAGAACTCCACCATCAGGGAGAGGTCGTGGGTGATGAACAGAATGGAGAAGTTGAACTTCTCTTTCAGGGCATAGACTTTCTGCAGGATCTCCCGCTGTACCACCACATCGAGCGCCGTGGTCGGTTCATCCATGATGAGCAGCTCGGGGTTGAGCGCCATGGCGATGGCGATCACCAGCCGCTGGCGCATGCCGCCGGAGAACTGGTGCGGGTAATCCTTGAGCCGGCTCGGGTGGATATCGACGATGGTGAGCAGATCCTGGGCGCGCTTGATCGCCTCGTAACGGGTCATGCCGGGGTTGTGGGCCAGCAGCACGTCGCAGAACTGCTCCTCCATCCGCAACACAGGGTTCAGGGCGTTCATGGCGGACTGGAACACCACCGACACCTGTTGCCAGCGGTAGGAGCGCAGTCGCTCGTCGTTGTAATGGAGGATGTTCTCCCCTTTGAACAGGATCTCGCCACCGCTGATGTAGGCGGGCGGCTTGTGCAGCCTGGCCACCGAGAAGGCGACGGTGGATTTGCCGCAGCCCGACTCACCGGCAAGACCGAAGATCTCGCCCTGTCTGATATCGAAGCTCACCGAGTTGACGGCGCGCACGTCGCCATTTTCGGTGATGTAGTCGACGCAAAGATTGCGTACTGACAGCAGGGGATGCTTGTTCATGCTGTCTTCTCCTGTGCGGCAGAGAGTGGTGTTGCGACCGGTGTTGCAAGTTTCTTCCAGCGGTTGAGCCCTTTGTGGGAGCGCAGCTGCGGGTTGGCAATTTCGTCGATGGCGAAGTTGAGCAGGGCCAGACCGGCACCCAGGGTGGCGATGGCAAAGCAGGGAGCCAGGATCTCCCACCAGGCGCCGACCAGAATGGCGCTGGAGGTCTGGGCGTTGTAGAGCATGATGCCCCAGCTCACCACGGTCGGGTCGCCGAGACCCAGGAACTCCAGGGTCGCTTCGGTGACGATGGCGTAGATGATGGAGCCGATAAAGCTCACCCCGATGATGGAGATGAGGTTGGGCAGGATCTCCACCAGAATGATGCGCCAGGCCGGCTCGCCCAGCACTTCGGCGGCGATAACGAATTCTTTTTCGCGCAGGGCCAGGGTCTGGGCCCGGATGACCCGCGCGCCATAGGCCCACGAGGTCAACCCTATTATCACGGCAATTACCGCCGGTGACGCCTCCCCGATAAAGCTCGCCAGCACCAGTAGCAAGGGGAGGTTGGGGATCACCAGCACCACGTTCATCAGGAAGGTGAGGCACTCATCCACCAGACCGCCGAAGTAACCGGCGGTGATGCCGATGGCGACGGCGAGGGTGCAAACCAGCAGGCCTGCGCTGAAGCCCACCAGCAGCGAAATACGGGCGCCGTTGGTGAACTGGGCCCAGATGTCGTGGCCCATGCGGGTTGAACCCATCACGAACTCGGCACTGGGCGGCTGGTGGGGGCGGGCCACCCGTTTGGTCGGCTCGTTGCTGGCCAGAATGGGGGCAAAGATGGCCATCAGTACGAAGGCAACCACGATGGCGAGGCCACAGGCAGCCTTCTTGTTGCCCAGCAGGATCTTGAGAATGGTCGGCATACGCATCTTATTTGCCTCCTGTACGCAGACGGGGATCCAGGAAGACGTAGAGCACGTCGGCCAGGAAGTTGAAGCTGAGCATGGTGATGGTCATGATGAGCAGCTGCCCCTGAATGAGCGGGTAGTCGCGGGCCAGAATGCCCTGATAAAGGGTCAGGCCCAGGCCGGGATAGTTGAAGATCACCTCGGTGATGAGAGAGCCACCGATGACGAAACCGAGCGCCATGGAGAGGGCAGTGACGCTGGGCAGAATGGCGTTGCGGGCGCCGTAGTTGAAGATCACCCGGTTGCTGGAGAGCCCCTTGGCCTTGGCCATGGTGATGTAATCCTCGCCCAGCAGGTTGATCATGTTGTTGCGCATGGTGATGAGAAAGCCCCCCACCTGCACCACGGCCAGGGTCAGCACCGGCATGATGGCGTGGGTCATGATGCTCTTGATGTGCTCCCAGCCCCAGTCAGCCTTGATCTCCGGGCTGTAGGCGTAGCCGATGGGCAGCCACTCGAGGCTGACCCCGAACAGGAACAGGGCGAGCAGGGAGACCACCACCGGCGGAATGGCCTGCATCACCAGGGTGAGCGGGGAGAGAATGCTGTCCATCCGGCCGCCGCGATACCAAGCGGCAAAGATGCCGACGATGGAACCGATGGAGAAGCTCAGGATGGTGGAGGTGCCGACCAGAAACAGGGTCCAGCCGATGGCACGGCCCAGCACGTCAGAGACCTGCTGCGGGTAGAAGCGCACCGAGGTGCCGAGATCCCAGGTGAAGACACTCTTCACATAGGTGAGAAACTGGGTGCCGATGGGGCCGTCGACAAAGCCGAAGGTGGCTTTGAGGGCTTCCAGGGCGGCGGGTTCCATCATGGCGCCAGCGCGGGCAAACATCACGGAGACAGGATCCCCTGGCATGGCACGGGGTAACAGGAAGTTGATGGTGGCGGCTACCAGAAAGGCAACCAGATAGAAGGAAAAGCGTCTCAGTATGAATCCCATGATAGTACCTTTTACTGCAAGTCTGCCCCGCGTCGGGTATAGCTACCCCAACCCCGGCGGTGCCGGGCAAGAAGGGGATTAACGGGGAAGATGGCCCCCCGCAGGGGGCCGGGATTGTTTAGCTGTTTGGCTTGAGGGACAACACGTGCAGCAGACGCTCAGGGGTGTCCGGGTGGAGCTGAGGTTTGGCTACCGGGTTATCAGCACTGAACCAGCCGTTGAAGCGCTTGGTGCTGTACTCGTACCAGGTCGGGTTGTTGAAGACCGGAATGATGGTCTGGTTGGCACCAACACGATCCTGGATGGCGAACATGATCTCCTTCTGCTTGGCCGCATCGGCGGTCTGGGTGAAGTCATCGATCAGCTTGTCGAGCTCGGGATCCTTGTAACGGGGCGCAGCGAAGCGGTTGCCACGGTCACCCATGTTGCGGGAGTGGAACGCGGTCTCGAAGTACTTGTGCGGGTTGGCACCGGCAAAGTAACCCTGCAGGGCGACATCGAAGTCACCGGTGATCAGGTTCTCGGTCCAGACGGTCGCTTCCGGGGTGGCGGTCTTGGCGTTCAGGCCCAGCGCCTGCAGCCCTTCTACACCGATCTGTACTGTGTTGACCCAGTCGGTCCAGCCGTTCGGCACCAGAACCTTGAACTCGATCTTTTTGCAGCTCGGGGTGTCGAGGAACTTGTCGCCGTCACAATCCTTGTAGCCTGCCTCTTTCAGCAGGGCCTTGGCCCCTTCCAAGTCGAACTTGTTGTACTTGCCGTACTTCTTGTCCACTTCCGGGTTGTTCCAGGAGTCAAAGGCTTTGCCCAGACCTGACGGGTACTCGTTGACGGTAGGGTAGCCGTAGCCCGCGATATCCACCATGGACTGGCGGTCCATCGCCATGGAGAAGGCGCGGCGGAAGTTGATGTCGTTGAAGGCTTCGTTATTGCCCGGGTTCTTGGTCTGGAAGTTGACGTTGAACGCCACGGTACCGGAGGCCGGGAACCAGTATTTGTTGTTCTTCGGATCGTTGCCGACGTAGAGGCGCTCGATATCCGGCACGAAGGAGCCGAACCAGTCGATGTCACCCTTCATTACAGCCGCCAGCACCTGGTCGTTGGTGGCCATCTGCGGCATGCGGATACAGTCGATAGCGAGGTTGGCGTTATCCCAGTAGTGCGGGTTGCGGCACTGGGTGTAGAGCTGGGCAGAGAAGTTGTCCACTTCGGTGAAGGGGCCAGTACCAACCGGCTTGTCGTTGGTGAAGGCAACCGGATCTTTCACCGATTTCCACTGATGCTCCGGCACGATTGGTACCAGCACCAGATCGTTCACCACGTTGGTGTTGACCTCGGTCAGGTCGAATTTGACCTTGTTTGGGGCCAGCTTCTCGACGCTCTTGATCTGGGTCCAGATAGAGCGCTCATCCAGCGCCTTGTTGGCCTTGACCAGATTGAAAGAGAAGATGATGTCATCGGCATCAAAGGCTTCGCCGTCAGACCACTTCACGCCGTCACGCAGATCGAAGGTGACGGATTTCAGGTCATCGCTGAACGCATAGTTGGTGGCCAGACGATAGACGGGTTTGCCCCCTTGCATATCGTTGAAGATCACCAGCGGTTCATAGATGAAGTGACGGGTGGTGTGCAGCAAGCCCGCTTGCAGGAAGGGGTTGAAGTTCTTGACCCAGGCGGTTTCCTGCTGTGCGACCATGGTCAGCACGGTTTTGTTTTCTGCGGCCATGGCGTTACCGGCGGCACCGGCAAGCATCATGGTTCCCAGCATTACAGCGGTAGAGATTTTGGATACTTTGGCAAGCATATGTTTTCCTTTCTTATTTTTTGGCATTCCCGAGGGTTCGCCTTGTTTTGTGTGAGCACCGGTTTCGCATGCTGATGAAATCGGCCCTCTGTGTTGGTCAGGTGTCTAACCTTTGTCGTTCTGTTTTCCAACGCCCTAAGCAAACCAGAATTAACAGGAAAACAACAACTATTGATTTCGTTGTTTTCGTAAAAATTGACGGTGTTACGTCAATCTCGTCAAAATGCATTTTTATCTGTTTATAATCATTGGTTTGCGTTATTTGCTCTCGCGTAGAAAGTGGCTGTGAAAATGGCGTATATGACAAATTTGTGAATTGGATCTGCTCTCGGTTTCGGGGTCGGGCGGGGCTTTGTTTTGCATAAAAAGAAACCAGATTGCCAATTGTGATCCGGCGCCCGTTTAGGGCGCCGTGTCACGGCTTGCGGTTGGCGAGTTGACGCAGGGTCTGTGCGCTGTGCTGCAACTGCTGGCGCTGGTGGTCATTGAGCGGGCAGTGGCCCAGCACATACTCGGTGGTGGCCACGACCGTCTTCCAGCGTGGCGACTTGGGCAGGGTGTCCAGACTCAGGTATTTGTCGAGGGTGCGGGTCTGCGGGCTGGATCTGTCCATATAGACCCGCCACAGCTTGCTCTTCTCCGCCAGCACGATTTTGCCCTTGCCGGTCCCCTGCTGCCAGGCATCCAGGGTGAGCTGCATGGTCTCTACCAGCGCACGGCGCAGCGGCTCGTCATCCTGCTGGCGAATAAGGTCGTCGGCCAGCGAACGGAACTCACCACCCAGGCGGCTCAGCTCGCCCAGCAACTGTTCATCTTCGATGATGGCTTGCCGCGAGAGGTTCTTGAGGGCGTTCTCCAGCGCCATTACCCGGTTCTCATCCTGACGCAGCTCGGTACTCAGAGTGAGGGCGAAAGCGGCCTGTCCTCCGAGCGCGATGGGCAGGGCACGGGCGTTGAGCACGTCCTTCTGCCCGGCCACCAGAAACTCCAGATTGTGTTCCCGCTCGCTGGCAAGGTCGGGCCACTGCTGTTGCAGCGGGGTGGCGAGCCACTCATTGAGGGGCTGCCCCTCCATGGCTTCCGGCTCCTGTCCCAGCAGGCGTGCCATCACCCGGGAGGCAAACAGCACTGTGCCCTGCTCGTCGATAAAGATCATGGGGTCGGCCCCTTCGCCGAGCAGGGCCAGCAGCCGCTGCTGATCCTGATGCAGCCGCTCCTGCAGGGTGAGGCGATGTTCGATCTCCTGCTTCAATAGCCGGTTCTCTACCAGCGATGCGCGTCCGGCCTTGGCTTCCAGCAGTGCCTTGACCCGGGCAAACAGCTCCTCCTTGCAGAAGGGTTTGACCAGATAGTCGTTGGCACCGGCCCCGAAGCCCTCCTCGATATCCTTGGGCTGGTTGAGGGCGGTGAGCAGCAGCACCGGCAGCATATCTTTCGGGTGTTGCTGGCGCAGGCGACGGCAGACGTCAAAACCGGAGAGGGTCGGCATCATCACATCGAGCAGGATGAGGTCCACCGGCTCCTCGGCCAGCTTGGCCAGCGCATCGTGGCCGTCACTGCTGGGCAGGATGCGGTAGCCGCAGGGCTGCAGCAGATGGCGCAGGATGTGCAGGTTGATGGGCTCGTCATCCACCACCAGAATGAGCGGAGCATCCTCGGGGGGAGGGGGCAGATCGTCGCTCTCCCAGTCCGGCAGGATCAGCGGTTGCTGGCGCACCAGCTGATGCTCGATCTGGCGGCTGTCGAGAGTCAGATTGGCCGCTTTGCCGGTGGCAAGGGGCAGGGTAAAGGCGAAGGTAGAGCCAACGCTCGGCTCGCTCTCGACAAACAACTCGCCCCCCATCAGGTGCACCAGCTGGCGGGTGATGGAGAGGCCAAGGCCGGCTCCCTGCTTGCTTACCTCCGGGCTCATCTGCACCAGCGGCTCGAAGATATGTTCCAGATGGTCGGGGGCGATGCCGATGCCGGTATCCGTGACCTTGATGCGCAGGAAGTTGTTCTCGACGATGGCACTGAGCACCACCTTGCCCTGCGGCGTGTACTTGATGGCGTTACCCACCAGGTTGTAGAGCACCTGTTCGAGCCGCTGCTCGTCGGCCAGCACCGGCGGCAGTTCGGCCGGGCTGATATCCACCAGGGTGAGGGGTTTGGCTTGTACCAGATGCTGGCAGAGATCCAGCACCAGCCGGATAACCCCTTTTGATGAGACGGGTTGTGAGTGGATCTCCAGCTGGCCGTAGCGCATCTGGTGGTAGTCCAGCAGATCGTCCACCAGACGGGCCAAGCCGTCTGCACTCTTGATGATGAGCCCGAGCTGCTTTTGCTGCCCTTCGGTCAAATCCTGCTGGCTGGCGAGCATCGACTCTGCCATCCCCTTGATGCCGTGAATGGGGGTACGCAGCTCGTGGGAGGTGTTGGCCAGCAGTTCATCCTTGAGCTTGTCCGCCTGCTGCAGGCTGAGGTTCTGCTTGTGGGTCAGCTTGACCTGCTGTTGCAGCTCCTGGGTCTGCTGTTCGATCAGTTCGATCTTGTCCTTCACCGAGCGCTGCATATGGCGAAACGCTTCGGCCAGCCGGTCGATATCATCGCCGGTGCGCTCGATGGCGATGGGGTGATCCAGCGCACCGTCGGCAACCTGCTCGGCTGCTTCGGTGAGAGAGCGCAGCGGCGCCGTGATGGAGTGGGATAGCCAGCGGGAGAAGAGGATCAGCAGCAGCACCGAGCCGGCACCCAGCACAATCACCAGAGTTTCCAGCTGGCGGATCGGGGCATAGGCTTCCCGGGTGGAGATCTCGGCGATAAAGGCCCACTCGGTATCGAACACCTTCACTTGGGTGTAGGCGGCCAGCACCTCGTCATCCTGATAGGAGTGGAACAGCCCTACCCCCTGCTCGCCGGAGAGAGTCTTGGTGATGAGGGGCGTTTGCAGCGGCCGGAAGTTGGGGCTGAAGCTGTTCTCGACGCTGAACTCCGGTGCCAGCCAGGCATCGGCGCGCATCCGCTTGTCGGGGCCGATGAGGATGGTCTCGCCGGTCTCGCCCAGCCCCTCCCGCTCCGCCATGATCTGGTTGAGCTTGTCCGGCAGCAGCTCGAAAATCACCACACCGCGCACATAGTCGTACTGCATCACGGGGGCCGCCATGTAGGCGACCACCTGCCCGGTCAGCTCGTTGCGGCCAAAATCGGTGAATTCGAAGATCTGCTGCGGCTTCTGGCCGCCATCAAGGCGGCGTTTGATCTTGGCAAAGGTCTGGCCCAAGCCGCTGCCCTGATAGGGGCCGGAGAGCAGATTGGTGGCAAAGTTGGGGTGCTTGGTGACCGAATAGACCACATCACCGTTGAGGTCCACCAGAAAGATGTCGCTGTAGTTGGACTTGCGCACCATGTCGGCATAGCCGCGATGAAAGCGCTGGTGCACCCGGCCATACATCTCGTCGGCGAGGATAAGCGCCGTGATGGAGGGTTCGATCTCTACTTGGCTGTCCGGTTTGCGCAGTTGATCCCAGGAACCGGGCAGATAGCGGGCCTGGGCGCGGCTGCGGGCCTCCTGCGGTGTGGTGCCCAACTTCTCGAAGGCGCCGGTAAAGCCATAGAAACGGCCGATACTGTTGCCGGCAAAATCCTGCTGGGAGAAGTTGATGATCTGCTCTTTGAGGTTGTTGAAGTAATCCTCGAGCTGACTCTTCTTGATATTACGAACGGAGACCAGGTGGTTGGAGGTCTGGGTGGTGAGATCCTTGCCGTGGCTGTATAGGAAGAAGAGGGTGATGACCAAAAAGGGCACCATGCCCAACATGAAAAAAGCCAGCATTAACTGCGGCCTGAGCCCACGAAGCGTGAAGATCCATTTCATCTTGTGATTTTCAATTGAGAATCCGGTTATTAAGCCGCTCAAGTCTCGAACGAAAGCGTAATCATTTCAACGACTTTATCCCAAATTCGCTTGGTGGGTCACAGCTGGCTGGAGAAAAATGCAGCAAGGCGTTTAAACCCTGAGCAAACAGTCTGCATCAGGGCTTAAATTGCGAAAAAGGGGTTGTGCTGGCGCTCGTGGTACGTATAATGCGCCTCGTTGTCAGGCAACTGGCACGAAAGCAGTAACGCGGGAATAGCTCAGTTGGTAGAGCACGACCTTGCCAAGGTCGGGGTCGCGAGTTCGAGTCTCGTTTCCCGCTCCAATTTTCCATCGCACCAACGATGGAACTCACTTTCAAGACAATCAGTCTTGTCAGCATGGCGCGTTAGCAAAGCGGTTATGCAGCGGATTGCAAATCCGTTTAGTCCGGTTCGACTCCGGAACGTGCCTCCATATTCCCTCTCTTTTACCTGATTTATCACTCTTCGAGCCGTGAAGCTTGGTCAGTATCCTTGCTGCACCAGTAACTGTTCGCAGCCAGCCTGTTTCCACTCGCGCTCGAGATAGTGGCTCACATCCGCCATGTTTTGCCCCCGATATTGAAACTGCACCTCGGCACTGTGCAGGTTGAGATCCGCAATCCGCTGCTTCAGTGTGCCGCATTGCCACAGGCTGACGGTGGGCACGCCCCGTTCGGCCAGCACGATGGCATCTTCCCGATTCATTTGCCACTCCTCCAGTTGTGCCCGTGTCAGGGCAACCATCAGCACCAGCAGTGCCACTTCCGGCAGTTTCATGCGTGTCTCCCTACTGCATGTTTTTCCCCTGATAACTGTGGCAAAGCGCACGATTTTCGCAAGTTTGTTAACTGTTGGTTAATGACGTAACCCGTTTTCAGTATTTCCCGTTTTTCACCATTTTTTTATAAAAAAATGCGTTGATGATGTAGTAATCCTACATGGAGTGGGGTAATCTTTGCTCAGTGGTCTTACCAGTAAGGAGTTACATCATGTTTCATCCCTTTTCCCTGACTCAGATTATTCTTCGTCGCATTTATGTATTGCTGGTGGGCATTCTGGCTTTCCCCGTGATGCTGTTTCGCAGCGATCGTGCCCGCTTCTACAGTTATCTGCACCGGATCTGGAATAAAACCAGCACCAAACCGGTTTGGCTCAAAATGAGCGAGCGTGGCGAGCGGATCTTCTACTAAACCCCATTCGCACCATGTGCAAAAAGAGACAGCCAAAGCTGTCTCTTTTTTTTATCTGCTTGCCGCAACTCCTGGTTCCCAACACCACTCCGATTGTTTATTTCTTGTTTCTTTAAAGTTGCATCCAGCCCTGCCTGTTGGCGGGGCTTTTTTATGTCTGACGCATCTCTTTTGACGGAAGCAGTGAAGAAGATTAACGGGATGAAAGCACCATATGGCACTTTTCTCGTTCATTAATGGGTGGTCGTCGAGCAATTTTCAATGATGAAATAGTTGTTTAAAATCAATTGATTGAGTGTTTGTCTTTGGGCTTTTTAACTCTTTTTGTGTTTTTTTTGAAAGGGAATATCCCGTTTGCCGGTTCTATTGCAGGTACCCGGTTGCGACAAATCGGGGATATCAGCAACATCCAACGACATCAAAAGGAACATGAACATGAATGTTAAAAAAAGCACTGCTATCGCCTCCGCCATGACCGGTCTGCTGGCGCTGGGCGCCCAATTTATCGCGGCACCAGCAATGGCTGCCGATGAAAAGGAGAAGTGCTACGGCGTGGTCAAGGCCAGCAAGAATGACTGTGCGACCAAGAGCAGCTCCTGCGCCGGTACCGCCAAGGAAGATGCTCAGGGTGATGCCTTTGTGGTGATGCCCAAAGGGCTGTGCGAGAAGCTGGTCGGCGGTTCGCTGCAACCCAAGTAAGAGACATCGGGCAGGGGATGGCCAACGGGCCGCCCCCTGCATCTTCTCTGGTTGGCGAAAGCGAGTCTTGCGATGAACCCTTTGATTGGTATCGGATTACGCACTCCCCATTACGACGAGATCCGGAAAACGCTGCCGACAGTCGGTTGGCTGGAGGTGCATAGTGAAAATTACTTCGAACGGCACAGCCAGGGTTTTCAGGTGCTCGCCGAACTGGCGCAACACTACCCCGTCAGTCTTCACGGCGTTGGCATGTCCCTCGGTTCTGCCGACCCGCTCGATCCGCACCATCTGCAGCAGTTGTCGACACTGGTCGCGGCGATCAAACCGGCACGGATCTCCGAACATCTCAGCTGGGGCAGCATTGGCGGGCGTTACTTCAACGATCTGCTGCCGGTGCCCTATACCCGCGCCTCCCTGCGCAATATGAGCGACAAGATCCAGCAGGTACAACAGAGCCTGGGTTGCCGCATGTTGATTGAAAATCCCTCCTCCTATCTGCAACTGGCCGGGGAGATGAGCGAGTGGGAATTTCTGGCCGAGCTGCAGCAGCGCAGCGAGTGCGGCATCCTGCTCGACCTCAACAATCTCTATGTCAGTGCCTTCAATCACGGTTTCTCTTGCGATGAGTATCTGGCGGCGATCGATCTCGCCACCGTCGGGGAGATCCATCTGGCCGGTTATACCGAGAAGCAGCTGCCGGAAGGCTCCCTCTATATCGATACCCACAGCGCCCCTGTGGTGGAGCCGGTCTGGGAACTCTATCGCCAGATCTGCCGCAAGCAGGCCATTCCCACCCTGATTGAGTGGGACCTCGAGATCCCGCCGCTGCCGGTCTTGCTGGCAGAGGCGGCGAAGGCCAGTGCCATTCTGGATGAGGCGCGTGCCATGAGTGCACCACGGGAGGTGGCCCATGGCTGAACTGGCACAGCTGCAACAGCACTTTGCCGATGGTCTGCTGGGGGCGCCTGACGCTATTGCCCCTCACATCAGCTCCCGGCTCTTTCCTGCCGAATCTGTGCTGCAGGTCTATCGCAACCACTTCATCCTGAGCCTTGGCGAGGTGCTGGCGAGCAGTTATCCCGCCGTCAAGGCTATGGTCGGGGATGACTTTTTTGCAGCGGCGGCCCGTGGCTTCGTATTGGCCGAGCCGCTCAGGGAAGGGAGCGTCATGCACTATGGCGTCGGATTTGGCCAATGGTTGGCCCGCTTGCCAACTACAACCGGACTGCCCTGGCTGGAGGCGCTGGCTCAGTTCGAATGGCAGCTTGAGCGTGCCAGTCTGCTGCCGCTGGAATCACGCAGCTGGCCAGCCGAGCGTCTGGCCGCATTATCGCCGCAACAATGGGAGCGGCTGCGACTCTTGCCAGCCACGGATCTGCTGCTGGTTGCCAGCGATTATCCGGTGTTGGCCCTGTGGCAGATGGCGCTGCACTGTGGTGAAGCGGTGGACGCGCTTGATGCCCCCGTCTGGCTGGCATTGAAGAAACAGCTGGATTGCCGGGTTGCCCCCTTGCCCCTGACGGCGGGTGAGTGGGCGCTGCTACAGGGATGTCTCGCTGGTACGGCGCTGGTCGATCTGCTTGCGGCCGACCCTGCGGCCAGTGAACATCTCACTCGCCTGATAACCCTTGGTCTGCTGGTGGATATGGAGGTAATGCCATGATGGCAAACAAATGGCTGGCGCTGGCCAGCTCGAGTGGTGATTTGCCGCGCTGGAGCAGCGCTGCTGTGCTGTTGCTGGCGCGGCTGTGGGTCGCGTCGGTTTTTATCACTTCAGGCTGGCTCAAGCTGACGGCGTGGGATTCCACCCTCTATCTGTTTGAATCCGAGTATCAGGTGCCCCTGCTGCCCTGGTTGTGGGCTGCTTATCTGGGGACGGCGACCGAGTTGTTGCTGCCGCTCTTCCTGCTGGCGGGGCTTTTTACTCGCCCGGCCGCCTTGCTGCTGTTTGGCTTCAATATCATGGCGGTGATCTCCTACCCGACCCTCTGGGCGGGTGGCTTTTACGATCACCAGCTGTGGGGCTGGATGCTGCTGACCCTGATCATCTGGGGCGGCGGTGTGCTGAGCCTGGATTATTGGCTGACACGTCGCAACCATTGATTTATCAGTGATTTTCCCCAATGACAAAGAGCGCCACAAGGCGCTCTTTGTCATAATTACGGCCGGCGAAATTTCCCATGAGAGAAAAGGAGCAGCCAATGATCATTCGTCAGGCAAAGGCCGCAGATATTCCCGCACTGGTGGCGCTGCGCATGGAGCTGTTTTGTGAGGTCGGTGAGCTGGTGACGCCGCAGGCAGACCCGGCCTTGTGGCAGGCCACCTTTGATTATTTCACCCAGGCGATGAGTGAAGAGAGTGCTTTATCCTGGCTGGCTGAGGCCGATACGCAGGAGGGCGGCAAACAGATCGTGGCGGCAGGGACGCTGGCATTATTTGAACGGCCGCCCTATCCCGGCAATCTGGCGGGAGTGGAGGGGTACCTGCTCAATATGTATACGCGGTCACAATGGCGCCAGCAGGGGATCGCCACGGCGCTGCTCGATGCCATCACAGCCTTCGCCAGATCGCGTCAGCTGGGCAAGGTGTGGCTCCATGCCAGCGAGCAGGGGCGCCCTCTCTATGAGCGGATCGGCTTTGTCGCCAATCCAGCCTATCTGGAGTGGCAACCGGCGGTGGAATAAGGGTTTCAGCTCTGCATGAGTGGCGTTTGGTCGGTGAATTTGATTTACAGCAATAAATATGGCGTCAGATGGGATCGCGGCAACGCCGCCAACTATGCTGATGGAGCACGCCACCATTATCTTATTGATCCACTGCGTGGTTTGGCCATGGTGGGTGCCAGTCTGGAGGATACGTTTCGATGTTCAATAGCAAACTGAAAGCCGAGTTGCAGCAGTGCCAGGATCAACTTCTGGAACAGCAGGGATTTTTTGACGCAGTGCACGGCAGCGTGGCGACCATCACCTTTACGCCGGATGGCACTGTGCTGGCCGCCAATGATCTCTTTCTCAACGTGGTGGGCTTCAGTGCGCCCGAGGTTATCGGCCAGCATCACCGTATCTTTTGCGACAAGCTCTATGCCCAGAGCAGCGACTATCAGCAGTTTTGGGCGGACCTGAAGCAGGGGCGCTCCCGTACCGGGGTGTTCCAGCGCTTCAACAAACGGGGCGAGGCGATCTGGCTGGAAGCGACCTATTTTCCGGTCAAGTTGCGGGGCGTGGTGACCAAGGTGATCAAGATCGCGGCCGATATTACCGAGCACCACCTGCAACTGCTCAGCCAGCAGGCGGTGGTGACGGCGCTGGATCGGTCGCTGGCGGTCATCGAGTTCACCCCCGGTGGGGAGGTGATTGCTGCGAATGGCAATTTCCTCCATACCATGGGCTATACGCTGGCTCAGGTGCAGGGCAAGCATCACCGTATCTTCTGCGACGATCAGTTCTATCGAGACCAGCCTCACTTCTGGGATGAACTGGGCCGTGGTCAGTTCAAGTCCGGTCTCTTCTGTCGTCAGAACAGTCACGGTAGCAAGGTGTGGCTGGAGGCAACCTACAACCCGATCCTGGATGACAACCGCCGGGTGGTGAAGGTGATCAAGTTCGCAAGCGATATTACCGAGCGGATCAACAAGAGCGATGCAGTGCGGGAAGCGGCCATGTTGGCCCACGATGCGGCGCAGGAGACCCTGAATTGCGCCGAGCGTGGCGCGGGTCTGCTCTCCTCGGTGGTCGATACCTCCAGCCTGATTGCCAGCCAGTTGACTCACAGTATCGGCCTTATCAACCAGCTCAACGAGCAGTCGCGCAGCATCGAGGCGATCGTCTCCACCATCAGCAGCATCGCCGACCAGACCAATCTGCTGGCCCTTAACGCGGCCATTGAGGCTGCGCGGGCGGGGGATCAGGGGCGTGGTTTTGCGGTGGTGGCTGACGAGGTTCGCCAGCTGGCGGCCCGCACTTCCCTCTCTACCGACGAGATCGCCAAGGTGGTACAAAACAACCGGGAGTTGACCGCCAAGGTCACCTCCGAGATGTCCGATGTCGCCAGCAGCGCCGAGCTGGGCAAGCAGCAGGTGGGCGAGGTGAATGAGGTGATGAGCGACATCCGCCGGGAAGCGAGCAACGTCTCCAGCACCGTCTCTGATCTGGCAATCTGAACCCCCAGACTTCCTGTCATGCCGGGGCATTGACTCATATTTGAGCAGTCAGTGCCCCAATCTGAACCCCTCCTGTATCGTCCCGCCATTGTGAATTGTCCTCTTCTGGCCCCTTGATTAGGCTTGCCGCCTCATTTATTTCAGAGCAGGAACAGAACACGATGGCATTACAACAGAAGGGGCGGGCAATGGCCCTGCTGGTTATGGTCGCGAGCATGGGGCTGGGCGGCTGTATGGGGCAGATGGGGCTTTCCGGCATGGTCACCAAGGGCAACCTGAGCGTGGTGGATAACCGCTACGCTCGTGCCGGGGTCTTTATGCTGCTCTCCCCTGTCTACGGTCTGGCCGCGACCGCTGACCTGTTCGTCTTCAATACCATCGAGTTCTGGTCTGGCAAGAACCCCATCACCGGCAAATCTCCGGCTGTGGTGGACATGAAGGCCAATCCGGTGATCAAGGTGAACCAGCATCTGGATCCGGCCCTCAAGAAGGTGCCGCTGGCCATGCTGCCACAAGGGGTGCGCGAGGTAGAGATCAGCTACCCGGACGAGCATACCGCCCAGATGGAGGTGCACTATCTGGATGGCCGCCGCAGCATGATGCGTGGCGAGAAGCGTGGCGAGTTGATGGATATCTACTTCGATGGCCGCTTTGTCTCTACCTTGAGCCGTGCGGAGCTGGAAGAGCGGGCTAATCAGGGCAAGGCTGCTGCCTAAATTCAACTGAATCCAGATCGATCCAGCTTCAGATGGGGTATACCTAATCTGCTGGCAAAATCGCCATGATGTCTAAGGGAGTAGACTATGACGGTGAATGGATTGCGATTGGCGGAGTTGATTGGTTCCCTCAGTCATGCGCTCGATATGACTGAGGGGCAACCAAGAGGACACTGCATTCGCTGCTGCTGGATAGGTTCCCGTCTGGGGGAGCGGCTGGGACTGGATGCCCGGCTGCGCCATGATCTCTACTACACGCTCCTGCTCAAGGATCTTGGGTGCAGCAGCAATGCTGCCCGCATCTGCGAGCTCTATCTCACCGACGATCTTCACTTCAAACGCGATTTCAAACTGGTGGATGGCTCCCTCTCCGAGGTAGTCAACTTCGTGCTGGGCCATACCGGCCTGCAGGCGGATCTGCTGGGACGTTTTCGCAGCCTGTTTCATATCTTTCGCAACGGTGACCAGATTGCCAACGAACTGATCCAGACTCGTTGTCATCGGGGGGCGGATATCGCTCGCCAGCTGCGTTTCAGTGACGAGGTGGCTGATGGCATTCTCTCCCTTGATGAACACTGGAATGGCAAAGGTCGGCCCCTGCAACTGGCTGGCGAGGCGATCCCGCTCTTCTCGCGCATTGCCCTGCTCTGTCAGGTGGTGGATGTGTTTCACGCGGCTGCAGGTCCGGATGCTGCGCTCAAGGAGCTGCGCGAGCGCAGCGGCAGTTGGTTTGATCCGGCGCTGGTTCGGGAATTTGAAACGCTGGCCGACGAGGCGTTCTGGCAAGGGCTGGCCGATCCCCGACTGACCGAGTGGGTGCTGGTCCACCCGGCCGGACAGGGGGAGGTGGCACTGGATGAGGATTATCTGGATGAAATCGCGGCGGCCTTCGGGCAGGTGGTGGACTCCAAAAGTCCCTACACCGCGGGTCACAGCGGCAGGGTAGCGCTCTATACCGACATTCTTGCCACCCAGATGGGGTTGTCCGAGCCGCGTCGACGCTGGCTCAAGCGGGGCGCCCTGCTCCATGATGTAGGCAAGCTCGGGGTGAGCAACGCCATTCTCGACAAGCCGGGCAAACTCGATGCGCAGGAGTGGGCGGCGGTGCAGATGCATGCCGCCTATACCGAGGAGATCCTGAGCCGTATCGGCGCCTTCGAGGAGCTGGCACAAGTGGCGGGCGCCCACCATGAGCGACTCGATGGCAAGGGCTACCCCAAGGGGCTGAAAGGGAACGAGATTACCCTTGAGACGCGCATCATCACCACAGCCGATATTTTCGATGCCATCACCGCCAAGCGCCCCTATCGCGGCGCCATCCCTGTGCCGCAGGCGCTGGATATGATGGCGGAGAATCTGGGGACTGCCATCGACCCCGACTGTTTTGCCGCCCTGCAGGCGGGTATTCAGGATTTCTCCCTCTACCTTACCACCGAGCAGCCGTTGGCCAATGCCAGTTAAGATTTGCAACCTTCATGGCCCAAGTGGCCAGTCAGACAGCAAAACGCCCCGCCACTGCGGGGCGTTTTGCATTGGGTCTAGTCCGGCTGCTTGCGATGGGGCGGGGTGAGGATCAGCCCCAGCAGGCGGCGCAGGTGGGTGAGCTGCTCGGTCAGCTGGACGTTGAGCCAGAGGTAGCCATTGATGGCGGCCTCTGCGTTGGGCGGGAGCGATACCTGGGTCGCCACCTCGTGCAGGCGGGTGATGGCGGCATCGGCCCCGCGACCGTCACCGGTTTGCATCATCAGGGCAAGCTGGTTGATCGCCTCCTCGGTGGCCAGATGGCAGGCTTGCAGCGCAGCCGTGCTCTGCATCAGGAAGTGGCTCTCCCGATCGTTCCAGTAGGTGTTGGCCAGCATCTCAAGAGTGCAGAGGGTGTTGCGCATGGTGACCTGCACCGCATCAAACAGGGCGACGCTGTGGCGCGTCTCCTTGGCCGCAGGGGCCAGCAGGGCCCGCAGTTTGCCGGTCTGTGCCAACAGCTGGGAGAGATTGTGCTTGAGGCGCGGGCGCTCCAGCACATTGGGGGAGAGGTGGGTGTGATAGAGCCGCCCCGACTGCTGCAGGATCTGGTGCAGTTGCAGCCGCCAGTGGCTGTAGGCCCGCTGGGGATAGATGCTGCAAAAGAGCAGCGCCAGCAGGGAGCCCAGGATCACGTCGGCACTGCGCCACAGCGCCGTCTCTATATCCCCCGGCATGGCCCCCATGGTAACCCCTAGGGTGATACCGATCAGCAGCCCCACATAGGGGCGCTTGCCGAGGGCCAGATAGCCGCAGAGAAACATGATGCACCCGCACCAGATCAGGGTAAGCGGTAGCGAGTAGATCTCGAGATAGAGCGCCACCACCCCGCAACTGGCGCCGAAGATGGTGCCCACCACCCGCTGCAGGGCGCGGGAGAGCACATTGCCCCAAAACGAGATGGGGCCCATCACCACCACCAAGGTTATCAGCGGCCAGGTGCTCTCCGGCAGTTTCAGCTCGCGGGTCAGCAGAAAGGTGAGCATAAAGGCGAGCGCAATACGCAGGCCATGGACGATCCGGTAGCGGCCATAGACCAGCAGATCGAGTCGGGAGAGGGGGGCATCAAGACGCACGGTCTGCCTCCTGTCAGGTGGGTGACGGGGCGCCGTGCATCCGGCCGACGCCCCGTCGGGATTTAGGCCAGTCGTCCCTGCAGGGGGTGGATCCAGACCCGCTCGCCAACGGCGATCCCGGGTTGTTCCGGTACGATTTCGATCAGGCAGTTGGCATCGGCCATGGAGCTCAGAATACCCGAGCCCTGTGGCCCTGTGGTGCGCACCCTCAGCTGGCCGTTACGGTCCTGATGGAAGATGCCGCGCAGAAACTCGGTGCGCCCCGGGCGGCTCTTCATCTTCTCGTCTGCCAGTGCCGAGAGGCGCAGCGGCTGCCACCGCTTGCTTTGCAAGCGGGCGATGGCGGGCTCGACAAATTGCAGCACGCAGATCATCGCCGCCACCGGATTGCCCGGCAGGCCGAAGAAGGGGGTCTGCCCCAGCTTGCCAAAGGCGAGCGGGCGGCCCGGGCGCATCTGGATGCGCCAGAAATCGATCTGGCCGAGCTCCGCCAGCACCAGCTTGATAAAGTCGGCGTTGCCCACCGAGACTCCGCCCGAGCTCAACACCAGATCGGCGCTGGCGGCGGCCTGCTCCAGCTGCTGGCGCAGAATGGTCTTGTCATCGGGAATGATGCCAAGGTCCATCACCTCGCAACCAGCGGCGCGGATAAGGGCCATCAGGGTGAAGCGGTTGCTGTCGAAGATATGGCCGGGGGCGAGTTGCTCGCCCGGCGCCTGCACCTCGTCGCCGGTACTGAACAGCGCCACTTTCAGCGGGGTGCGCACCGTGAGACTGGCTTGACCGAGTGATGCCGCCAGCCCCAGCTGGGGGGCACCAAGCCAGGTACCGGCCGGGATGGCGACCGCACCTTTGGCGAGATCTTCCCCGGCGAGGCGCACATTCTGTCCCGCCTGGATCGGTGCGGTGACCGTAACCCACTCACCTTCAATCTGCGTCTCTTCCCGCATCACCACGGTATCGACTCCGGGGGGCAGCGGAGCGCCGGTCATGATCTGCACCGCCTGACCGGCCAGCACCGGTTCATGGCGCTGCTGGCCCGCCAGCACTTCCCCCACCAGTTGCCAGCGACCGGCGGCGAGATCGTCGCTACGAAGGCCAATGCCGTCCATCGCCGAGTTGGCGTGGGGCGGCACATTGATGGGGCTTATCAGATCGGCGGCCAGCACGGCGCCGTGGCACTGGGCCAGCGGTTTGTCGCTGCAAGCCGTGCTCGGGGTGAGGGCCGCCAGAATGGCGTTGCGGGCCGCCTCGACCGAGAGAAAGCCCTTGCCCGCCTCCGGCTCCTTGCTCTGGCAGCCGTCAAGCCAGCGGCAGACGAAGTCGGCGATAGCCGCCAGATCGTTGATATCGAGTCGGGGCAGGCTTGTCTGCTGTTGTTCGCCACTCTGTTGGGGCTGATCGCTGGCCAGCGCGATGATGTCGCCGTCTTCGGGGAAGAGCAGCGGCTTGCCAATCTCGGCGCGGTGCAGCTCGATTTTCGGGAAGTGTTCGTGCTTGAACCCCTCGACCAACAGCAGATCGAGCTCTGTCTGATCGAAGCTGGCCAGCAGCTGGCGAAAATCGGCTTCGGCCAGCTCGGTTTCAATGATACGAGCATGACGACGACGGGAGGCGACCATCATCTGCTGGGCACCCGCCTTGCGCAGGCGATAGCTGTCTTTGCCCGGCTGGTCGATATCAAAGTCGTGGTGGGCGTGCTTGAGCACCCCGATGCGCAGGCCGCGATCGACCAGCAGGGGGATCAACTGCTCCAGCAAGGTGGTCTTGCCGGTGCCGCTCCAGGCGGCGAAGCCGAGCAGGGGAAGAGTGGGGGCCGGGGTCATGAGGTGACTCCTTGTTGGGGGTCGATAGCCGTGGCGAGCAGACGGGCCTCGTAGGCGGCCAGCTCGGCAGGGCTGTTGAGATTGATAAAGGCATCCGGCTGATCGGCAAAGCTCACCACCGCCATATGGTGGCGGGCAAACCAGATATCGATTTTGCGCTCTCCCTCTGCCAGCGCAGCGGTGAGGGAGGGGAGCAGGGATTTGTGCAGCAGGGCGACCACGGGTTGCAGCCAGTCGCCGTCGTGGGCCACTACCAGCTCGGTATCCGGGGTCAGGGCGGCGCGAAAGCGGCTCATCAGATCCAGCGGCAGGGCGGGGCCGTCGCAGGGGACAAACAGCACCCAGTCATGACGGGCGGCAGCAAGACCTGCCTGCATGCCCGCCAGCGGGCCGAGATAGTCGTTGTTGTCATCGCTGATGACCGGGGCCAGCGCCTGATAGCGGGGCTGACTGCGGTTGGCGTTGATCAGCACCTCATCCACTTGGGGGCGCAGGCGCGCCAAAACATGGTCGATCAGAGGGCGTCCCGCCAGTGTTACCCATCCCTTGTCTTCGCCCCCCATCCGGGTGGCGCGGCCTCCTGCCAGGATCACTGCTGATACGGCAACGGGATCAGAGTGGCTGTCGCTTTTTGAAGTCATGTCGCTCGATGATTTTTAAAGGGGTCGTCTCTTGCAGCTGGCCACGGGCGAGGGTCCATTGCCGCTCGCACAGGTCGGTCAGGGCGTTGCTCTGGTGGCTGATGACGACCAGGCCGCTGCCATGTTCCCGCAGATCTTGCGCCAATGCGGCCATCAGGGCAACCGAATGTGTGTCGAGATTGGCGGTGGGCTCATCCATCAGCAGAAAGGCAGGTTGCAGCGCCCAGGCGCGTGCCATCGCCAGCCGTTGCCGTTCGCCACCCGAGAGAATGCTGATGTGCTCCCGCGCCAGCCCTTCCAGCTCGACCCGGCGCAGCGCCTCGAACACCCGGATCTCGCTGCCGAGCTGTTTATCGAGCGCCCAGGCCACGTTGTCGTGCACCGTGCGATCGAACAGATAGGGGGTCTGGTGCAGATAGGTGACCCGGCCCGGCCCCAGATCCCGCTTGAGCAACCGGTTGAGCCGCTGTTGCCAGCGCCCCGGCAGATTGGTGTGGCCGCGGGTGGGGGTGAGCAGCCCCGCCAGGATCTTGAGCAAGGTGGTCTTGCCCACCCCGTTGGCTCCGTGCAGCCAGATGGCATCCCCCGGTGCGATGGCGAGCCGGTCAATCTCGAACAGCTGGCGCTCGCCAAAGCGCATCGTCAGCTGGTGGGCGGTCAGGGCCATGGGGTACTCCTGTTGATACGCAGTGGGGGCATGGTCAGTTCTTCAGATAGCTGTGGCCGCGACAGGCCGTCAGCAGCAGGTTGAGCAAGAGGGCGAGGGTGAGCAGCACTATGCCGAGCGCCACCCCCTGGGTGAAGGCCCCTTTCTGGGTCTCCAGCGCGATGGCGGTGGGGATATTGCGGGTAAAGTGCAGGATATTGCCCCCTACCATCATGGAACAGCCCACCTCGGTGACGATGCGGCTAAAGGCGCCGATGATGGCGGCCAGCAGGCCAAAGCGGCACTCGTGCATCAGGCCGAGCAGCGCCTTGGGCCAGGAGACCCCCAGGGTCAGGGCGGTCTCCCAGGCACGCCGATCGCTCTGGACAAACGCCGCGTGGGCCATGGTGGCGATCACCGGGAAGGCGATCAGCATCTGCCCCACCACCATCGCCTGCTGGGTAAAGAGCAGCTTCCAGTCGCCAAAGGGGCCGGCCCGCGACAGCAGCATATAGAGCAAGAGACCGATCACCACGGTCGGCACCGACTGCAGGGTGTTAATGCAGGAGAGCCAGAGCCAGCGGCCGGGCAGCGGCAGGTAGGCCAGCGCAAAGCCCAGCAGCAGTGCCGGCAGCAGCACCAGCAGCAGGGCTATGCCGGAGACGGAGAAGGAGACCCCTACCACCTGCCACAGTTCAGTGTCACCACTGAACAGCAGGGCGAGGGCAGCCAGCGTGGTATCGATCAAGGTCGGCATGACGCCTCTCTCTCATAGTGCAGGGCGAGGGCCGTCAATAAGGTCGTGTCGAGCAGGGTAGGCATCAGGCGCCTCCCTCAGCGAACCGGGGGAGGGCCATCAAGGTCATCGCAGGAGTTAGGGTTGCCATTATTTCCCGTTGGCATCCGCCACAAACAACGCCTGACCCGCCACCTTGAAGTCGCCGATCAGCTTCTGGCCATGCTCGGAGACCAGCCAGTTTTTCAGGGTGCGGGCCCCTTCGGTGTTGAGATCCGGGTAGCGCTTGGGGTTGACCAGGATCACCTGATAGGGGTTGAACAGGCGCTTGTCACCCTCCAGCAGCACGGCGAGATCCAGCTTGCTCTGGTAGGCGAGCCAGGTGCCGCGGTCGGTCAGGGTGTAAGCACCGAGCTCCGAGGCCATGGTCAGGGTCGGGCCCATCCCCTGGCCGATGGATTTGTAACCGGCAAACTCGGGTTTGACGTCAGCGGCTTGCCACAGGGTCTTCTCCTTGATGTGGGTGCCGGACTCGTCACCGCGAGAGATAAAGGTCTGGCCCTTATCCTTGATGGCCTGCAGCCCCTTGGCGGCGTCGTGCAGCTTGGCCAGACCCGCCGGATCTTTCGCCGGGCCGACGATGACGAAGTCGTTATACATCAGGTGCACCGGCTCGATGCCAAAGCCCGCGTCGACGAACTTCTTCTCGGCAGAGGGGGCGTGGGTCATCACCAGATCCGCGTCGCCGTTTTCGCCCATCTTCAGGCTCTGGCCTGTACCGGCCGCCATCACCTGCACCGGATAACCGGTCTCCTTGGTGAACTGGGGCAGCAACCAGCCCAGCAGACCGGACTGCTCGGTGCTGGTGGTGGTGGCGAGGCGGATCGGCGCTTTTGTGGCATTAGTATCCGCTTCGGCGTGGGCCGCACCGGCGATCAGCAGGCTGGCGGCGAGGGAGAGGGCAAAACGTTTGAGGTTGGTTTTTATCGTCATCGTGATGCAACTTTTTTCAGGGTGGATGAGGAGAGGGCAAGAGTAAGCAAGCAGGGTGCCAAACTGTTCCTTTGCCGCTGCATTCACGGTTTGCCGTTTAAAAACAGAAGCTTATTAGAATCAATTAGGTGAGCTTGTTATCGCTTTTAATAATTGGTGTTGGTGCTTTTGATACGGTAAGGACAAAATGTCCCACTAAGGTTCCGGTTATCGGGACATTCACCGACCGTACGTGCATCCGAGGTACTTTTTTCCATGACACTCCCTCCCAGCCGCTGGTCTGCCCTCTCCCTGCTTATCGTTGACGATGAGCCCGGCATGCGCAGCTTTCTGGCCAAGGCGCTGGCCAAGCGTTTTGCCCAGATTGAGACTGCCGCCAGCGTGGAGGAGGCGGAAGCCCTGCGCTGCCGCCTTCACTTTGACCTTATCATCGCCGACATCCGGCTGCCGGGGCGCTCCGGCATCGAGTGGCACGAGGCCATAGACCCGGCCACTCGCCGCAGCGACATCATCTTCATGACCGGTTTTGGCGATATGGAGACCGCCCTCAAGGCGCTGCGCCTCGGCGCCAGCGACTTTATCCTCAAGCCCTTCAACCTCGATCAGATGGTGCAGGCGGTGGATAGAGTCATCGAGCGCCGCCAGATGGAGCGGGAGAACCTGCTGCTGCGCCGGGAGGTGAGCAAGCTGTTCCCGCCCACCCTGATTGGCGACAGTGCCAAGACCCGCGAACTCAAGACGCTCATCGCCAGAGTGGCCCCCTCCAACGCCGCCGTACTGGTGGAGGGGGAGTCCGGCACCGGCAAGGAGCTGGTGGCCCGCGCCCTGCATCAACTTTCCGGCCGGATGGGGGCCTTTGTGCCCCTCAACTGCGCCTCCATCGCGCCGGAGCTGCTGGAAAGCGAGCTGTTCGGCCATGTACAGGGGGCCTTTACCGGCGCCCGCAAGGGGCGCGACGGCCTGTTTCGGGTCGCCCATCAGGGCACCCTGTTTCTCGACGAGATCGGCGAGATGCCGCTTGCCATGCAGGCCTCGTTGCTGCGAGCACTGGAGCAGAAGGCCATCCGCCCGGTGGGGGCCGAGCGCGAATTGGCGGTGGATGTGCGCATCGTCGCCGCCACCAACCGCAACCTCAAGGTCGAGGTGGAGGCGGGCCGCTTTCGCGAAGATCTCTTCTATCGCCTCAACGTGGTGGCGCTGCCGGTCGCCCCGCTGCGGGAGCGGATCGACGATATCCCCGCGCTGGTACACCACTTCACCCGCCAGCTCACCGCCGAGATGGGGATGGGTTCCTTGAGCTGGACCCACGAGGATGTGGTAGCGATGCAGGCCTATCCCTGGCCCGGCAACGTGCGGGAGCTGCGCAATCTTATCGAGCGCTGCCTGCTGCTGGGCAAGCCCCCGGCGGATTACTGGCAGAGCAGCAAGCCCGCCGAACCGGGCACGAGCGAGGAGGGTTATCCGCTGGCGTGGCCGCTGGCGGAGGTGGAGAAGGCTCACATCCTGCAGGTGGTGGCGAGCCATGATGGCAACAAGTCGGCCGCCTCCCGGGTGCTCGGGGTGGCGCGCAAGACGCTGGATCGCAAATTCAAGGAGTGGGCCATCGAATGAGGAAGGCTGACTGGATGGGGTGGCGATGAAACTGACCCTGCTCTCCCGCTGCATGCGCGCCCTGTTGCCCCGTTGCGTTCGCACCAAAGTGCGCTGGCGCCTGCTGCTGCTTACTTCGGTGCCCATCATGCTCACCCTGGTGGGCATGATCGCGCTCACCCTCTACTGGACCCTCACCTACAGCTGGCAGAACCTGCTCACCACGGTGCGCAGTGATCTCGGGGTGGCCCACCACGCCATCACGGTGCAGCAGCAGCGCCAGACCGAGCATCTCGAGCATCTGCGCGATGCCTGGGCCTTTCAGCTGCGACTGCGGGAATCGCCGGATCAGCTGCATGACTGGGTGATGCCGCTGGCGGCCAACTATGGCCTCGATTTTCTGCGCTTGCGCCGCGGCCCCGAGCTGGATCAGCTGACGGCGCAGGAGCGCGCCGCCCTCACGGCCGGGCGCAGCGTCAGTCACTTTGTGGTCTGGTCGCAGCAGGAGATGCTCGCCCTCTCCCCGCAACTGGCCAAGCGGGCTGTGTTGTGGCAACGGGATGGCACCAGGGTGGTGGAGGACCGGGGGCTGATCAGCCTGTCGCTGACGCCGGTGATGGGCCGCGACGGCTCCCTTTGGGCCGTGCTGGAGGGGGGCGAGCTTGTCAACGGCAGCACCCGGCTGGTGGATGAGCTCAAGGGTCAGGTGTTTGCCAAAAATACCCTGCCGGATGGCAGCGTCGGCACCGTCACCCTGTTTCTCGACGATCTGCGGGTGAGCACCAACGTACCGGTCAGCAGCAGCCGTCAGGTGGGCCGGGCGGTGGGTACCCGGGTCTCGCCGCCAGTGCGCGATCAGGTACTGGGGCGGGGGGAGATGTGGGTTGACCGCGCCTTCGTCCACGACGCCTGGTATGTCTCGGGCTACGAGCCGCTGCTGGGAGCCAGGG
Source organism: Aeromonas sp. R1-2 (assembly GCF_040908505.1). NCBI lineage: Bacteria > Pseudomonadati > Pseudomonadota > Gammaproteobacteria > Aeromonadales > Aeromonadaceae > Aeromonas > Aeromonas sp. R1-2. Next base: position 158,064 of record NZ_JBFODU010000060.1, on the reverse strand, counting down.
GCGAGCGGCTCGGCATGCTCTATGTGGGCTTTCTCGAGTGGCCCATCATCCGCACCTACCTCACCAATCTGGTGGAGCTGGGCTCCGGCGTGGTGCTGCTGTTGCTGCTCTCCGGCCTGCTGGTCTATCGCGGTGCGCGGGATCTCTTCTCCCCCATCGAGCGGATGCACAAGGTGGTGCGGCAGGTGCAGGCCGGGGAGTCCGCTCGAATCGGCCCGCTGGCGCTCGATCCTGACCACGAGCTGGCCCAACTCGGTCGCCAGTTTGACGCCATGCTGGACAGGCAAGAAGCGCATCAGCAGCAGATGGCTCGCAGCGCCGACGAGCTGGAGCAGAAGGTGGCCGAGCGTACCCAAAGCCTCGAGCTCAAGACTGCGGAGCTGAAAGATCATATCCATATGCTGACCGAGGCGCGCCAGCAGCTGCTTATCAGCGAGAAGCTGGCAGCCCTTGGCGAGCTCTCCGCCGGGGTGGCCCACGAGATCAATAACCCGCTAGCGGTGATCCTCGGCAATGTGGAGCTGATGAAGCTGGAGCTGGGGGAGGCGGCCGAGCCGGTCAGCGAGGAGCTGGCGCTGGTGCTGGCCCAGATCGAGCGCATTCGTGCCATCACCCGCAGCCTGCTGCAATACTCTCGCCCCGGCGACTATGAGACGGCGCCTGTGTGGCAGCACCTCAACCCCATCATCGAGGAGAGCCTGACGCTGGTGCGCTCCGCCCTACGCCAGCAGCAGGTGGAGCTGGTGGCCGATCTCAGGGCCCAGCAGCCCATCGAGGCGGATCGCCAGCAGCTGCTGCAGGTGCTGATAAACCTCTTGGTCAACGCCAGCCACGCGCTGGGAGAGCAGGGGGAGATCCGGGTCGAGAGCCGCGACTGGGTCGATGAACTGGGTCAGTTGCGCGGGGCTGAAGTGCGGGTGATCGACAACGGCAGCGGCATCGAGGCGGCCATTATCGACAAGATCTTCGACCCCTTCTTCACCACTCGCGCCACCGGCACCGGTCTGGGGCTGGCCCTGAGCCACCGCATCATCAGCCGCTGGGGTGGGGAGCTCTTGGTGGACTCCACCCCGGGGCAGGGGAGCTGCTTTACCGTGCGGCTGCGCAGCCACGCCCTGCTGCCCAGCGGCAGCGAGCCCGCGAAACTGGAAGGGTGGCGCATCGCCCTCAATGCCGAGGGTCGTGAGACAAGCGATTGATGCTGTTATAAAAAGGCCCGTGATAAAAACAGCCCGTCAACATGGTTGGCGGGCTGTTTTGTCGGTGGGTGAGTGGTTCTTTATTGCGGACTCCACACCAGCTTGCCGCTCTGGGTCAGGTCATAGCCGCCGAGGCGGGCCGCCAGCTCGCGCCCCTCGGGGGATTGCAGCCAGCCGATCAGCTGTTGCAGCAGGGTGCGAAAGAAGACCCCCTGCGGCATCACCAGATCGAAGCACTCCTGCGACAGCGGCATGAAGCCGAGGCCAAACTCGGTGGCTGTGCTCTGGGCGCCGGGCCCGACATCCGCATCTCCACGGCTGATGGCGGCGGCCAGCTCCCGCTCGCTGTTGACCTCAATGGTGCGTTCCAGCCGGGTCAGCGACTCCCCTTGCGTTTGCAGCCACTCCTGCAGGGCGCGCTGGCTGCCAGCCCCCTCCTGACGCATGGCCCAGCGCCAGTCGAGCGCCTCTTTCGCCTCCTTGGGTTGCAGCCCTTGCCGCAGCACCAGCCCCTGCACCCGCCTGAATCCATGAACGATCACCCATTGCCGGTGGCCCTGATACTGCTGCACCAGCGCCGGGTGGCGCAGGTGCGCCTCCTCGGCCTGCCCCCAGTGGATGGCGCAGAGATCCACATGGCCGCGCGCCAGCATCGCCAGCCCCTGACGGGTGCCGCACGGGGTGTAGCCCACCAGTGCCTGGGTGCCGAGCTGCTGGGCCAAGCGGCTGCTGGCGTAGTGCAGCAGCACATCGTCCGAGCCCGCCAGCAGCAGCCGGTCGTTCATCACCCCCTCGTGGCAGCTGCCGAGCAGCCAGCGGTCGAGCAGGGAGCGGGGAAACAGCCACTTGCCGGTCGCCTTGGTGGCGGGGATGCGCGCCTCGTTGGCGAGCTGGTAGACCTTCTTCTCGTTGAGATCGAGGTATTCCGCCACCTGCTTGACGTTCATAAACTCATTCATGGCTTAGTCCCGCATCCCGCGACCGGCCGGACTGGGCGCCAGCACCGGCGGCTTCTCGTCCAGCACCATATGGTCGTGACCGCTGAATACCTCGAAATGGCGCCCCTTGGCGCGGGCAATCATGGTGATACCGAGCTGGCGGGCCAGATCCAGTCCCATCTGTGTGACGCCGGAGCGCGACAGCAGCACCGGAATGCCCATCTGCGCCACCTTGATCACCATCTCCGAGGTGAGCCGCCCGGTGGTGTAGAAGATCTTGTCGTGGCCACTCTCGCCGCGCATCCATAGCTCGCCCGCCAGGGTATCCACCGCATTGTGGCGTCCCACATCCTCGACAAAGGAGAGGATTTCGCTGCCGCGACAGATGGCGCAGCCATGGACGGCACCGGCCATCTTGTAGGTTTCGTTATGGGCCGACAGGGCTTTCAGCAGGGCGTAGAGGGTGCTCTGTTTAAGTTCAGGCGCCGCCAAGACCACCCCTTCGAGCTTCTTCATCACGCTGCCATACATGGTGCCCTGACCGCAGCCGGAGGTGACCGTCTTCTTCTCCAGCGATTTGTCGAGATCTTCGGCCTGCTGGCTGCTCACCACGGCGGCGGCCTCGCTCTCCCAGTCGACGATCACCGACTCGATGGCCGAAATATCCTCGATAAAGCCCTGATTTTTCAGATAACCCAGCACCAGCGCCTCGGGGCGGGCCCCCAGCGTCATCAGGGTTACGATCTCCTTCCAGTTGAGGTAGACCGTCAGTGGCCGCTCACAGGCGATTTGGCGGGTGTTCATTGTGCCCTGTTCATCCATCACCTCGACGGCCATGGTGAGCTGGGCTGCGGCATTGCTTTTGATAAAGGTCGGTGTCATGGGCCCCTCGCGACCGGTTGCCGGGATCTAAGGGGAGGGATACAGCAAGATTTGTTCCAGATTAATGTGGCTAAACTGAATCTCGGTGTTGTAATGTAAAAAACGTAACGGCTGAGAACTGAAATTTGGAAAAACTGTTCATATTCACATGTCTAAAAATTAAATTTTAGGCCTAAGGATACTCAATGGAACTATTAATTAAACAGTTGGAAAATTCATTAGAGTCTAGGAATTACTATCTTTCACTTTTCACTGCGCTCACATTGCCAGATATTGCTGGAGCGATGGATTCGGATGATGGTCTTGCATCTGGCGCAAAATATAAATCATGGTACGAAAAATGGGTTAGACCTCGTTTTTACGAAATGCTGATAGAATCATTGCCTGTAGAAGCAAGAGAGTATATGTCTGAAATTGAAAATCCTTTTGATGGAGACGCTTGCTATTTATTTCGTTGTTCCCTTCTTCATCAAGGTCGGACTGTTCATCCAAAAAATAAATACTCTAGAATTTTTTTCGTCGAACCAGGGGCAACAACGAGTACCTTTCATTACAACACAATGAATGATGCTTTAAATATCGATTTAGTAAGTTTTTGTCGTGAAATTATTGCTGGGGCAAAAATGTGGTTGGCTGAGGTCAAGAATACTGATAAATACAAACGAAATTACGAAAATTTTGTTAAGCGGCATGACGGCGGTTTGAGCCCTTTCATTGTCGGTGTCCCCGTTATTGGGTAGGGGCTTAGATCTCGTATTTTGGGCTAAATCGTAGGTTGGTGCTGAACGAAGTGAAGCCCAACGTTTACCGCGTGATCTTGTTGATGTAGGCAATCATCTGGTCACTCGGTTATTGCTAACATCAAGCTGAATTAGGATGTGGGAAAATTGGTTTTTCTCTACATGTTGGGCTTCGCTGCGCTCTGCGCCAACCTACACGAATTGAAGCCCAAGGTTTACCGCGTGATCTTGTTGATGTAGGCAATTATCTGGTTACTCGGTTATTGCCAACATCAAACTGGATTGGGATGTGGAAAATTATTTTTTATTTACATGTTGGGCTTCGCTGCGCTCTGCACCAACCTACGCTAACGCCAACCTACCTCCCGCATGATGCCTAACCCGCAGCAAAGCCCCCATCGGCTACCAAGCCTGCCTTGGCCCCACTCTTGCTATGTCTTATCCCATTGATGGCCGTGGCTGCCCTGAAGATCCTGCCGTGATCCGCCCCGAACGGGGTGGTTAAAGGGGGAGGGCGGCCCGGCAGAGACCTTCTGATGGGAGCCGTGACAGTGCAAGAGACAACCAATACCTTGCCCCCGCAGCGCTGGCTGCAACTGGAGTTAAAGGCCATCGACAGCCAGGTTGGCCGCTGGCAGAGCCGCCGTTTCGAGATTGCGGCGCTCCACCCCGCCGAACCGGAGGCTGCCGGTGCCTTGCCCCTTACCCTGTTTCGTGATGAGCGGGGGGATTATCGCTTCAATTTGAGCTCCGGTTCGCCCCGCCTCTTTGTCACCGGAAGCCGCGTGGACAATGGCTTTGTGGCCGACGGCCTGACCCTGAGCCAGACCGTGGCCGCTGCCTATATGGATGGCGAGCGGCAGGTGCTCTCCTGCCCGCTGCCCGAGGCGCTGCAAGCCTGGGTGGAGGCCTTTATCGGCCGCCACGGCGAGCTGCTGGAGGCCCGTCGCAAGGGCAAGAAGGGCAAGGGGCGGGCGCAGGATCAGTTGGGTGTCGATAGCCAGGATCAAGCCAGCTGCGGTGCCGTTAAAGCCACCGGCCCCGATGGCCGCGAGCGTGGCAGTGACAGCGGAAATCGCGCCCATGAGTGAGTTCCTCAAACGCTGGTCGTCTCGCAAGAGTGAGGCGCGCAAGCATCAGGCATTGCAGCCACGGGAAGAGGCCATTCCTGAGGCTGTTACCGTGTCAACCGAAAGCAGTGGCGAAGGTGAAACTCCAGATACTGCGCTGGATAGCCCCGTAGTCAGCACTGACAAGGGGAGCTGTGAATCCCTTGCCGTTGAGGGGGCAGAGAGTGGCGAACCGCCGCTAACAACAGCCCAGCCGGGCAAGGCCAAACTCCCCGACAGGGAGGCGCTGCGGGCCATGTTTCGCAGCCACAAGCCGGATGGGCTCGACGACTACACCCAGGATTTCAGCCAGCCCGAATTGCTGCCCGCAGCCCTGACCGCCGGGCTGCGCAACTGGCTGGTGGATCAGGTGATCGCCCCGGAGAGCGAATCGGCCAACCCGGCCAACGGATCCGCTGAACCGGTGGCGGTTGCCAGCGAACCTGCCGCCGACGAGCTGGCTGATAACCATTCTCAAACCCACACCGACGATCGGGACATTTTGGTTTCCTGTGGTGGACAAAATGTCCCAACCAAAGGTGGGGGAATGGAACCCTCAGGATCCTGACTCCCTGTCAGTCACTTTTTTTCCGGGGGAGTTGGCTCGCCTCTTGCTCTCTCGGCTTACCAACAAGCGCCCATCCCATGAGGTGGCGCGCACAGGAGCGTATGTGAGCACTGAACAAACATTGCCAAATCTGAGCCCAAATCTAGCCTCCAATCTTGCCCATGGGGCGGGGGCTGCCGAGCATAACGCGCGCGCTCGCGCCTATGCCCTGCAGCATACGGTCAAGACCGACAACCTGATCCCGGCCACTGTCTCTTACCAGAGTCAGGGGCGCCTGCTGCTGGTCGGCCCGGAAGATCGCATTCGCCGCGCCGCCAGCCTGCTGCCCGCCGGGGTGAAGCCCACCCTGCTGGTGAGCGAAGCGGTCCACGATGCCGAGGCGGCCGATCTCGAAGCCATCTTTGATGCCACCGCATCCCTCGCGGCCCTGACCCTGCGCGGACTGGGCCTGACAGGGTATCTCGGGCAGTTTCAGCTCACCGGCCTTAACGGGCAGGGGGAGCGGGTTAATCTGGCGGCGCTCTGTTTTACTCAGCAGGCTGCGGAAAATGGCGAACCACGCTTCGATCTGGTGGCCGATCTGGGCCGCGTCCCGCTCTTTGCGCTGGAGCGCCCGCCGGTCGGTTATCTGCATCTCTCCGATGATCAAGGGCTGGCCGAACGGCTTGCCGAACTCTGCGCGCTGACCGGTATTTTCGACAAGCCGCGCTATTTTCGCCTCGACCCCGAGGCCTGCGCCTTTACCGCCCGCGGCGTGCCCGGTTGCAGCCGCTGCCTCGATGTCTGTCCGACCGATGCCCTCAAGCCCATCAATGGTCGCATCCAGATAGATCCCCATCTCTGTCAGGGCTTTGGTAGCTGTGCCTCTGCCTGTCCGACCGGGGCGATTGCCTATCACCAGCCTGATGCCAACACCAGCGGCGACTATCTGTTCCGATTGCTCAAGCACTACCGGGAGGCGGGTGGTGAAGCGCCCCAGTTGCTGATCGCCGGTGAAAACGAGCGCGAGTGGGTGGAAGCCGAACTCACCCACCTGCCCGCCAACTGGCTGCCTGTCTGGGTGGAGGAGAGTGCGAGTTTAGGCATCGATAGCTGGTTCGCCGCCCTTGCCTATGGCGCCAGCGCGGTGCGCATTGCGCTGGGTGACGATGCCCCTGCAAGCGTCCATGCGCTGGTTGAGCGGGAGCTGGCGAGCGCCGCCGTGCTCTTGGCGGGTGCCGGTCTCGCTGCCGATCGCATCGCTCTGTTTGACGCAGATGCTGGTGAGCCTGTTTCCGGCCAGCCAGCCCTTGCCCTGCTGGAGAAGCCGCTCAAAGGAGACAAACGGGAGAACCTGTTTGCCGCCTTCGATGCGCTCTGGCAGGCCAACGAAGGGAGCCGCGAGCCGCTGGCGGTGCCCCGCGGCGCCCCTTACGGCAGTGTGGAATTGAAAGAAGCTGACTGCACCCTCTGCATGGGCTGCGTGGCGGTCTGCCCGAGTCGCGCCCTGCATGCGGTGGGTCATGCCCCCGGCCTCAACTTTATCGAACAGGATTGCATCCAGTGCGGCATGTGCGAAAAGGCGTGCCCCGAGCAGGCCATCGTGCTCACGCCCCGCCTACAGCCGGTGCCCGAAGCGCGCCGCGCCGTGCAGAGCCTCAAAGCCGAAGAGGCCGCCTGCTGCATTCGCTGCGGCAAGCCGTTCGCGCCCGCCTCGATGATCCGCCGCATCCAGCAAAAACTGGCCGGTCACTCCCACTTCCAGAACGAGGCCGCCCAGCGGTTGCTGATGTGCGAGGACTGTCGGGTCAAGGATGTGTTTGCGGCGCTGGCGGCGGATCCCGTCTCCCAGCTCAAGGTATGAGGGGCCAGTGATGAGTGAACAACATAACGAAAAGGCTGGCGAACTGACCATGACCGAACTGGAACAGAGCAGCGCCGATCTCTACGCCCTGCTGGCAAGCCTCTGGCGAGCCGCCCCCCGTGGTGAACAGCTCGCCTGGCTGCAAGGGTTGCAGGCTATGCCGGGCCCCTTTGCCAGAGGGCTGGGACTGGTGCAGCTGGCGGCGAGTAGCCACCACGAAAACGAGCTTGCCGAGGAGTATCAGGATCTCTTTATCGGGCTGGGGCGCGGGGAGATAGTGCCGTTTGCCTCCTGGTATCTCACCGGCTCTTTGATGGAGCTGCCGCTGGCAGTGCTGCGTGCAGATCTGCAGTCCCTCGGTTTCGAGCGCCAGAGCGGAGTGTGCGAGCCGGAAGATCACTTGGCCGCCCTCTGTGAGGTGATGGCGGTGTTGATTGCCGAGCAGCACCCGGAGCGCAACCGCTTCTATGAGCGCCACCTTGCCCCCTGGGTACTCGCCTGTTGCCGCGATCAGCAGCAGGCGAAGGGGGGCAGCTTCTACCGGGCGGTCGGGGCCCTTGCCGAAGATTTCTTCAAGCTGGAAAACGAATTGCGCCTGCCGTTTGGCGCCTGCGTGGTGAAGGGTTGATCACCCTTATCCACCCACAACAAAACGAACAGACGAGATATCCCATTGGACGCGAAGCTGGCGCACAGGCGCCAGCAAGAACAACAACAGAGGTCACAAGAATGAGCGATGAACAGCTGAAAGACCCGTCCCGCCGCAATCTGATCAAGGGAGTTGGCGTGGTCGCCACCATAGGCGTATTGGCCGGTGCCACCGGTCGGGTGGTGGGCAAAGAGGTGCTGACCCACGACACCGAGCCTGACAAGGGCTATCGGGAGACCCCCCATGTTCACGACTTTTATCGCACCCTGCGCGGCACCGACTGAGCCGGATCAGTGAAGGAGAACTCATGAAACTGACAAAACGTGCCGAGCTGCCCCAAGTGGGCGAGCAGGGCAATGAGGCCATTCGCGGTCAGGGGCTGACCCGCCGCGCCTTTATGGTCAACTCGGGTCTGGTAGCCGGTGGCGCCGTGGCCGCCGGTTGGCTGGCCCCTGCCATGATGCAGCGGGCCGAGGCCAAAACCGTGGCGGCCGGGGGGCCGGTCGAGGTGAAGCGCACCATCTGTTCCCACTGCTCGGTGGGCTGCGGCGTCTATGCCGAGGTGCAAAACGGTGTCTGGACCGGTCAGGAGCCGGCCTTTGATCACCCCTTCAACCTTGGCGGTCACTGCGCCAAAGGGGCGGCCCTGCGCGAGCACGGCCACGGTGAGCGTCGCCTCAAGTACCCGATGAAGCTGGTGGGCGGCAAGTGGCAGCGCATCAGCTGGGATCAGGCCATCGAAGAGGTGGGCAACGAGGTGCTACGCCTGCGCAAGGAGTCCGGCCCCGACAGCGTCTACTGGCTCGGCTCCGCCAAGCACTCCAACGAGCAGGCCTACCTATTTCGCAAGATGGCGTCGCTTTGGGGCACCAACAACGTTGATCACCAGGCGCGGATCTGCCACTCCACCACGGTCGCTGGCGTAGCCAACACCTGGGGCTACGGCGCCATGACCAACAGCCTGAACGACATGCACAACAGCAAGTCGATCATGTTCATCGGCTCCAACCCGGCGGAGGCCCACCCGGTCGCCATGCAGCACATCCTGCTGGCCAAAGAGCGCAACGGCTGCAAGATCCTGGTGGTCGACCCGCGCCGCACCCGCACCGCCGCCAAGGCGGACATGTACCTCTCCCTGCGTCCGGGCACCGACGTCGCCTTTATCTGGGGCATGCTTTGGCACATCTTCAAGAACGGCTGGGAAGACAAGGAGTTCATCCGCACCCGCGTCTATGGCATGGACGAGGTGCAAAAAGAGGTGGCGCGCTGGACCCCGGCCGAAGTTGAGCGGGTGACCGGCCTCAATGAACAGCAGGTCTATGGCGCCGCCAAACTGCTGGCCGACAACCGCCCCGGCTGCGTGGTCTGGTGCATGGGCGGTACCCAGCACACCACCGGCAACAACAATACCCGTGCCTACTGCATCCTCGAACTGGCCCTCGGCAACGTGGGCAAGAGCGGGGCGGGCACCAACATCTTCCGCGGTCACGACAACGTGCAGGGCGCCACTGACTTTGGCGTCACCTCCGATTCCCTGCCCGGTTACTACGGGCTGGAAGAGGGCTCCTGGAAGCACTGGGCCCGGGTGTGGGATGTGGATTACGAGTGGATCAAGGCCCGTTTCGACAACAAGCCTTACAACGGCAAGCTGCCGATGAACAACAACGGCATCCCGGTCTCCCGTTGGGTGGACGGGGTACTGGAGAACGCCGATCTCATCGAGCAGGGCTCCAACATCCGCGCCATGTTCTACTGGGGTCATGCGGTCAACTCCCAGACCCGCGGCCCGGAAATGAAGAAGGCGATGCAAAAGCTCGACATGATGGTGATTGTCGACCCGTATCCCACAGTCGCTGCCGTCATGAACGATCGTACCGACGGCGTCTACCTGCTGCCGGCCACCACCCAGTTCGAGACCTATGGTTCCGTCACCGCCACCAACCGCTCCATGCAGTGGCGCGACAAGGTGATAGAACCCCTGTTCGAATCCAAGGTCGACCACGAGATCATGTATCTCTTGAGCAAGAAGCTCGGCTTTGCCGACCAGCTGTTCAAGCACATCAAGGTAGAGAACAACCAGCCACTGTTGGAAGACATCACCCGCGAATATAACCGCGGCATGTGGAGTGTGGGCTACACCGGCCAGAGCCCGGAGCGGCTCAAGGCGCACCAGCAGAACTGGCACACCTTCCACAAGACCAACCTCAAGGCCGAGGGCGGCCCGGTCAGTGGCGAAGTGTACGGTCTGCCGTGGCCCTGCTGGGGTACCCCTGAGATGAAACATCCCGGCAGCCACATCCTCTACGACACCAGCATTCCGGTGTCGGAAGGGGGCGGTGGTTTCCGCGCCCGCTTCGGCATCGAGTATCAGGGAGTCTCGCTGCTCGCCGAAGACTCCTGGCCGAAAGGGAGCGAGGTGGAAGACGGTTATCCCGAGATCACTGCCGACCTGATGAAACAGCTCGGCTGGTGGGATGAGCTGACCGAGGCCGAGAAGAAAGAGGCCGAGGGCAAGAACTGGAAGACCGATCTCTCTGGCGGCATTCAGCGCGTCGCCATCAAGCACGGCTTTGTGCCGTATGGCAACGCCAAGGCGCGCTGCGTGGTGTGGACCTTCCCGGATCAGGTGCCCAAGCACCGCGAGCCGCTCTACACCCCGCGCCGCGACTTGCTGGCCGACTACGCCACCTGGCCTGATTCGAAGAGCCTGTGGCGCCTGCCGACCCAGTACGCCTCGGTGCAGGAGAAGGATGTCAGCAAGGAGTTCCCCATCATCCTCACCTCGGGCCGTCTGGTGGAGTATGAGGGGGGCGGCGACGAGACCCGTTCCAACCCCTGGCTGGCTGAATTGCAGCAGGAGATGTTCGTCGAGATGAACCCGGCGGATGCCAACGACGTCGGCGTGCGCGACGGTCAGGATGTGTGGGTCGAGGGGCCGGAAGGGGGCCGGGTCAAGGTGAAGGCACTGGTGACCCCGCGGGTCAAACCGGGGCTCGCCTTTATGCCGTTCCACTTCGGCGGCCACTTCGAGGGCAAGGATCTGCGATCCAAATATCCGGAAGGGTCTGACCCCTATGTGCTGGGGGAGTCGGTCAACATAGTCACCACCTATGGTTATGACCCGGTCACCCAGATGCAGGAGACCAAGGTCACCCTGTGCCGTTTTCGCAAAGTAGGAGCCTGATCCCATGGCCAGAATGAAATTCATGTGTGACACCAAGCGCTGCATCGAGTGCAACGGCTGTGTGACGGCGTGCAAGAACGAGAACGACGATGCCCTCGAGTGGGGCATCCAGCGCCGCCGGGTGGTGACCCTCAACGACGGCCTGCCGGGGGAGACCTCCATCTCGGTCGCCTGCATGCACTGCACAGATGCCCCCTGCATGGCGGTCTGCCCGGCCGACTGCTTCTATCACACCGACGACGGCATAGTGCTGCACAACAAGGATCTCTGCATCGGTTGCGGCTACTGCCTGTTTGCCTGCCCGTTCGGGGCGCCCCAGTTCCCGAAAACCGCCGCCTTTGGCGATCGGGGCAAGATGGACAAGTGCACCTTCTGCGCCGGTGGCCCGGAAGAGGATCACAGCGAGGCGGAGCGCCAGAAGTACGGTGCCAACCGCATCGCCGAGGGCAAGCTGCCCATGTGTGCCGAGCTCTGCTCCACCAAGGCACTGCTGGCCGGGGATGCGCAGGTTATCTCCGATATCTTCCGCGAGCGGGTTGCCTATCGCGGTGCCCCTCACGCAGCTTGGGGGGCTGATGAACAGGCGCTTTATCGCGACGCCAGCAAACCTCACGATGGCAGAGGCAAGGGGCTCAAGCTTGGCAAGCAGGAGGATGGCCAATGAGACACTGGCTGACAGCGCTACTGACGGCCTTGCTGCTGTTCAGCGCGCCCGGCTTCGCTGATGCGCAGAAAGAGGCGGTCGGCTTTGCCGGCGCCGATTATTGGCGGGCGGTGAAGGATGGGCAGGAGGGGGTGACCACCTCCCGCTCGCCGGAGCACGGAGTGCTGATCTCGGTGCCGGGCCAGCTCTGGTTCGAGGTGAAGACCAAGTGGGTGTCGCCGCTCGGCGCCATCGCTATTTTCGGGTCGCTCGCCATGTGTGGCCTGATGTATCTGGTGGTGGGGCAGACCAAGCTCTCCAAACCGCGCACCGGGCGCAAGCTCAAGCGCTGGAGCCGGCTGGATCGGGCGCTGCACTGGACCACGGCAGCCATGTTCCTGACCCTCTCCGGGTCGGGGCTGGCCATCATCTACGGCAAGTACTTCATCAAGCCGGTGGTGAGCCTCGGGGTGTGGGAGAACTGGATCTGGTTTGCCAAGGTGTTCCACAACTACGTGGGGCCGCTCTTCTTCCTCTGCCTGATGGGGGTGCTCATCAAGTGGTTCCGCCACAACATCGTCAACATGGTGGATGTGCAGTGGTTCATGAAGTTTGGCGGCATGCTCGGCAAGCACAAGGGAAGTCACCCTTCGGCGGGCTTCTCCAACGGCGGCGAGAAGGCGATCTTCTGGCTGCTGATCTGGTTTGGCGGCATCGTCGTGGCGACCGGGCTGTTCCTCGACTTCCCCATCTTCGGCCAGCTGCGCCGCCAGATGGAGTGGGCCAGCTTCATCCATATCGTAGGCGCCTTGATCCTTATCTGCGGCTTTATCTTCCATATCTACATGGGTCTGTTCCAGCTGGAAGGGGCACTGGAGGGGATGGTGACCGGCGAGGTGGACGAGACCTGGGCCAAGGAGCACCACGACCTCTGGTATGAAGAGGTGAAGCACACCCTTGATGAGCCCAAGTCGGGCAAATCAAGCTGATGGTCGACTAAAGAGTAAAGAGAAGGGGCGCAGCGGCGCCCCTTTTGATGGCGGGTCGATGGTGATGGCAAATTGATTGAGCGATGCCGCAAACGGCGATGGTTTTTTGGGCCACCTTGAGCAACAGTAACAGGGGTTCCATTCACACAAGGGATGACAAATGATGAGAAAAGCATGGCTGGCAGCGGTATGTGCATCTGCGCTCTTCGGTGGTATTGCGGGCGTGGCGCAGGCGGCTGACGGGATCAAGACCCAGCAGGTGCAGTTCAAGAAGGGGGAGTCAGGGGCGACTATCAACGGCACCATTCAGGGTAGCCAGACCCTCGATTACAAGCTGACGGCCAACAAGGGCCAGAGCATGGTGGTGATCCTGACCGGCAAGCCCTACTTCAATATTCTGCCGCCGGGCAGCAAGGGGGAGGCGATGTTTATCGGTTCTACCGAAGGGAACAACTTTGAGGCGACCCTGCCCGCCAAGGGCACTTATACCATTCGGGTCTACCAGATGGGGGCGGCCGAGAGCAGCAAGGCCAAGACGCCGTTCAAGCTGGAGGTGGGCATCAGCGGCTAATGCGAGCAGCTGACAAGCATCACAGAGGTGGCGGCCACAAAGGGCCGCCACCGTTGTTTTATCCCCTCTGTTTTTGCCTCGCCAAGGTTAATAGTCCCCCCGGGAAAGCCGTTCGAAGTAGCGCTGATAACGTCCGCTGGCGATGGCCTGCTGCAACTGCTGATTGAACTGATCCCGCAGTTTGGCTGAATCCGGCATCTTGCGCGGGAACATCACGAAGCTGTCGTTGCGCAGAAAAGGGGTCTGACTGTGGGTGATGAGTGCCGCGCTGGCGGGGTCGAGCTGGCTCTGCAACTCGGCCAGACCGACTCGCAGCTCTTGTGGATAGAGGTCGATCCGCCCGCGCAGCAGCTTGCCGAAATTCTGCTTCACATCGGTGACTTTCTGTTGGGTTACCTTGCCATCGGCCACCATCTTGTCCAGCTCGGGCCCGTAGCTATAGGCGATATCGCCCCCCAACCGCATGCCGATGATCTGCTCAAGGCGCTCGGCCTGCAGCTGCCGTGATTTGAGGGAGAAGAAGACAAACTGCTCCTGCAGCACCGCTTCGCTGAACAGAAAATCCTGCTCCCGCTCCGGTTTGTGCATCCAGACGGCGGTGGCGTCGTAGAGCTGGCTGTTGGCCGCCAGCGAATAGACCCGACCCCAGGGGGCGAAGTGGAACTTCACCTCATAGCCCGCCTCCTTGAACAGATCGCTGATGAGGTGGGCCACTGGCCCGTGCTGTTTTGACTGCTCGGAGACGAAAGGTGGCCATTCACCCACGATGATGTTGAGTACCCGGCCCGGTGCGGCGAGAGCCGACTGGCAGGTCAGAAACAGCCACAGAGCAAGCAGCGGGATCAGGCGCATGGCAGGAAGAAGGGGACGCAGGCTGGCAGAGGCGAGGGCATCAGGTCACTCCCGGCTGTGATGCGGTGAAAGGGGCTGGGTTGCCCGCAATGCTAACATGAGTCTCATTCCTTGCCGTGGATATTTGTCTCGCCGGGGTCGCCGGGTGCCTATTTTGGCCGCAGGGTATGCCCAAGCTCACAAAACCGATCGAGTAAACGTCATATGATTGATTTCATTATGAGTCTTGCTCTCCTGCCGAACGGCAATTTCACGTAAATCAAAGAGAATGACTATGGCTACCGGACAATATCTGCTGTGGAAAGATGCACAGGGACAGGATTTTCGCCCCGTTGCACTGACCGGCACTGATCTGCTTAACAATCGATACCTCAACAAGGGCACGGCCTTCACCGAACAGGAGCGGGCCGATTTTGATCTCGATGGTTTGCTGCCGCCTCAGGTGCAAACTTTTGAAGCCCAGCTCGAGCGAGTGTATGAGGGGTTCAAGAGCGCTTGCAGCGATATCGAGAAGTACCAGAACCTGCGTGCCCTGCAGGATCGCAATGAGACTCTCTTCTATGCCCTGTTGTCACGCCATGTGGAGGAGATGACTCCCTACATCTATACCCCGACCGTGGGCAAGGCGTGCCAGGAGTTCAGCCACCGCTTCCAGAAGCCCCGCGGCCTCTACATCACCCCGGATAACGTGGATGACATGGGCAGTCAGGCCCGTCACTTCGATGCCAAATCGATCCGCATCATAGTCGTCACCGACAGCCAGGGCATTCTGGGGATCGGCGACCAGGGTGTAGGTGGTATGGGGATCCCCATCGGCAAGCTGGCGCTCTATACCCTGGGTGCCGGTATTCACCCCGCCTGCTGCATGCCTATCGCGCTGGATGTGGGCACCGACAACCAGAAACTGCTTGATGATCCCATGTATCTGGGCCGCCCCCACAAGCGTATTCGCGGCAAGGAGTACGAAGAGTTCATCGACAAGTTTGTGCAGGGGGTCAAGCGTCACTTCCCCAATGCCGTACTGCAGTGGGAAGACTTCAGCAAATCCAATGCCTTCAACAATCTGGCCCGCTACCAGCAGTCACTGCCGTCATTCAACGATGATATTCAGGGCACCGGTGCCGTGGTGCTGGCCGGTATTATCGGCGCGGTCAAGGTCAAGGGGGAGACCCTGGGTCAGCAGAACTATCTGGTCTATGGCGCTGGCGCCGGTGGGGTTGGCGTCGCGGATCAGATCTGCGCGGGGATGATCCGCGAGGGGATGGATCCGCAGGCGGCCCGCGATCGCATCTACATTCTGGATACCCAGGGGCTGGTGTGCGACAACCGGGACGGGCTCGACGAGTACAAGCGCCGCTACGCCAAACCGGGACTGCTGCTGGCGGGCTGGGATACCGAGGTGCCCGGCAAGGCCAATCTGGCCGATGTGCTGCGTCATGTGCCCATTAGCGTGTTGTTGGGTACCAGTGGCTCGGGCGGGGCCTTCCAGGAAGAGCACATCCAGCTGATGCTGCAGCATTGCGAGCGCCCCATGGTGTTCCCGCTCTCCAACCCGACCGCCAACTGTGAAGCGCTGCCGGATGATATCTACCGCTGGAGCAAGGGCAAAGCCATTGTCGCGACTGGCAGCCCGTTCAAGGATGTGAGCTACGAGGGGCAGGAGTTCCGGGTCGGGCAGGGCAACAACGTCTTTATCTTCCCCGGTGTAGGTCTGGCGGCCATCGTCAGCCAGCTCCGCGAGATCACACCCGATGTCTTCACTACTGCCGCCTTTGCGCTGGCCGAGTGCGTGAGTGAGGTGGACCTGGCTAAAGGGGCCGTCTATCCCCGCATTCGCGAGCTGCGCAGCATCTCGGTGCATGTGGCGACCGCCGTGCTCAAGGATATCGTGCGTCGGGATCCCTCCCACCCGCTGATCGGTCAGGATCTACAGCAGCATATCCTCAACCACATGTGGGAGCCGGTTTACCTGCCCTATCGTCGGGTATAACCGCATATTCACCGCTCGGATAACGGATCGGTAAAGATGACAAGGGGGTAGCGCTGCTACCCCCTTTCGTTTACCCCGTGGCATTCACTAAGTTCGCAATGGCCGCCAGCGCCCTTGCTGATTGCGACAGGCGGTATCCTGCCACTGCTGGCTCGCCTTGCCGATATAGAGTTGCTCGCGATAGTCGCGACACCACTCCCCGCTAGTATGGCGGAAGGTGCGTAGCGGGGTGACGCTACCCGAGTGACGATTAGCCGGATTGAACCAGGTGAGGCTCTGCCCTTTGGTGCGGGTTTCCAGTGCCTTGGCAAGGGCCTGATTGGCCAGTTGAACATCTGCCTTATCCATTTGATGGTAAAGCGGCGGAGTGTCGACCGTGGCGCAGCCAGAGAGGCCGAGCAGGAGGAGTGGTAACAGATAACGCATTATGGTTGCCCCTGTTGGCGAAAACCGTTGTTAAGCAGCGCCCGCTCCTGCTCATCGGTAAGCACTTGCTGGCGATCATCGACCGTGCCGTCACCTCTTAGTTTGTTGCCATTGGCATCGACAGCATCCACACCGTTGTCATCGACCGTGCCATCGCCCCTGAGCTTGTTGCCATTGGCATCGACGGCATCTACGCCGTTGTCATCGATGGTTCCATCACCCCTGAGCTTGTTGCCGTTGGCATCGACGGCATCCACGCCGTTGTCATCGACTGTGCCGTCACCTCTGAGCTTGTTGCCGTTGGCATCGACGGCATCTACGCCGTTGTCATCGATGGTGCCATCACCTCTGAGCTTGTTGCCATTGGCATCGACCGCATCCACGCCGTTGTCATCAACGCCATTGCCAAACCCGCGGCCACCACCATGGCGTTCTCCCCCTGCATGTTTTTCTCCACCAGCATGCCGTTCACCTCCACCATGCTGCTCTACGCCAGCATGCTCTCCCTGACCCTGATTATCGTGGCTGCTGCTCTCGTTATCACTGCCGCCGTCGCTATCATTGCCTCCGCCGTTGTTGCTGCCACCGCTGCTGTCGCTGCCTCCACCGCCGCTGTTGCCACCGCTGCTGTTGCTGCCACCGCCGCTGTTGCTGCCTCCGCCGCTGTTGCTGCCTCCGCCGCTGTTGCTGCCTCCACCACTGCTGCCCCCACTGCCACCATCGCCATCTTTGTTGTGAACGATCAGCTCATTGGCGATGTAGCTGTGGCTGCCATCGAGCAGCAGATTGAAAAGTGCGGTAGTGGGAGATGCCTCGATCCAGCAGAGTGACTCAACCAGCAGTAATTCCAGCTGGGGTTGCAGGGCCAGATTGCCCGTCACCATGACAGGTGCCGGGCGACACATTATCTGCATGCCGGTAAATAGCGGCAGCACCGCCAGTTGCGGGTTTTCGGTTCGGGTCATGGCCGGTGAGATGGCTGCCCAGCCCCGAGTGGTCAGCAGAGGGTGCTCTGCGGTAAAGAACGGGGGCAGATCATTGATCCCGTAGAGTCTGCGCTTGCCCAGTATGACCCGTTCGATCGCCAGGATCCGGTTACTGCCGCCGTGTTGATCCAGCACTCGTTCACCGACCCGGAGCGTCTCTATGGGGCGGGTGGAGCCATCGGCCATCGTGATGCGAGTGCCGGCGATAAAGCAGGACTTGGCATAGGCCTGATTCATTTGCCACTCATTTTGGGCGAAATCATAACTGAACGGGTTCGCAAACAGGGCGAGTGCGATGGCCGAGCCGATCAGCAATCTGCGCTGGCTGGCCTTGAATGGGGGCTGTGACATGGGGACTCCTTGTCCATCTTGATTCACAGGATCCAGTATAGAGCGCCCCCTGGCGGCGGCATTTTTGACCATGAACACAATAAACATGATGGAAAAACGATTGGCGTTCGTCACAATAATGCGTAAAATCGCATACTCGATGCTTGTAGCAACGAATCCCGCCTAAAAAGCCAGTTTCATGCCCTTCCCAAGCAGTAAAAGGTAACAAGTGACGTATTTGTGTTCATTTTGTGCCTTGGAAAAGTCTTGTGATGACTGAAAAGTGATAAATATCCCCATCAGTTATCAAAAAATTAAGGACATCCATGTTTTCCTTAGTCAAGCAAAGTGTCGCCGGGCTGCAAATCCTGTTTGTCGCCTTCGGTGCCATGGTTCTGGTGCCCCTGCTCACCGGATTGAACCCCTCCATGGCCCTGCTTGGCGCCGGTGTGGGCACCCTGTTGTTCCAGCTCTGCACCCGCCGCCAGGTCCCGATTTTCCTCGGTTCCAGCTTTGCCTTCATCGCTCCCATCATCTACGCCACCCAGACCTGGGGATTGCCATCCACCATGTTTGGCCTGTTTGCCGCCGGTTTCATGTATTTCATTCTGGCTGCGCTGATCCGGGCAAAAGGGATGGGCTTTGTGCACAAATTGCTGCCGCCCGTGGTGATTGGCCCGGTGATCATGGTGA
Source organism: Aeromonas sp. R1-2 (assembly GCF_040908505.1). NCBI lineage: Bacteria > Pseudomonadati > Pseudomonadota > Gammaproteobacteria > Aeromonadales > Aeromonadaceae > Aeromonas > Aeromonas sp. R1-2. Next base: position 139,472 of record NZ_JBFODU010000060.1, on the reverse strand, counting down.
TCGGTCTTTCTGTGGCGCAGGTTGCCTGCAACATGGCGATGGGCCGCGCCGGTAGTGAGCAGGTGGTTCCTGCGGGGACTGCGCTGACGCTGGCCGGTATCTCGCTGGCGGTCACCCTGATTGCAGCTGTGTTCTGCAAGGGGTGGATCAAGCTGATCCCCATCCTGTGCGGCGTGATTGCCGGTTATGTCTCGGCTGTGTTCATGGGCCAGGTGAGTTTCGATGGCATGGTGAACGCCCCCTGGTTGGCGCTACCCCACTTCGAAACCCCGGAGATCAACTGGGCTGCTGCGTTGTTCATGTTGCCGGTAGCCATCGCCCCCTGTATCGAGCATATCGGTGGCGTGTTGGCGATTGGTGGCGTGACTGGCAAGGATTATACCAAGGATCCGGGTTTGCACCGTACGCTGGCCGGTGACGGCATTGGCGTCTGCTTTGCCGGTTTCATCGGTGGTCCACCCGTGACCACCTACGCCGAAGTGACCGGTGCCGTGATGATCACTCGCAACTTCAATCCGGTCACCATGACCTGGGCTGCGGTGTTTGCCATCATTCTGGCCTTCTTCGGCAAGTTTAATGCGCTGCTCACCTCCATCCCCATGCCGGTGATGGGTGGTATTATGCTGCTGCTGTTCGGATCCATCGCTGCCATCGGTCTCAAGACGCTGGTGGAATCCAAGGTGGATCTGGGGCTGTCACGCAATATCGCCATCGTTGCCGTGACTCTGACCGTCGGTGTCGGTGCGCTGGAGATGAAGATTGGCGACTTCGCGCTGGCCGGTGTTGGCCTGGCCTCTGTTGCCGCCATCCTGCTCAACCTGATCCTGCCTACGCACTCCGAAGAGGGTGTGATGGACGCGGCCAAGGATTGAGTTCCACCAGACGTTCATCGTTGATTTGGAGAAGGCCACCTCGCGGTGGCCTTCTGTTTTTCGGGTATCTAGCGCCACTTTTCGGCTCGGCGGAGCTCATCTGGAATCTAATTTGGAAGCAGATGAGGGGGTTAGCATTCTCATTTGACGTATCTCTTTTCGTGACCTTAGCTAAAGGACAGGTTTGGCTCTGAGGTCTCCTCGAGCAGTATGGGAAAATGGATGTTGGCGTTTTCTATCATTTCTCTCCCAGACCCCTGTCATAAAACGATGCGCTTTTTCTTTGCCACGGCGCTGTTGTATGGCAGAGGCTTATCCGCCCCACTCCGCACTCCCCTTATGCTGCCCTGGCATTTTTCCACCTCGATTTGTTGTGAGCCTGCCTCGCCGGTTGCGTTTCGTTGCGCACAGGCAAAATCCGGATCTGTTTGCTGCTGCACATGGGTGGGCGGCGAGCCGTGAAAGCCGGCATGACCCCAGCGGGTCAGACGTGCACCGCCATCGGTAACGGCGGATGTTCAGGGATGAATGGCAAGCAAAGCGAGGTTGCAATGAACTATCAACTGCTGTGGAAAAGTGCAATTTTTTCAGTCTCTTCCATGATGGCGATAAACACTGTTCAGGCTGCGCCACTGAACGTGATGACCGAGGATTACCCGCCATTCAACATGCAAGGAGAGGGGGGCAAGATTGTCGGGCTGTCGACCGAGGTGGTCGAAGAGCTGTTCAAGCGTGCCGGGGTCGAATACAAGCTGACCCTGATGCCCTGGAAGCGGGCGTACGAAGATACCCTCGGTACTCCTAATACCGCCCTCTACTCCACGACCCGCACTCCGGAGCGGGAAGCACTGTTCAAGTGGGTAGGGCCGCTGGTCAATAACAACTGGGTGTTTTTCTCCAGTTCGACCGCCAATATCACGGTCAAGTCGCTGGAAGATGCCAAGCAGTATTCGGTGGGTGGCTATAACGGTGATGCGGCCGCCGAATATCTCAAGGCCCAGGGATTTGCCAAGTTGCAGCTGGCGGCCAACGATACCGCCAACGTGAAGAAACTGGAGGCGGGCCGCATCGATCTTTGGGCAACCGGCCAGTATCTGGCGCCCTATCTGGCCAGCAAGGAGAAGGTGGCCTCACCCAAGCCGGTCTTCGTGTTCAAGGAAACCCAGATGAGCTTGGCGTTTAACAAGGATACGCCCGATGAGCTCATCACCAAGCTCAACGAGATCCTCGCTGCCATGAAGGCGGATGGCACCATCGACAAGATCAATGCCAAGTACCAGTAACAGTACCAATAGCAAGTGCCGCTCAATGGCACTGCGCCGGCTGCCGTAAAACCGGGAGGAAACCATGGATTGGAAAAGTCTGACGTTCAGGATTGCCGTGTTGACCTCCCTGTCGGTGAGTCTGCTACTGGTGTTGTTTGGCGCTTACAACTACAACGCGGTCAGGGCGGAGAGCTACAGCAAACAGAGTGCGCTGGTCGAACAGGCCATCGGCCGGCTGCAGCTCTCCCTGCCCGGCCCGCTGTGGAATTATGAATCTGCCTTCATCGAGGCATCACTCAAGTCCGAGCTGGCGGCCGATATCCTGAGTGCTTTGCTGGTGGTCAACAAGGACAAGCTGGTGGCCGGGTTTGCCCGTGACACGGCGGGGAGCATTGCCCCCGTGACAGCCATGCCTGCCGATGTGTCTGCCTACGGAGGGTATGATCTGGTCTATGACGACAGCGGCCAGAAAAACACAGTGGCCCGATTGCTGGTGCAAACCAGTGATGCTGCCATTCAGGCCCAACTGCGCCAGCAGTTGATCACCACCGTCTGGCAGATCCTGGTGCTCGATCTCTGCATCATCGCGTTGCTGATGGTGCTGATTCATCGCAATGTGCTCAGGCCGCTCCATCAGATGAATCAGGCGGTGTTTGATCTGGCCAAAGGAGAGGGGGATCTGACCCGGCGTCTGAAGATCAGCCGCCAGGATGAGATGGGCGCGCTGGCCACCAACATCAATCACTTTATTGCCAAGTTGCAGGAGATGGTGGCGGAGATCAACGAGCTCTCTGCCGGTGTGTTGCAAACCGCTGAACTCTGTGACTCCCTCTCGGCAGATACCCGGGTAGGCAGTGACGCCCAGCAATCCGAGCTGGATCAGGTCGCTACCGCCATCACCGAGATGAGTCAGGCTGTGCAGGAAGTGGCTGGCAATGCGGTGAAAACCTCTGGCGCTACCGATGAGGCCAACCTCTATGTGGAGCAGGGTTACAATCTGGCGGGCCATGCCAATGAGGCCATCCATCAACTGGTGGGGGAGGTGGAGCGGGTCGCCACCCTGATGCGCACCCTTTCGACCGAGAGCAGCAGCATTGGCACCATCATCGAGGTGATCAACGGCATTGCCGAGCAGACCAATTTGCTTGCCCTCAACGCGGCCATCGAGGCGGCGCGGGCGGGTGATCAGGGGCGCGGTTTTGCGGTGGTGGCGGATGAGGTGCGCACCTTGTCGGGCCGTACTCGCCAGTCGACGGAGGAGATCAGCGCCAGTATCAAGCGGTTGCAGCAAGCGACCCAGAATGTCGGGGCCGGCATGCAACAGAGTCAGGAGAAGGCATCCCGCGCCGGCATCGAGGCGGCAGATGTGCAGATATCGGTAGAGAAAATTAAAAATCAGGTCAGCCTGATCCGCGAGATGAACATGTATATCGCCCAGGCATCGGAAGAACAACACTCGGTGGCGGAAGCGGTCAGCCACAGCGTCAACCGGATTGCGACGCTCAACAGCGAGAGTGCAGCCAGAGTGGCAAAGGTTGCCGAGGCCAGCAGCGATCTGCGGCAGTTGTCGGCCCAGCTCGACACCCTGCTCAAGCAGTTTCGGGTCTAGTCACTTAACTTCGCCCCGTTGGATCATCCTGCGGGGCAGGCCGGTTCCCATTAATTTGAGGCGTGGCGAGATGTCGTGAGGGGCAAGGGGCCTTGTCCAGCAGAGCTTTTCGTCATGCCCATGTCACTGTTCAGCTGAGATTGGCGTGACCGCGATACGCGAAACTCGCAGCATCATGCTCTGCCCGATATGCTGTCCGACAGCGCTGGACGCATATTTTCATTTTCCCCGCTCATGCCTGCCTGCATCTATTGTGCCGCTGATCCCGACCCTTTAGAATTTCGTTTAATTACAGCGAGTCCTGAGCCGCCATCTGGCTTTATCAGGTGTGGAATCCCATCTTCTTCATGATGAATGCAAATAACAGGTGGTTGGTATGACGGGGGTTGCGCCAGGCAATAACATATCAGCCTATCACTTCGGTGATTATGTCTTTGATGTCAAAAGGCGAGAGTTGATCTTCTGTGCCGACAAGGACAACTTGCAAAGCGCCCGGGTGGTGCGCTTGTCATCGGCAGAGAGCCTCATTTTCAGCTATCTGCTCGATCACCATGACGAGGTGTGCGACAAGGATCTGTTGCTCGAAATCGGCTGGTTGGGTCGCCCCATCAGCCCCAACTCACTGAACGTGGCCATCGCCAATATTCGTCGCCACTTCGCCTCATCCCCCCAGACGCTGGATATCAGAAGTACCCCGAAAAAAGGGTACTCCCTGCATCTGAACTGCAAGATGAAGAGCTATTACGGCAAGGCACTGCCAACAGAGAGTGAGCCCTTGCCCGAGCCGATGAGCGAACCCACGCCTGCAGCGGCTGCGCAGCCACCGTCGACATCACCAAGCTCCGACCACGAGGTCATCAAAGAGCCTGCTGCTCCCCGTTCTTTTGGTGAGCGCGCCAAACTTGCCTTTCTCAGCGGTATCGGGCGGCCAATGCTGGCAAGGGTCCTGATATACGTCAATCTGCTACTGGTTATGCTGGTGGCGTTTGTCGCCAGCTATCTCCATTTCGAGTGGCTCCATGTGCACTGCACCGATTCGCCGACCGGCGTTGTTTGCCAGATGGAGGCACGGAGTGATGTGCCACCAGTCAAACCGGCATCGCTAGTGCTGGTCTCCGGCCACCAGGTTCGCGTGCTCTCCTATAAAGAACTCGAAAAAACGCTGTAAGGGATCTCTGATGAAACGAACGCTGAAAAATACCTTGCTGCTGTTGCCACTGCTTGTCGTGCTGCTGTTTGTGGTCGGGATGTTGATCAACAGTCTGGGCTGCCATTACGACCTGAAAATGTCGGCCAATGGAGTCAACTATCACGGGGTGTGCCGCTGGGGCAAAATCACCGTGATCGAAGAGGAGGAGGCGACCAGGGAGAAGTGGCGAGTGACCGGTTTTCAACTTACCTTCTTCAACCAGCTTGTTTACCTCATCGACAGTCGTACCCAACTGCACGAATCGGGTAACGATGACTCCTATCTCAATGAGTACAACCTGATCCAGTCGCAATATGCGCTGGTCAACTATGCCTGGGTGCCGCTGACCGAAAACAAAGTGGCAATTTTCCAGCGCGATCCGGTGCACGAGGTCGTGATTGCCCAGCGAGATGGCTGGTTTGATCTCTACCGCTGGTTCTTCCCCCCGGCACCGCTGGTGCCTGTTCAGCCGCAAAGCGCAGGTGCCGGGCGTCCCGCTAGCTTCTAAGCAACTTGCACCAGGGGCCGGTGATATCGCAGTGGCCTGTCTCATCACTGTTTTGCCAGCCCAGCCTATGGTAGAAGGCTACTGCCGCCGTGTTGCGGGTCGCAACCTTGAGCGAGCCGTGCGGCGAATCAGCAAGGCCCCGCTCCAGCAGGGCGCGCCCGATCCCCTGGCCGTGCCAGTCGCTTGACACATAGAGGTGATGGACGAAGTGATCGGGCTGCCAGATGGCGATAAAGCCGCAGATATTGCCCCCCTGCTCGGCTACCCACACCTGTTCACCTTTGGTCTGTTCCTCGAAATCCTCGAGTTGGAAACGGGCGGGATCGACCCAGTGAAAGGTGTGGCGGCGGCTTTTCAAAAACAGCCGAGCCAGTTGTGGAATGTCGTGTTCTTCCATGAGCCGGATCATGATGCCCTCCCGGATCAAGCCAATGTTCATTGAGGCAGCTGCATAGCGGCAGGTTAATCGATGCAAATGACAAGGGTGTGATTAAGCACTGTCCATTGTATTTGCCATGGGGCTATACTGCCGGAGTCCCTTGTATGGATGGCTTGAGGATCGCTGATTTATGGACAATAAACTGATTGAAGGCAACATTTTTGTTCCGGCGCACATAGACGATGTCTGGCACGCCTGGACTACCGAAAGCGGTCTGCGCAGTTTTCTGGCTCCCGAATGTTTGATGGTGGCCGAACCGAATGGTCCTTTCGAGATCTACTTCAGGCCTGATGCCCCGCTGGGTGAACGTGGCAGCGAAGGGTGTCGGGTCATGGCCGTCATGCCCTATGACCTGCTCAGTTTCAGCTGGAATTTCCCGCCCAGCCTGCCCCATATCCGCCAGCAAAAAACCCAGGTTTGCCTGCGCTTTGTGCCAGAAGGGCAGGGCACTCGCCTCTACTTCCTGCAGAGCGGTTGGGCCAATGATCCGGATTGGGATCAGGGTTATGCCTATTTTCGGGAAGAGTGGCTGGAGACCAGCCTGCCACGGTTGCAGTACCGTTTTACCCACGGTCCCATCGACTGGAACAATCCCCCCGACAAGGCACAGCTGAAGGCTCTGGCCCAGTAATTCCGGATATCAGACATAAAAAAAACCGGCCAAAAGGCCGGTTGAAACAGTTCAGGCTTGTCAGGTGACAAACGTATCCAGCGGATGAGAGTCGCTTTCCACTCCTTGTGAAGCACAACACTCTTGGTTACGTGCGGCTACTTTATGCCATTCACACTGAATCGAGGCTGAACCATGGATGATCCCGCCTCGTTCCCCCCTTCAATCAGATAGTGATCCCCATCGACTGGCGCAAGTAAGCGCCCGCACCGAGTAGCCCCGGCCCTTCATGGGTGATCAGAAACACCGGGATCTCCTTGAGGTAGGACTTGAAGCGCCCCTTGTCTTCAAAGGCGACCCGGAAACCGGAACCGGTAAAGAACTCCTGGAAGCGCGGCACTATGCCACCTGCGATATAGACGCCGCCAAAGGTACCCATATTGAGGGCCAGATTGCCGGCAAAGCGGCCCATCAGCACGCAGAACAGGCTCAAGGTGCGACGGCAATCGAGGCACTCACCCGCCAGCGCACGTTCGGTAATGTCTTTGGGGGCAAACGGCTCTGGCTCACGGCCATCGGATTTCACCAGCCCGCGATAGAGATTGACCAGGCCCGGGCCGGAGAGGAAACGCTCTGCCGAGACATGGCCCAATTCGCCTCGCATTACTTGCAGCACCGCATCTTCCTCTTCGGTGTTGGCAGCAAAATCCACATGACCACCTTCACCCGGCAGGCTCAGCCACTGCTCACCCGCCTTGACCAGATGAGCGACCCCAAGGCCGGTACCCGCACCATAGATGGCGATGGGCTTACCAGCCACTGGCGCCGCGCCGCCCAGCTGGATGCGATCCGATTCAGCCAAGACCGGCACCGCCATCGAGACCGCAGTAAAGTCGTTGATCACTTGCAGGCGTACCAGCCCGAGATTGCTCTGCATCTCGCTGATGGAAAACTCCCAGCTGTGGTTGGTCATGGCAACCCAGTCACCGTTGATGGGGCAGGCGATGGCGATGCAGGCTTCAGCCACCTGTACCTTGTGTTCCTCCAGATAGAGGCGTACCACGGCTTCAAGGCTGGGATGGGCCAGACCTGAGTAGGTCTTTGCCTGAGAGATAGTACCGGTGGCCAGCTCACACAGGGCCAGACGCGCATTGGTGCCGCCGACATCGCCGACCAGCGCATGGGTATGCTGCATAACAACTCCTTCGTTACAGGATGGGGACGACTCTGGTGTCCCGAGATTATTGTTGGATTATGACGGCCCATTCTATCCGAGCTCAGGCTTGCTCACCCGCCGGATCGATACAAACGTGCGCCTGCTCACAGTGTTGTTGCTTTGCAACATTTGTAAGCGCTTTCATGGCTAGGTGACGTTTTGTAACGAAAAGTACGAAATAATTAGAGATGAGTCATACTTTGTATGGCAGGCGTTAGTTGCGATAACCGCTTGTCTTGTATAGTCCTTAGCTTGAATGGAAACTTGCTTAGCCGTAGATTGAGTGCAAAGACACTGAAGCTAAATTACAAAAACGCCTGGTGGTGATGATGAATACCCTTGATAAAATTACGAACAACTTGGAAAGTTTCAGTAAATCAGAACGCAAGGTTGCCGAGGTGATCCTGGCGTCTCCCCAGACCGCCATCCACTCCAGCATCGCTGCTCTGGCCAAGATGGCCGACGTCAGTGAACCGACCGTCAACCGCTTTTGCCGCCGTCTCGATACCAAGGGCTTTCCTGATTTCAAACTCCATCTGGCCCAGAGCCTGGCCAATGGCACTCCTTACGTTAATCGTCATGTGGAAGCGGAAGATGGGCCTGATACCTACACCGCCAAGATCTTCGAATCCACCATGGCTTGTCTGGATGCCGCCAAAAACAGCCTGGACATCTCTGCCATCAACCGCTGCGTCGATATCCTGACCCAGTCCAAGAAGATCAGCTTCTTCGGCCTTGGTGCCTCCTCCGCCGTTGCCCGCGATGCCCAGAACAAATTCTTTCGCTTCAACATTCCGGTAGTGAGTTTTGACGATATCGTCATGATGCGCATGAGCTGCATCAACAGCAGCGAAGGGGATGTGGTGGTACTTATTTCCCACACCGGCCGCACCAAGGCGCTGGTCGAAATCGCCGCGCTGGCTCGCGAGAACGACGCTACCGTGATCGGCATGACCGCCAAGGACTCCCCGCTGGCCCGCGAGTGCAATCTGGTGCTCTCCATGGATGTGCCGGAAGATACCGATGTCTATATGCCGATGGCATCCCGCATCGCCCAGCTGGCGCTGGTGGATGTGCTGGCGACCGGTTTTACCCTGCGCCGGGGGATGAAATTTCGCGAAAATCTGAAGAAAGTAAAAGAGGGATTGCGCGAATCCCGCTTCGAAACCCCGCACTCTTCCTGAACCGTCGGGGGCTCAGGCCCCCGACTGTCTATGCCACCCGCCTTGGTGTAGTATTGTAATTTAATAACAAAAACCACCCAGATGGTTTGCAAACGGGTGCATCGAGCCATGGGCTTGATGGGGCAGAATCTCAAGTCATATCAACTTCATATTGGAGTCTTTCATGCCTAGACGTACAAAGATTGTAACCACACTCGGTCCGGCTACCGACCGCGAAGGGATCCTCGAAGGGATCATCCGCGCCGGGGCCGACATGGTGCGGATGAACTTCTCTCACGGCACTGCTGAAGACCATATCCTGCGCGCCAATCAGGTGCGTGACATTGCTGCCAAGCTCGGTCGTCACGTCGCCATCATGGGTGATCTGCAAGGCCCGAAAATCCGTGTTTCCACTTTCAAGGATGGCAAAATCTATCTGGCCATCGGTGACAAGTTCATTCTCGACGCGGCACTCGGCAAGGGTGAAGGTTGTCAGGAGCAGGTCGGTATCGACTACAAGAGCCTGCCAGACGATGTGGTGCAGGGCGACATCCTGCTGCTGGACGATGGCCGTGTGCAGCTGAAGGTCGAGCAGGTTGAAGGCACCCGCATTCACACCACGGTGACCGTGGCCGGGCCGCTCTCCAATAACAAGGGCATCAACAAGAAAGGGGGGGGGCTCTCCGCTCCGGCCCTGACCGAGAAAGACAAGGAAGACATCAAGACCGCTGCCCGCATGAATGTGGACTATCTGGCGGTCTCTTTCCCTCGCTGTGGCGATGATCTGCGCTACGCCCGTGAGCTGGCCCGCGAAGCCGGTTCCAATGCCAAGATCGTGGCTAAAGTTGAGCGTGCCGAAACCGTCGCTACCGATGAGGCGATGGAAGACATTATCCTCGGTTCCGATGCTGTGATGGTCGCCCGTGGCGATCTGGGTGTTGAGATCGGTGACCCCGAGCTGGTTGGCGTACAGAAGAAGCTGATCCGCCACTCCCGTCGTCTGAACCGTGTGGTGATCACCGCTACCCAGATGATGGAATCGATGATCAATGCGCCGCTGCCGACTCGTGCAGAGGTCATGGACGTGGCCAACGCCGTGCTGGATGGTACCGATGCGGTGATGCTCTCCGCCGAGACTGCCGCCGGTCAGTTCCCCATCGAGACAGTGACCTCCATGGCGAGCGTCTGTGTCGGTGCCGAGAAGCATCCGAGCCTGAACGTCTCCAACCACCGCATGAGCTACACCTTCACTTCCGTTGAAGAAGCTGTAGCCATGTCCACCATGTATGCGGCCAACCACCTGGAAGGGGTCAAGGCGATCGTGGCACTGACCGAATCCGGTACTACGCCGCTGCTGATGTCCCGTATCAGCTCCGGTCTGCCGATCTTTGCTATGTCTCCCCACAACAAGACCCTGGCCTGGACCAATCTCTACCGTGGCGTCACTCCGGTGATGTTTGACGGTGACGAGACCAAACCGGTCTACGAAGTGTGTCGCGACGCGCTGGCCGTGCTCAAGGAGAAGGGGCTGCTGCAAAGCGGCGACATGGTGCTGCTGACTCACGGTGACAAGATGGAAACCGTGGGCAGTACCAACACCTGCAAGGTGATGATGGTCGAATAAGCCCGTCCGGTTTTACTGTGCTTAAAAAGGCTGCTCCTCTTTGATGAGCAGCCTTTTTATTAACCGCTGTCGGGCTGTGGCGGGATAAACAGGACTCAATGATTGCTTAACCGGATTCCCCTTCCGATAATGCGGGGGTGATTTTCAGCGGGTAGCCTGTTGTTGGTGATCGCCCCAGGTAACCCAGACACTCGATAATACGGGAGTGAAAAAATGAACAAGCGTAACTGGTTGCTGGCCTTGTCACTGAGTCTGGCCTTCTCACCCTGTTATGCCGACTGGGCCAAGCTCAAGGCCGCAGCGTCTGATCTGGGAGCGGCAGTGAGCGAGACCAGCAAGGAGGTGTGGCAGGATGTCAGCGATTTCTCCAAGAAGAGCTGGGCTTCCATCTCGGCCTGGGGAGAGGATGCCTTCAATACCGCTGGGGTCTGGACCGACAAGAGCATCGCGACCGGCAAGGAGTGGCTGAAGGCGGCCGACAAGGAGCTCAACGAGATGCTCAACCCCAAGACGGCGAAAGAGGCGAGGATCGCGCTCAATACCATGGCCGACACTGCGCTGATCCGGTTGTTCAATGAGCAGCCATTAGCCAAGTTGTTGTTTGACAAGGCTTATGGCTATGCAGTGTTCGATTCGCGCAAGTTCTCCCTGATGCTGCATACCAATCAGGGGGCCGGGGTGGCAGTCAATCGCAAAACCGGCAAGCACACCTATATGAAGATGTTTGGCGCAGGTCTGGCGGCCGGGATTGGCGGCAAGTTCTATCAGCAGGTGATCCTGTTTGAAGACAAGGCCAGATTCGATGCCTTCGTGACCAAGGGGTGGGAGGCCACCTCCGAAGTGGGCGTGGTGGCTGGCAAGGAGAGCGCCGAGTTGACCGCCAAATATAATGGCGGCATGGCCATCTACCAGATTGGCGAGAAGGGTTTGCTGCTCGATGCCAATATCTCCGGCTCCAAGTACTGGATTGACAAGGACTTGACTGAAACGAGCCAATAATTGCGTTGTTATCAACCTGTCACAGCACACCATGGCTTCGCCATAAGCTTGTCGTGATCTTGCCAACAGGCCCGCAGTGCGGGCCTGTTTGTTCTCTCGGTGTCAGTGGGCTGAATAGACCTGCTTGCCCTTGAACATGGTCCAGAGCACCTTGGTCTCCTTGAGCTCTTCGCTTGCTACCTGTTCCAGATTGCGATCCAGCAAGATCAGGTCAGCACTCTTGCCCGCGCTGATGGAGCCAATCTCTTTCTCCCGTCCAATTACCTTGGCGGCGTTGAGGGTATAGGCCTGCAAGATGGCCTGACGGCTGATCTGCTCGCTGGCGGGGGGCAGCAAGCCAAGCTCCCCTTGACGAGTGATCGCGGTATACATGGCGAGGAAAGGGTTGGGGCTGGAGACCGGCCAGTCACTGGCACCGGCGATAATGGCGCCGCTTTGCAGCAAGCTGCCTGCCGGATAGAGGCGGGCTAGCAGTGCCGGGGGCACTTTTCCTTCAAGCAGCAGGGTGGTCGCCACGTTTTTACCGGCCCATAACAGTTGCATCGATGCGGCCACATTGAGCGGTTTGAAACGGGCAATGCTGGCCGGGCTCACCACCTCCAGATGGGTGATGCTGTGCAGCAAGCGGTGATCCTGATTGTGGGCCCGGGCATAGGCGATGGCATCGAGGGATTCACGGACGGCCCGATCGCCGATGGCATGAAAGTGAGCGATAAGTTGATGGGCATCCGCGGTGCGGATCAGCTCGTTGAAACGCTGCTTGTCCAAATCGTCCTTGCCGCTGTAACCGGGACGGTTGAGGTAGGGCTCGCTCAACTTGGCGGTCTGGGATGGATACTCGATGACACCATCTTGCAGGATCTTGATCCCCACCAGTTTAACGTCCGGGGCGTCTTGAAACTGCTGTTGCAGCGCCAATACGTCATCAATGATGGCGGGTGATGCGTGGATCCCCACCAGTGCCAGTGCGGACACATGTCCAGTCAGCTTGCCTTCCCGGGAGAGCATGCTGTACGCCGGCAGCAGGCCGGTATCGCGGCGATCCGGCTCGGCGTTGAAGATGGGCGCAAGGGGGCGAATGTTGCTGATAGGGTCCATCCAGGCGGTAATGCCCACCTGATTGAGTTGTTTGGCGGCAGTCATGATGGCACTGGCAATCGTCTCGTCGCTGACGGGGGGCAGCGCCTTGAGGATGGCATCCCAGCCGCCTTCCGAGGCAAAGCCATTGAGCTTGCCGGATGGGGTGAGGCCAAAATTGCCTTTCAGCGGAGCATAACGACCGTCAAGGGTGTCGGCATCAATGCCAGCCTTGCGCAGCATGGCCTGATTGGCCCAACCGGTGTGGGCATCCGAACCGGCCAGCACTACCGGGATCTGCCGGTATTGCGGGCCATTGAACACCTCATCAAGCAGGGGAAGCTGATGCCAGTAGTCGAGGGAGACATTGCTGTATAGCTCTACATCGCCCAGTGTCAGGCGGGGATCATCCTTGCTGCGGGTCAGAAATTGCTGCACCTGCTCAACCTCACTCATGGCATCAGGAAAGTTAACTGTCATCCCCTGAAAACCGGCAAATGCCGCATGAACATGGCTGTCGATGAGCCCCGGCATCAGGTACTTTCCTTTCAGATCAAGACGCTTGGCATGGTTGCCTAGGCGGGCGCTGACCTCCTGATAGCTGCCGACTGCCACTATCTTTTTACCTTCAATGCCGACCGCTTCCGGGTGAGGGTTCGCCGGATCACCACTGTAGATGGTGCCGTCAAAGATCAGTGTCTGGCTCTGTGAGTGGGCATTGGCGGCAGCGGGAAGCGTTACCAGCAGGCTGGCGAGAAACAGCGTTTTGATATTCATGGGCATGACTCCGTCGCTTCGGTGCCCGAAGGCACCGAAGTGGGTAAATGGAAATGAGGTATCGGCTTATCGGTTGATCAGCGGGATACAGATATCAAACACGTAATGCTCCCGGTCGGGGTCCGTGTCTGCGTGGTATTGCTCGTAACACGGGCGATCGTCGCAGTTCAGCCCTTGGCCCACTACCCAGCGAAACGCCGTTTCCCAGCAAGCGACCAGTTGATCGCCGCGAGCGATAAACTGACAAACCGCATAGGGGCCCGCTGCGATGGTCTGGGTGGTTAACTGGCGCCCAGCGTGGATCTCTGGCCCCAGCTCGATGCAGACGTCAGTACGACAATGGGTCTCATCGGTGATATCGGGGATATCCCAATAGAGACTCAGGGTTCCTGCTGGTGTCATCGCTTCGTCTGAGGCGAACAGCGCGAGCAAATCCCGATGAGCTTGCTCGCAGGTCTCCTTGCCATAGGGGCCCAGGCGGCGCATGTACGCCACGCGCCTAGCGGGCATCTGCCTGACGCTTGCCCCCTGCAACAGACCCGGGTGTTCGGTGACCGGGTGCATGACCAGGCCATCATAGGTGTCAAAGGGAAGGGGATCGTTTCCAATCTTGCTTTTCCAGTTTCCCCCCTGCTGCTGGCGGTATTCCGAAGGGCTCATGGCGAAGTGCAGGCGAAAGGCCTTGGCGAAATTCTGCGAGCTGGAGAACCCGGCGGCCAGTGCGAGGGTGGTGATATCGCTCTGGGGGGAGGCGAGCAAGCGACGGGCAGCGCGTTCCATACGCAGGCGCCGGGTAAATCCGGCAATGGTCTCGCCGACCATCGTCTTGAAAATACGGTGGAAGTGGAAGGTGGAGATGGCTGCCGCTGCTGCGACCTCATCCAGGCCCGGATTGTCATCCAGATGGTGGCTGATGTAGTCCATCGCCTTGAACACGGGTTTGCGATAATCCAGAGCGGACTCCTTGCCAGCCAGCAAAAGTGGGCGTCAGAGTCGGATTTAATCAGAGCCACCTGCCGTTGTCGAACCCGTCCGGCCTGGTCTGGCCACTCATCCTCGTCGCGTTTTTAACGCATTGGCACTCAAATTGCTTGTTGCATGCCAGCGTCAATGATTTGTCTGGGGATGGAAAATGGAAATTAGTGCAAGCAGCCTGATGCAAGAGATGCAGGCGCTCAAGATCGAAGCAGGCGCAACGCCGCTGGCACAACCCGGTCGTCAGGTAACCTCCGACTTTGGTCAGCTGCTGCAACAGGCGCTTGGCAACGTCAACGAGCTGCAAGGGGCCGCCAATGATCTGCGTACCCGTTTCGACATGGGCGACAAGTCGGTGGATCTGGCCGAGGTGATGATCGCGGGCCAAAAATCCTCCATCGCCTTTGAAGCCACGGTACAGGTGCGCAACAAGATGGTCGATGCCTACAAGACCATCATGAACATGCCGGTATAAGCGACGCCAATAAACCATGACGACTGAACATCATGAACATGTCAGCAATAAGGACATAAATCGTGGCTACTGACCAAAACGGCGATCTGCTGATAAACGATGAGGGCACCGCCGCCCTCGATGAAAATGAGCAGAAGAGTTCGGCGCTGGGCTTCCTGTCCAACACCGATGTGCTGCGGCAAATCACCCTGATCCTGGGGCTTGCCATCTGTCTGGCCATCGCGGTGTTTATCCTGCTGTGGGGCAAGGAGCCGGATATGCGTCCCCTCGGCACCTACACCACCCAGGAGCTGGTGAAGACTCTCGACTTCCTCGATCAGCAGAAGATCCCCTACGAGGTGGATGGCAAGAGCGTGCTGGTCAACGCCGAAAGTTACCCCACTATCCAGCTGGCCCTGACCCGTGCCGGTCTTGCCAATGCCACCGATAGCAACATCGGTGGTGAAGATATCCTGCTCAAAGATTCCAGTTTCGGCGTCAGCCAGCGGATGGAGAGCGAACGTCTGAAACTGAGCCGCGAGCGTCAGCTGGCGAGCGCCATCGAGCAGTTCCAGAATGTGGCCAAGGCCCAGGTGCTGCTGGCCATTCCGAAAGACAACGTGTTTGCGCGCAACGAACGTAAACCCAGTGCCACCGTGGTACTCAACCTGAAAGGGGCGGCGCTGGGGCAGGGGGAGGTGGACTCCATCGTTGATATGGTCGCTTCCGCCGTGCATGGCCTTGAGCCGACCCGCGTCACCGTCACCGACCAGAATGGCCGCCTGCTCAACTCCGGCTCGCAAGACCCGATCTCGGCCCAGACTCGCAAAGAGTTTGCCATGCAGCAGAAGCAGGAGCTGGAGTACAAACAAAAAATTGACGCCATTCTGATCCCGGTGCTGGGGGCTGACAACTATACGGCGGAAGTGGATCTCTCCCTCGACTTCTCCCAGCAGGAGCAGACCCGCAAGACTTACAACCCGGACCTGCCTGCTGTGCGATCCGAGATGACCATGGAAGAGAACAGCGCCAGCGGCAGCAACGGTGGTGTGCCTGGCGCCCTCTCCAACCAGCCCCCTGCCGCCTCCAATATTCCCGAGGAGGCGACCGGTGGTGATGGTGCCAGCGCTGCTGCTTCGGGCCGCTCCCGCAAAGAGGCGACTCGCAACTTCGAGCTGGATACCACCGTCAGCCATACCCGTCGCCAGATGGGAGGCATTCGCCGCATGACTGTTTCGGTTGCCGTGGATTACAAAGCGGTACCTGGTGCCGATGGGGCCGTGACCCGTGAGGCGCGCACCCAGGCAGAACTCGATACATTGCGCCGTTTGCTGAGCGGTGGCCTTGGCTTTGATGTGACCCGTGGTGATACCCTTGAGGTGGTCGCGATTCCGTTCAATCGCCCAGAGCTTGATACCGTGGCCGAGGTGCCGCTCTACGATCAGCCCTGGTTCTGGCGTGCGGTGCGGATTGCCGCCTCGGTACTGGTGATCATCGTCTTGATCGTCACCGTGGTTCGCCCCATGCTCAAGCGACTGCTCTATCCGGATGCCAAACCGGAAGGGGAAGTGGATTTCGACAACCACACCGTACTGGGTGGCGACGACGAGTTGAGCCTGCTGTCAGCACAAGTCGAGAACGATCAGGTATTTGGTGTACGCGATGGCCAGCTGAAACTGCCGGATCTGCACCGTGACGAAGACTTGCTCAAGGCGGTACGTGCGCTGGTGGCGAACGAGCCGGATCTGGCCGCTCAGGTCATTAAAGAATGGGTAACGAACAAAGATGCCTGAAGAAAAGAAGAGTCAAGTCACCGGCAATGACATCACCGACAGTCAGCGCCAGATCCTCGACCAGATGTCGGGGATGGAGATGGCTGCGGTGCTGATGCTGAGCCTCAATGAAGAGGATGCCGCCCAGATCTTCCGTCATCTCGAGCCCAAGCAGGTGCAGCGGCTCGGTATGTCGATGGCCTCCATGTCTGACTTCAGTCACGATCGGGTGGCGGCGGTGCACCGTCAATTCATCGACGATATCCAGAAGTACACCAACATCGGTATCGGCAGCGAAGACTTCGTGCGCAAGGCGTTGGTGGCGGCCCTTGGCGAGGACAAGGCGAGCAACCTGGTGGACCAGATCATTCTCGGTTCCGGCGCCCGCGGCCTCGATTCGCTCAAGTGGATGGATGCCCGTCAGGTAGCCAGCATCATCCAGAATGAACACCCGCAGATCCAGACTATCGTGCTCTCCTATCTGGAGCCGGAGCAATCCGCCGAGATCCTGAGCCAGTTCCCGGAGCAGGTGCGCCTCGATCTGGTGATGCGTATCGCCAACCTCGAAGAGGTACAACCGGCGGCACTGCAAGAGCTGAACGACATCATGGAGAAACAGTTCGCCGGTGCGGCCGGTGCCCAGGCAGCCAAGATGGGCGGCCTGAAGGCTGCCGCCAACATCATGAACTATCTGGATACCAATATCGAAGGCCAGTTGATGGACTCCATCCGCGAGTCGGACGAAGAGATGAGCCAGCAGATCCAGGATTTGATGTTCGTGTTCGAAAACCTCATCGATGTGGACGATCGCGGCATCCAGACCATGCTGCGGGAAGTGCCTGGGGATCTGCTGCAACGCGCCCTCAAGGGCTCCGACGATCAGATGCGCGAGAAGATCTTCAAGAACATGTCCAAACGGGCGGCCGAAATGCTGGCAGACGATCTGGAGGCCATGGGGCCGATCCGGGTCTCCGAAGTGGAAGCGGCCCAGAAAGAGATCCTCTCCATCGCCCGTCGTCTGGCGGATGCTGGCGAAATCATGCTGGGTGCCGGTGGCGGCGAGGAGTTCCTCTAAGCCATGGCCCATAAACCGAATTGCGATGCCAAACCCGCATCAGGCAGTGGTGAGGAGCCGCGCAAAGCATGAACAACAAACTGCGTGGGTATGTGCGCCCCGAGGGCGATGATGCCCGGGTTGAGACCTGGGGCTGGCCCGAGATGGAGGTCGAGGTAGAGGCGGGGGCGCCTACCAATGCTCTTGGCCTGGCCCCTGACTGGTATCAGCAGGAAGAGGAGGTGGTGGAACCGGAGCCCGAACAGGAGCCGACCCCCAGCATCACCGCCGAAGAGCTTGAAGCGATCCGTCAGGCCGCCTGGGAAGAGGGGATGGCCGAGGGACGCGAGTCCGGTTATGCCAAGGGGATGGAAGAGGGCAAGCTGGAAGGATTGCAACAGGGTCATTCTGCCGGTCTCGAACAGGGGCGCGAGGAGGGGCTGGCCATGGGCCGCGAGCTGGTGGAGCAGGAGATCGCCCACTGGCAGGGGCTCGCCGCCCGCCTAGCCAATCCGCTTAACGAGCTGGATCTGGCGGTGGAGCAGCAGTTGGTCTCGCTGGTGATGCAACTGGCCCGCGCGCTCATTCGTCACGAAGCGGAGACCTCCCCCCGCATTCTGCTGGAGGCGCTTAAAGAGGGGCTGGCCTTGCTGCCTGCCGCCGAACAGGGGGTGACTCTGATGTTGCATCCCGACGATATAGCGCGAATCGAGCAGGCATTTGGCGCCGACGAGTGCGCCAAGCGCCACTGGCGATTGCAGAGCGATCCCACCCTCTCCCCCGGCGATCTGCAACTGGCGACCGAGCTCTCCAGCATCGATTTGACCCTCTCCGCGCGCATCGATCAGTTGCTGCGCAACTTCTTGCGGGACAATGCGTCGCAGAAACCGGCTTCGCAGGACTCACGCCCATAACCGATGCCGGACGTTGCCGTCCGGCTGCACTTTTTAGCTCTCAGGAGGCCAGATGAGCGGCTCGCTACTGAACCGGTTGCAAGGGTACAAGGTACGCGACAGCGCCCCCAAACCGCCGGTCGCCGGCAAATTGACCCGGGTGGTGGGGCTGACCCTCGAAGCCATTGGCTGCCGCGCCGCCATCGGTGCCCTCTGCCGCATCGATACCCTTGATGGGACGCTGGAGGCTGAAGTGGTCGGTTTTTCTGGCGATCGCCTCTATCTGATGCCGAGCGAGCAGCTCAAGGGGGTGATCCCCGGTGCCCGGGTGGTGCCCATCACCGAAGAGCACGGCATTCCGGTTGGGATGAACCTGCTTGGTCGGGTCATCGACGGCATTGGTCAGCCACTCGATGGGCTCGGCCCCATTCTCTCCTCCCAGACCGTGCAGTTTGCCCAGCATCGCATCAACCCGCTCTCTCGCCGCCCGATCCATCAGCCGATGGACGTGGGGGTACGCGCCATCAACGCCGTGCTGACGGTGGGGCAGGGCCAGCGGATGGGGCTGTTTGCCGGTTCCGGTGTCGGTAAATCGGTGCTGCTTGGCATGATGACTCGCGGCTCGGTGGCAGATGTGGTGGTGGTCGGCCTCATCGGTGAACGGGGCCGGGAAGTGAAAGAGTTTATCGAAGACATTCTGGGAGAGGAGGGGAGAGCCCGCTCCGTGGTGGTGGCGGCTCCCGCCGACGCCTCGCCGCTGATGCGGCTCAAGGGGTGTGAAACGGCGCTGGCCATTGCCGAATATTTCCGCGATCAGGGGCTTAATGTGCTGCTCTTGATGGATTCACTGACCCGTTATGCCCAAGCCCAGCGTGAAATCGCGCTGGCGGTGGGCGAGCCGCCTGCAACCAAGGGCTATCCACCGTCGGTATTTGCCAAATTACCGGCGCTGGTGGAGCGGGCGGGTAACGGCAGTGACGGCCAGGGCTCCATCACCGCCTTCTTCACCGTCTTGACCGAGGGGGATGACCTGCAAGATCCCATTGCCGATGCGGCGCGGGCAATCCTCGATGGCCACATAGTGTTGTCGCGCGAGCTGGCCGATGCGGGCCACTATCCGGCTATCGACGTCGAAAAGTCCATCAGCCGGGTTATGCCCATGGTGACCTCGCCGGAACATATGGATCTGGCGCGCACCCTCAAGCAGTTCTACTCCCTCTATCAGCAGAACCGGGATCTCATCACCATCGGCGCCTACAGTCAGGGTTCCGATCCGCGCATCGACCGTGCCATCATTCAAAAACCCTATCTGGATCAGTTCTTGCAGCAGGGGATGCGCGAGGTCATTCACTACGATGATGGCCTGCAAGCCTTGCAGATGGTGGCGATGCCATTGATGCGCTGATGATGGTCGGTAACAGAGAGGTCGACGATGAGTAAAGGGTTGGTATTGTTGGCCGATCGGCTGGTGGAGGCGGAGCAGCAGTGTGCGCTGGCGCTGGTGAAGGCGCAGCAGGATCTCAAGCTGTTCATGGATCAGCAAAATGCCCTCAACCAGTACCGCCAGATCTATCACCAGCAGTGGACCGATCGCGGCCTGCAGGGGATTTCACCTCAGCAAAACACCCAGTATCACGCCTTTATCAACAAGCTCGAACAGGCCGCGACCCAGCAGTACGAAGGGGTGTTGCAGGTGCGTCAGGCGCTGGAACAGCGCCGTGAAGAGTGGCTGGCGGCCCAGCAGCGGCGCAAGGCGGTAGAGCTGTTGCTGGAGAAGCAAGCGAGCCGCGAGCAGCAGAAAGCCCAGCGTCAGGAGCAGAAGATGCTGGATGAGTACGCCATGTTGCGACGCTTTCATCAATCTGGCCTGTAACTTGCTTTGATATGGACATTGTCGGCGGCCATCTCTTTGGGGGCCACCAGAATTCAGGGATCCCATCATGATGCAGACACTGTTGACACAAACGCCTTCGGCTCCGGCCAACGGGTTGGACAAAGCGCCTCTGAGCGGTTCCGTCGAGAGCAAAAGTATCGATGGGGGAACCGGCAGCGACGGCAAGGGGGATTTCGCCACCCTGATTGCCAAGGCCCGGAACAGCGAGCAGGGCCCCCCCGAAGCCACTCAGGGCGGTAACCATGTCCGATCAGCCAAATCTTTGGCGACCGAGAGCGCCTCTCCCAAAGAGGAGACCGGCAAGGAGCAGGATCCTGACGCCGACAACAAGGTGGGTGAGGTCCCTGCCACCGACTTTCTGCTCCGTCTGCAAGACTCCCTCAAGCTCGATACCTCGCTAGTGACACCCCAGCTGGCGGTGGCGGCCCAACAGAGCGCCACTGCGGTAGACGGCAATCCGTTGCCGCAAGAGGGTGAGCTGGAGGGGATTGCGCTTGATGACGGCGAGCAGACCCCTGCCGCTGCCAGAATTGCCAGCCAGCTTGCTGGTCAGACCGGGGCGCAGTCGCCGCTGGCGACGACAGCCAACTCGACTCTTGATACCACCGTATCGTCCTCAGCGGCGCGAGTGGTGGCGCAGGGCGATGCCTCTGCTGCCGTTCTCTCCTCTGAAGGTGAAGATGCCGCCACTACTGGGGATGGGCAGGCCGGGGAGAAAGCCTCTGCCAAGGGCGAAACCATCGGGGCTGATGGCAAGCACACCAAGCCCCTCACAGGGGCAGAGCGAATGGCCCAGCTGGCCAAGGTGCTGCCGGTCGATGAGTCGGCAAGCACCGCCAAATCCGCTGAGTCACTCGCTGCAAAAGAGGCTGGCGACAGCAAATCCGATCTCTCCGCCAGCAATGCTTTGACTAACAAGGGGCAGGCAACGCAAGCCGCGACTCAGGGGGCCGCCCTCAAGGCCTTCAATGAGGGGCTCAAGCAGCCTGAGGCGGGCTCTGCAACTACTTCAGCAACTGCGGATGGAAGTGGGGTAGCTGGCAAGGGGGCAGAAAAGAGTGCCGCCGAGGGTAGCCAGCAGCCAGCCACCGCCGCCAATCAAGGATCGGCGCCCGTGACGACGGCGCAGAGTGCCGCAGAAAGTGCCGCAGCCCAGAGCAGCGTAACGGCAACTGCGACGGCTCAGACCGATAGTGCTGCCGCCCCCGTGATGGTGGCGCCGCAGCAGGTGTTGGCACAGGCTGAATCTCAGGGGCCGCAAGCACCGCTGTCGACTATTTCAGCCGGCATCAAGCAGATGGAAGTGACCGGCACCGACGAGGTGCGCAAAGCGGTTTCGCTTGAGGTAAAACCGAAGGCCGGTGAGGCGGAGAAGAGCCTGGTTGCGACGACATCTAGCAGTGAGAGCAGCCCGAGCCAGACCGTTCAGCATGGCCAGAACAGCCAGACTCAGCCACAGGTAGCCGATAGCCGGGCGCCCGCCGCTGAGACGACGCTGCGCCGTGAGCCGCAGAATTTACTCCATTTGAAACTGGCCAGTCAGGAAGCGCCTGCCGAATTGCACCAGAAGGTCAATGTGATGCTGGCCGAAAAACTGCAACAGGCGGAAATTCAGCTCGACCCCCTCGGCCTTGGCAAGATGAAGATCCAGATTCAGATGGGGGCCGACAGCCAGGCCAACGTCCATTTTGTGGTACAACATGGACAGACCCGCGAGATGCTGGAGCAGGCGATGCCCCGGCTGCGTGACATGCTGGCAGGGCAGGGGATCCAGCTTGGTCAGACGCAGGTGCAGCAGCAGTCGCAACAACAGCAGCAACAGGGCCAGCCCACCTTTAACGGGCAGGGGCAGCAAGGTCAGAGTAGTGGTCAGCCGCGGTCCGGTAACGGGCTGGTTGAAGGGGAACTCACCACTTCCAACCCCAGTTTGCTGGTGGAATCGACAAACGGTTCCGGAATTGATTTCTATGCTTGATGCAATCCCGAGTAAGTTTATGATATCGAACAAGTTTGAGACTAGGGTGGACAAGGGATGGCTGACGATAACGAGTTGACGCTAAAAGACCCGGCTGCGGGCAAGAAAAAGAAGCTGATCATTATCATTGCCTTGGCGGTTATTTTGCTGGGCGGTGGTGGTGTTGGCGCCTTCCTGATGTTCTCCGGCTCCGATAAACCGCCCGCTGAAGCGGCGGAAGGTGCCGAGGCCGCACCCAAGGAGGAAGCGCCTAAACCTTCCCTCTATGTCGGTATGCCGCGCCCCTTTGTCTTCAACGTTGCAGGTGCCCAGCGAGATCGACTGGTGCAGATCAAGATCCAGCTGATGGTGCGCGGTACCGCCGACGAGACGCTGGCCAAACAGAATATCCCCCTGATTGAAGGCACCTTGCTGCGTGTATTCAGCGCAGCCAGTGCCGAACAGCTGATGACCTTTGAAGGCAAGGAGAAGCTGCGCAAGGATTCACTGGAAGAGTGCCGTCGGGTGCTCAAGGACCTGGTCTCTTCCCCCGTTATCGAACAAGTGCTGTTTACCGGCTTTGTAATGCAGTAGGTGAAGCGTGAGCGATCTGTTAAGTCAGGACGAAATTGATGCCCTCTTGCACGGTGTCGATGATGTCGAAGAGGAAGAGATAGGCGGCGCTGGAGACCCCGGCGTAGCCCAGTTTGACTTCTCCTCCCAGGACCGCATCGTCCGTGGTCGCATGCCGACGCTGGAGCTGGTGAATGAACGTTTCGCCCGCCATATGCGGATCAGCCTGTTCAACATGATGCGTCGTACCGCCGAGGTCTCGATCAACGGTGTGCAGATGCTCAAGTTTGGCGAGTATGTCCATACCCTGTTTGTGCCGACCAGTCTCAACATGGTGCGCTTCCGCCCGCTCAAGGGGACGGCGCTCATCACCATGGAGGCCCGACTGGTCTTCATCCTGGTGGAGAACTTCTTCGGTGGCGATGGTCGTTATCACGCCAAGATTGAAGGGCGCGAGTTCACGCCGACCGAGCGGCGCATTATCCAGATGCTGCTCAAACTGGTGTTTGAGGATTACAAGGATGCTTGGGCGCCGGTGATGGACGTAGGGTTCGAGTATCTCGACTCCGAAGTGAACCCTGCGATGGCCAACATCGTCAGCCCGACCGAGGTAATCGTGGTCAGCTCGTTCCACATCGAGCTCGATGGTGGCGGCGGCGACTTCCACGTGGCGATGCCCTACTCCATGCTGGAGCCGATCCGCGAGCTGCTGGACGCCGGTGTGCAGAGTGACAAGGGGGATACCGACGTACGCTGGAGCAAGGCGCTGCGTGACGAGATCATGGACGTCAAGGTGGAGCTGCGGGCCAAGCTGCTGGAGACAGAACTCACCCTGCGTGAACTGATGGAGCTGCGACCTGGCGATATCATTCCGGTCGATATGCCGGAAAATCTGCTGGTTTTTGTCGAGGACTTGCCCACTTTCCACGCCAAGATGGGCCGCACCAAGGATAATGTGGCGCTCAAGATCACCGACAAGCTCAAACGTCCGGAAGGGGTCAAGACGGAGATGCATCTGGTGACCCGGGGCGGGGTACGAATTGATGGCGAGGCCGAGCTGGAAGAGCTCGAGCGCAGTATCGAAGATCAACAGCGATAATTGACGGTTTATTACGGTAAACGGTCACGAAGTAGCATAAGGAAACAAGATGAGCGGAACTGAGGAAGAGGATCTGATGGCTGATGCCTGGGCTGCGGCTCTGGAGGAGCAGGTGACGGCGGAAGCCAAGCCAGCCCCGCTGGAAGAGTTGAAAGATGATGCCCCCATCAGTGCCGAGGAGCGTCGCAAGCTCGACACCATTCTCGATATTCCGGTCACTATCGCCATGGAGGTGGGCCGCAGCCAGATCAGCATCCGCAACCTGTTGCAGCTTAACCAGGGCTCGGTGGTGGAGCTGGATCGGGTTGCTGGCGAGCCGCTGGACGTATTGGTCAACGGCACCCTGATCGCTCACGGCGAGGTGGTGGTGGTAAACGACAAGTTCGGTATTCGCCTGACCGACGTCATAAGCCAGATTGAACGGATCAAGAAGCTCAAATGATGCGCCTCCTGTTGTTATTGCTGCCTGTTCCGGCCTTTGCCGAGACAGCGGCATCTGCCAACGTGCCTAGTCTGAGCTCCTGGTTGCTCTCCAGTTTGATGGTGATCGGTCTCATTCTGGTGCTGGGCTTTCTGCTCAAGAAGAGCAAGCTGGCGACCTCCATGGGGGGCGGCCAGATGCGGGTCATCGCCTCGTTGCCGGTGGGTTACAAAGAGAAGCTGCTGGTGGTCAAGGTGGGCGAACAGCAACTGCTGGTCGGCGTAACACCGCAGCAGGTCAACTTTCTCTACCGGCTGGAGGAGCCGCTGGACGAAAACCAGCCGCAGGCGTTTTCCCAGCAGCTTGGCAAATTGATGGGCAAGCATGAAAAAAGCTAACGGCTTATGGCTGAAAACGGGGCTGTTGGTCAGCCTGCTGATACCACTGTTTTGCTCCTGGCCTGCGCTGGCACAGGACGCCATGTCCGCGGTGACAGTCAAGACCATGGGGGATGGCTCTCAGGAGTACAGTCTGACCCTGCAAGTGCTGGCGCTGATGACCGCGCTCTCCTTCTTGCCGGCCATGGTGATCATGATGACCTCGTTTACCCGCATCATTGTGGTGTTGGGTATCTTGCGCCAGGCGATAGGTCTGCAACAGAGTCCCTCCAACCAGGTGTTGATCGGCATCGCCCTGTTCATGTCGTTCTTCATCATGTCACCGGTGCTGGATCGCATCAATGATGAGGCGTTGCAGCCCTATCTGGCCGAGACCATTCAGGCAAAGGAGGCGCTGGAGCGGGCCGAGTTGCCCATCCACCAGTTCATGCTGGCCCAGACCCGGATCAAAGATTTAAACACCTTTATGGAGATCGCCAACGTGCAGGTGGAGAAACCTGCCGATGTGCCGCTACGCGTGCTGATCCCTGCCTTTGTCACCAGCGAGCTGAAAACCGCCTTCCAGATTGGTTTTATGCTGTTTTTGCCGTTCCTGGTCATCGATCTGGTGGTGGCCAGTATCCTGATGGCGATGGGGATGATGATGCTCTCGCCGATGATCGTCTCGCTGCCCTTCAAGCTGATGCTGTTTGTGATGGTGGATGGCTGGAACCTCATTTTGGGGTCACTGGCCAACAGTTTCGGACTGGGTGCCGGTTAGCCGGTCGAGCGCAAGGAGCCCGAACATGAGTCCTGAAACCTTTGTCGACGTCTTTCGCGAGGCGCTCTGGTTGGTCAATATCATGGTCAGCGCCGTGATCCTGCCCAGCCTCGCTATCGGGCTGGTGGTAGCCATCTTTCAGGCGGCCACTTCCATCAACGAACAGACCCTGAGCTTTCTGCCCCGTCTTATCGTGACCCTGCTAGCCCTGGGAATTGGTGCTCACTGGGGAATGCAGAGTCTGATGGACTTCTTCATACTGATGGTCAGTCAAATCCCCGAGGTGGTGGGATGACCTACACAACCGCTCTGATCATGGAGTGGTTGTCTTCCATCCTCTGGCCGCTGGCGCGGGTGAGCAGTCTGCTGATGGTGATGGCGGTGTTCGGCAGCCGCCTCGCTCCTGCGCGGGTACGGATGGGGCTGGCTTTGGCCATCACCTTTCTGATTGCCCCGCTGCTCCCGAAAATGCCCCCCATTGAACTCTTCTCTGCCGGCAGCTTTCTGGTATTGGGCCAGCAATTGCTGATCGGTATTGCCCTTGGTCTGATGACCCAGTTTCTGATGGAGAGCTTCGTGATGGCCGGTCAGGTCATCGCCATGCAGACCAGTCTGGGTTTTGCCACCCTGGTGGACCCGATGAATGGCCAGTCGGCCCCCGTAGTGGGTCAGTTTTATCTGATGCTGGCGACCCTGGTGTTTCTGGCGCTGGATGGTCATCTGGTGATGCTGCGGCTGGTCATTCTTAGTTTCGAGACACTGCCTGTCTCCGAGTACGGCCTCTCGGTTTCATCCATGAAAACCCTGAGTGCGTTTCTGGGGGTGATGTATCAGTCTGCCTTGGTTATGTCGCTCTCAGCCATCGTCGCCTTGCTCTTAATCAACTTCGCCTTTGGTGTCATGACCCGGGCGGCGCCGCAACTCAACATTTTCAGTATCGGTTTTGCGGTCAGCATGATGTCGGGTCTGCTCATCCTCTGGCTCACTATCGGTGGGTTCCTCGGTCACTTCGACATCATGTGGGAGCGGGTGCAGGAGGTCAGCTGCGAGCTGATCAACACCCAGTGTTTCGGGGGCGCTCATGGCTGATACCGACCAGGAACGTACCGAACAACCCACGGGCAAACGACTGCAACAGGCCCGTGAAAAAGGGCAGATTGCACGTTCAAAAGAGCTGGGGACCGCCAGCGTTCTGCTCTCGGCGGTTTTTGGCCTGCTGATGCTCAAGGGCTCGCTGGCGACTGCCATGATCAAGGTTGTCACCATGGGCTTTACTCTGGATCGGGAGCAGGCTTTCGATCCCAATGCCATGATCGCCATGGTGCCGGCGCTGCTGGGGGAACTGGTTCTTCCGCTGGGACTCTTGTTTGCACTGGTGGCGATTGCCGCTTTTATCGGCAACACCCTGATGGGGGGGATGAACTTCTCCACCGAAGCCATGATGCCCAAGATGAGCAAGCTGAGCCCGCTCAGCGGCCTCAAGCGAATGTTCGGGGTGCAGTCGCTGATTGAGCTGGTCAAATCCATCGCCAAGGTGGTGTTCATCACCCTGTTTGCCTGGTGGATGTTATCCAGCCAGTTCAATCACCTGCTCAACCTCTCCATGGAGGGTTTCCCCGGCGGTATTATCGATGCGCTGGAGTTGTTTCTCTGGATGTTGATCATCCTCTGCTGCGCCCTGCTTCCCATCGTTGCCATCGACGTGCCGTTCCAGCAGTGGAACCACATGCGTCAGCTCAAGATGACCAAGCAGGAGGTCAAGGATGAGTTCAGGGATAGCGAAGGCAAGCCCGAGGTAAAAGGCAAGATCCGCCAGTTGCAGATGCAGATGGCGATGCGCCGGATGATGGGGGATGTGCCCAAGGCCGATGTGGTGATCACCAACCCGACCCACTACTCGGTGGCGCTCAAGTATGATGCGGGCAAACCTGGTGCCGCGCCCAAGGTCGTGGCCAAGGGCACTGATGAGATTGCAATGAAGATCAGGGAGATAGCCAGAGAGTACGAGATCCCCATCATGCCGTCACCAGCCTTGACTCGGGCCATTTACCACTCAACCGAGCTGGGCCACGAGATCCCGGAAGGGCTGTTTGCGGCGGTTGCCCAGGTGCTCGCCTATGTCTTCCAGCTCAAGAAATTCCGTCGTGGTCAGGGGCGCCGTCCCCAGCCGCTGGCTAAAGATCTCCCCATTCCGACCGAATATCGCAAATGACAAAGTTCTGACGTAGTCAAAATAAATCCATTGCATTTCAATGTCTTGTATTGTTGGCTTGATGTTTGCTTTAATCTGGCACCAGCAGGTTGAAATTGAGAAGCGCGATGGAATTCAAGGCAGTATTGGGCCAGTTCAAAGAGTACCGGGGAGTATTGGGCAAAGGCCTTGGCACCCCTCTGCTGGTATTGGCCGCGCTCGGTATGGTGGTGTTACCCATCCCGCCGCTGATGCTGGACGTGCTCTTCTCCTTTAACATTGCCCTCTCCATCGTGGTGCTGCTGGTATCCGTCTATACCCGCCGCCCCCTCGAATTTGCGGCCTTCCCGACCGTACTGCTGCTCGCTACCTTGCTGCGGTTGGCGTTGAACGTTGCCTCGACCCGGGTGGTGTTACTGGAAGGTCATAATGGCAGTGCGGCGGCCGGCCATGTGATCGAGGCATTCGGTAACGTGGTGATCGGCGGCAACTATGCGGTCGGCATCATCGTTTTTACCATCCTGATGATCATCAACTTTGTGGTGATCACCAAGGGTGCCGGGAGGATCGCGGAAGTAAGTGCCCGTTTTACCCTTGATGCGATGCCGGGCAAACAGATGGCCATCGATGCCGATTTGAACGCCGGTCTCATCAATCAGGAAGAGGCGAAGAAGCGTCGCCAGGATGTGACCCAGGAAGCCGACTTCTACGGCTCCATGGATGGTGCCTCCAAATTCGTCAAAGGGGATGCCATTGCGGGCATCATGATCCTCTTTATCAACATCATCGGCGGCTTCATCATCGGGATGATGCAGCACCAGCTGACCTTCAGCGAATCGGCCGAGATCTATACCCTGTTGGCCATCGGTGACGGCCTGGTGGCGCAGATCCCCTCCCTGCTGCTCTCCATCGCCGCCGCCATCATAGTGACCCGTCAGAATACCGATCAGGACATGGGTACCGCAGTACTAGGCCAGCTGTTTGACAATCCCAAGGCGCTGATCATCTCGGCCGGGATTCTGCTGATGATGGGGCTGGTGCCGGGGATGCCGCATTTCGCCTTCCTGAGTCTGGGGGCTCTTGCCGCCGCTGGCGCCTGGTGGTTGCTGCGCCGCGAGAAACTGGCTGCCGCCAAAGCGGCTAAGGGCGAGCTGCTGCCTGCCACTGCCGAACAACCTCATGAGCAGAAAGAGCTGAGCTGGGATGATGTGATGCCGGTGGACACCATCGGGCTGGAAGTGGGTTATCAGCTGATCCCGCTGGTGGATCGCAATCAGGGTGGCGAACTGCTCAACCGGATCAAAGGGGTGCGCAAGAAACTCTCGCAAGAGCTGGGCTTTCTGGTCCCGGCCGTCCACATTCGCGACAACCTGGATCTGGCGCCAAACCAATACCGCATCACCTTGATGGGGGTCAGTACCGGCGAGGCCAATGTCTACCATGATAAGGAGATGGCCATCAATCCGGGGCAGGTGTTCGGCCAGATCCAGGGGATAGCGACCCGGGATCCCGCCTTCGGGCTGGAAGCGGTCTGGGTTGCCAAGGAGATGGTATCTCAAGCACAGACGCTGGGGTATACGGTGGTAGACACCGCGACCGTGGTGGCTACCCATCTGAGCCAGATCCTGACCAACCATGCAGCTCT
The DNA here is from genome assembly GCF_040908505.1 of Aeromonas sp. R1-2. Taxonomy (NCBI): domain Bacteria; kingdom Pseudomonadati; phylum Pseudomonadota; class Gammaproteobacteria; order Aeromonadales; family Aeromonadaceae; genus Aeromonas; species Aeromonas sp. R1-2. Next base: position 110,041 of record NZ_JBFODU010000060.1, on the reverse strand, counting down.
GTTGCTGGGTCATGACGAGGTACAACAGCTGCTCGACATGATTGGCAAACATCAGAGCAAGCTGGTCGAAGGGCTGGTGCCGGAAGTGATCAGCATGGGTAACCTTGTGAAGGTATTGCAGAATTTGCTCAATGAAGGCGTGCCAATCCGCGATATGCGCACTATCCTGCAGACCCTGGTTGAATACGCGCCGCGCAGTCCGGATCCGGAAGTGCTCACAGCCGCTTGCCGGATTGCCCTGCGTCGCCTGATTGTGCAGGAGATTGCAGGCCCCGATCCCGAGCTGCCGGTGATTACCTTGGCGCCGGAATTGGAACGTATATTGCATCAATCCCTGCAGGCTGGTGGCGGTGATGGTGCCGGTATTGAACCGGGTCTGGCAGAGCGGATGCAGCGCTCGCTGGTGGAAGCCACTCAACGACAAGAATTGGAAGGCCAACCGGCCGTGCTTCTGACATCGGGGATCTTGCGCAATACCCTGGCGAAATTTGTCAAGAATGCCATTCCTGGATTGCGCGTTCTGTCTTATCAGGAAGTGCCCGACGACAAGCAGATCCGCATCGTCAGTGCGGTAGGGCAGAACTAGTTAGCGGAGACGACGGGTGAAGATTAAGCGGTTTTTTGCCAAGGATATGCGAACGGCTCTGGCCGAGGTCAAGGAGACTCTCGGGCCGGATGCCGTCATCATGTCCAACAAGAAGGTCACCGGAGGGGTAGAGATAGTCGCCGCAGTCGATTATCAATCCCAGGTCCCGGGGCCCAAAGATGCGCCGGTTCGCCGTCAGCTGAACGATGAGAGCGTCAATATTTCGTCTGCTGCACGGCAGATGATCCGCCCCGAGCCGACGCCGGCGAAGGAGCAGAACGAACATTATGCCGATACCCTGGCCGCCTTGCTGGCGCGCCAGCAGAAGCTCAAGCCGGGCAATGGGGCGCCAATGGGCAATACCCAATCGGCCGGTCTGGCCGCTGCCAATGCTGCGCCCAGAACATTGGCCGAGCAGGGGCAGTGGGGCGCAGCTCCCGAACCTGCCAAGCCCAAGGCTCGGGTTGCGTCCGGCCAGCGCCCCCCTCAACCTGCCCAGCGGGATCAGGAGATGGAAGGGATGCGCAAGGAGATGGCCAGCATCCGTAAATTGCTGGAGCACCAGATCTCCGGGCTGATGTGGCAAGAGGTGGAGCGCCGCGAACCGATGCGGGCCCTGTTGATCAAGGAGCTCAAGAAGCTCGGCTTTGACGATGCCTTTGCCGATCAACTGGCGGGACTGATCCCCGAAGATATGTCCATCCATCAGGCGATGGCCCAGTTGGCCGAGGTGCTGACGGCCCAGCTCAAGATCAGCGAGGACGAGATCATGCGTCAGGGCGGCGCGGTGGCGCTGCTTGGCCCGACCGGGGTGGGCAAAACCACCACTATTGCCAAGCTGGCGGCCCGTTTCGCCATGAAGTATGGCGCCGAGCAGGTGGCGCTGATCACCACCGACAACTACCGGATTGGTGCCCATGAACAGCTGCAGACCTATGGTCGCATCATGGGGTGTCCGGTGCGGCAGGTGCGTGATGCAGAAGAGCTGGCCAATGCCCTTTATCAGTTCCGCCATCGTCGGCTGGTACTTATCGATACGGCTGGAGTTGGCCAGCGGGATATCCGGCTGACCGAGCAGCTCGATACCTTGGTCAAGAATGCCAAGGTGCGGATCCGCAGTTATCTGGTGATGTCGGCAACTTCCCAGCGTCGGGTGATGCAGGAGGCGGTTGACCATTTCCGGCGTATTCCATTAAGCGGCTGCATACTTACCAAATTGGATGAAAGTCTGAATCTGGGCGAAGTGATTAACGTGTGTATCCAGAATTCATTGCCCATCAGCTATATCACTGACGGACAAAGGGTTCCGGAAGATATTCAGGTTGCCAATGCGGCGCAGCTCGTCGGGGCTGCCATGGGCTCGCTGGAGCGAGAAACAGAGGAGCCCTATTTCTGGGGCGCAGGCTTTGGCGAGGCCGAAGATTCGGAGTTTTATGAGTAACATGTATATGGATCAGGCGAGTGGTCTGCGCAAAATGCGTCAAAACAATCGAGTAAAAGTAATCGCCGTTTCCGGTGGTAAAGGTGGCGTGGGCAAGACCAACGTGACCCTGAACGTGGCCGGAGCCATGGCCGCCCAAGGCAAGCGGGTGATGGTGCTGGATGCCGACCTTGGTCTGGCCAACGTCGACGTCATGCTGGGGCTGCGGGTTCATCGTAACCTCTCTCATGTCCTGGCGGGTGAATGCACCATCGACGATATCATCGTCGAAGGCCCCTACGGCATGATGATCGTGCCTGCGACCTCGGGCACCCAGTCCATGGTCGAGCTTTCTCCGGTGCAGCATGCCGAGCTTATCCGCGCCTTCAGCGAGATGAAGACCCAGGTCGACATCCTGCTGGTGGATACGGCTGCGGGGATCTCCGACATGGTGCTGAGCTTCACCCGAGCAGCTCAGGACATCATGGTGGTGGTCTGCGATGAGCCGACCTCCATCACCGATGCCTACGCCCTCATCAAGATCCTCTCCAAGGATCACGGCGTGTTTCGTTTCAAGGTGGTTGCCAATATGGTGCGCAGTCTGCGCGAAGGGCAGGAGCTCTTTGCCAAACTGACTCGGGTCACGGATCGTTTCCTCGACACCTCGCTGGAGCTGGTCGCCTGTGTACCCTATGACACCAATCTGCGTGCCGCCGTGCGCAAGCAGAAGCTGATTGTCGAGGCGTTTCCCAAGTCGCCGGCCGCACTGGCGTTCCGGGCCCTTGCCAACAAGGCTGCGAGCTGGCCGGTTCCCAACCAGCCGGGCGGCCATCTGGAGTTTTTCCTGGAAAATTTGTTGCAGAAACCGGCCACAACACAGGAAGGTTCCCGTGAATAAAGCCCAAGCGTACTTGCGTCATCAGGATTCCTACGTGCTGGTGGAGCGTCATGCTCCCCTGGTCAAGCGAATTGCCCAGCATTTGTTGGCTCGCCTGCCCAGCAGTGTCTTGCTGGATGACCTGATCCAGGCAGGTATGATTGGGCTGCTTGAAGCCTCCCGCAACTTTGACGGTAGCAAGGGAGCAAGCTTCGAGACGTATGCCGGGATCCGCATTCGTGGCGCCATGCTGGATGAGATCCGGCGTGGTGACTGGGTACCCCGCTCTGTGCATCGCAACAGTCGCGCTATTGCAGAGGCGATCGAGAATGTCGAGCAGACTCACGGGCGTGACGCGCGAGATACCGAGGTTGCTGCCGAGATGGGGGTCTCCATCGCTGATTACCATGCGATGCTGCAAGACGTCTCTTGCGGCAAAATTATCGGTATCGAGGATCTGGGGGTCAGCGAGGATGTGATCGGTAACCCCGATGATGCTCCTTCAGGCTCGGGATTCGATGAATTGGCTGCCGAGCGATTTCAGATTCAATTATCCGAGCAAATTGGTCGTCTACCAGAGAGAGAAGCTTTGGTTCTCTCTCTTTACTACGATGAAGAGCTGAATTTGCGTGAAATTGGCGAGGTTTTGAATGTCAGCGAGTCGCGTGTGAGCCAGATCCACAGTCAGGCAATGCACAGATTGCGTGCTCGTTTGAGAGATTGGCATCTATAAGTGTTTGTACTGGCTACACTGAGATGAAACTCTAAGGCATAATCCGCACGACACAACCCGTTTTTAGCATCATGTAAGTGAGCCACTCTGGTGGCTATTTAGGAGGGAATTTTGGACAAGAACATGAAAATCCTCATTGTTGACGATTTTTCAACGATGCGCCGGATTATCAAGAACTTGCTGCGCGACTTGGGATTCAACAATACCCATGAGGCGGATGACGGCAATACAGCGCTGCCGATGCTGAAAAATGGTGATTTTCAGTTTGTAGTTACCGACTGGAACATGCCTGGCATGCAAGGTATTGACCTGCTTAAAGCCATCCGTGTCGATGAGAAGCTGAAGCATCTGCCGGTACTGATGGTAACCGCTGAAGCCAAACGTGAGCAGATCATTGAAGCCGCCCAAGCTGGCGTCAACGGTTACATCGTCAAGCCCTTCACCGCAGCAACGCTCAAAGAAAAACTCGACAAAATTTTCGAACGAATTGGCTAAGGAGCTGCAGGGATGATGGCCAAAACGAGAGCAATGATTTCGCTCGACCAGGCAAGGATGCTTGTTGCTCATCTGGAGCAAGGCGAATTTGAGCTGGCCGATGAACTGCTTGCCGAAGTATGTGCCCCCAACGCAGCCGATCTGTTTGAAAAAGTAGGTCAGCTGACCCGACAACTGCATGATTCACTTCAAGAATTTCGCCTCGATCCCCGTATTCCCGATTTAGCTACTCATGACATTCCCGATGCTCGGGAGCGTTTGAGCTACGTTATCGATATGACCGACAAAGCGGCCAATCGCACAATGGATGCGGTGGAAGCCAGTTTGCCGATAGCGGATCGCCTGAATGACAATATCCAGCTGGTGATGCCGAACTGGAATGCCCTGATGTCTCGTGACATGAGCGTGGGGCAGTTCAAATCCTTATGTCACCAACTTGATGATTTTATTAAGGCTTCAGAGTCTGATGCCGATAAATTACGGCAACTGCTGACAGAAATCCTGATGGCACAAGATTTTCAGGATTTGACAGGTCAGATGATCCGCAAGGTCATCAAGCTTGTTCAGGAAGTTGAAACAAAATTAATAGAAATGCTGACCATGTTTGGTGAGGCTTCTGCTGAGCATTCAACTCGTAGTATTCCTGTCAACGGGATTGAAGCAGAGGGCCCTATCATGAACCCCGAGGCTCGTGCCGATGTGGTCAATGGTCAGGATGATGTGGACGATCTGCTGTCTAGCTTGGGATTCTAATGGAGTGACGCATGGCCTTCGAAGTTGATGAAGACATACTGCAAGACTTTCTGGTCGAAGCATCCGAAATATTGGAACAGTTGTCTGAACAACTGGTCGACTTGGAAAAGCGGCCCGATGACAAGAACCTGTTGAATGCTATCTTTCGCGGTTTCCATACCGTGAAAGGGGGGGCGGGTTTTCTGTCGCTCGGTGAACTGGTTGATGTATGCCACGGTGCGGAAAACGTGTTCGATATCCTGCGTAATGGCAAGCGAACCGTTACTGCGGAGCTGATGGATGTGATCCTGCAAGCGCTGGATGCCATCAATGTCATGTTTGCCCAGGTTCAAAATCGCGAAGCACCCAGCCCTGCGTCAGATGATTTGCTTCATGACCTCCACGAGTTGTGCAAGCCGGAAGGGGAAGAGCAACTGCGCACTGCTACCAGTGCGGCTGCGGCTGTAGAATCTGAACCGGCAGCACCGGTAGTTGTTGAAGAAGTTGCTCCAGAAGTTGTTGAACCCGCAGCCATCAGCAGCGAGCCTGCTCCTGTCAATGGCGGCGGCTCGATCGATGAAATTTCTGCAGACGAATTTGAACGTCTGCTGGACGAGCTCCACGGCGTGGGTGGGGCTCCGACCAAGACGGCTGCAGCAGCCCCAATAGCGGGTGGCTCTGGCGATATCACTGATGATGAGTTTGAGGCCTTGCTGGATCAGCTCCATGGTCAGGGGCAGCACATGGGGGCGCCAGAGGTAAATCCTCTGAAGTCGGTGCAAAAAGAGGTGGACGAGCTTATCGATGATGATGAGTTTGAGCGTCTGCTTGATGAATTGCATGGTCGTGGTCAAGGGCCTCAGAGTACTATGGCACCTGCGGCACCTGCGGCACCTGCGGCACCTGCGGCACCTGCGGCACCTGCGGCACCTGCGGCACCTGCGGCACCTGCGGCACCTGCGGCACCTGCTGCGGTGACTCCGCCCAAACCGGCCACTCCTGTTGCCAAACCAGCACCGGCAGCCCCCGCAAAACCCGCTGAAGCAGCCAAGGCACCAGTGCCTGCCGCCAAGGCGGCGCCTGCGCCAGCAGAAAATAGTGCCGTGCAAAGCGATACGACGGTGCGGGTGGATACCAAGACCCTCGATGTCATCATGAACATGGTAGGTGAGTTGGTACTGGTTCGTAACCGGCTGGTGAGCTTGGGTATTGCCAGTAATGATGAAGAGATGTCAAAGGCGGTTGCCAATCTGGATGTGGTAACGGCTGACCTGCAAGGTGCGGTGATGAAAACCCGCATGCAGCCAATCAAGAAGGTATTTGGTCGTTTCCCGCGCGTGGTGCGTGACCTGGCCAGAACCCTCAAGAAAGAGATTGAGCTGGTGATGGTGGGGGAAGAGACCGATCTTGATAAAAACCTGGTGGAGGCGCTCGCCGATCCTCTGGTTCACCTTGTTCGCAACTCATGCGATCACGGGGTCGAAATGCCGGATGTGCGAGAGAAAGCGGGCAAGCCGCGGCAAGGGACAATCACCCTTAGCGCCTCCCAGCAAGGTGATCATATTCTGCTTTGCATCGAGGATGATGGGGCAGGGATGGATCCTGAGAAACTCAAGTCTATTGCCATCAGTCGCGGTGTGCTGGATGCAGATACTGCCGCTCGCATGAGCGACAACGATGCCTATAACCTGATCTTTGCCCCGGGCTTTTCAACCAAGGCCGAGATCTCCGATATCTCTGGCCGTGGTGTCGGAATGGATGTGGTTAAAACCAGCATTGTCAGCCTCAATGGATCGGTGCACATCGATTCCACCTGGGGGAAAGGTACCCGTCTCGAAATCAAGGTTCCGTTGACGCTAGCCATTCTGCCGACTCTGATGGTTGAGGTGGGTGAGCAGACCTTCGCACTTCCCCTTGGTTGTGTGAACGAGATTTTCCATCTGGACCTGAAAAAGGCAAATATGGTGGATGGTCAGCTCACCATCATTGTTCGTGAGAAGGCAATTCCGCTCTTCTATCTGCACAAATGGTTGATTCGTGGCGCTAACAAGCGTTCACGCCAGGATACCGGACATGTGGTGATCGTACAGATTGGCACTCAGCAAATCGGGTTTGTGGTAGATAGCCTGATTGGTCAGGAAGAGGTAGTGATCAAGCCACTTGATAACCTGCTGCAAGGCACCCCTGGCATGGCCGGGGCGACGATTACCAGTGATGGCGGAATTGCTCTTATTTTGGATGTGCCGAGTCTGCTCAAAGCATATGCGCGTAGACATTAATAGCTCAGGCCCAAGGAGTTAGAAAAACAACAATGGCAGTCAAGGTATTAGTTGTCGACGATTCGAGCTTCTTTCGCCGTCGGGTGAGCGAGATCATCAATCAGGATCCCATGCTGACGGTGATTGATACGGCCCAGAATGGACGTGAGGCGGTGGACAAGGCGATGTCGCTGCGCCCTGATGTGATCACCATGGACATCGAGATGCCCGTGATGGATGGCATCAGTGCGGTGCGGGAGATCATGGCCAAGTGCCCAACCCCCATTCTGATGTTCTCCTCCCTGACCCATGAAGGGGCCAAGGCTACGCTTGATGCGCTGGACGCCGGTGCACTCGACTTCTTGCCCAAGAAGTTTGAGGACATTGCCAGAGACAAAGATGAAGCGGTCAGACTGTTGCAACAGCGGGTGAAGGAGATCTCCCGCAAGCGCTTCCTGATGACATCCGCTGCTCGCCCCAAAGCACCTGAACCGGTTGCTCGTGCTCCTCTGGGCAGCACAGCGTCCAGAACTCCTGATCGTCAGCCTGACCTGCAACGCACTGTGCCAAGTGCTTCATTCAAGCGTAGTGGCAAGAGTTATCAGTTGGTGGCAATCGGCACTTCTACCGGCGGACCAGTTGCTTTGCAAAATGTGCTGACCAAGTTGCCAGGGGATTTTCCCCATCCCATCCTGCTTATCCAGCATATGCCAGCCACTTTTACTGCCGCGTTTGCTGCCCGTCTCAACGGGTTATGTCAGATTGGCGTCAAGGAAGCGGAAGATGGCGATGTGCTTAAACCCGGGCATGCCTACCTTGCTCCCGGTGGCAAGCAGATGCTGTTGGAAGGTCGTGGTGCAGGGGCCCGCATTCGCATCGTGGATGGCAACGACAAGGTAAATTACAAGCCTTGTGTGGACATCACCTTTGCCTCTGCGGCCAAGACCTATGCCGACAAGGTACTGGCGATTGTGCTGACCGGTATGGGCGCAGATGGTCGTGATGGCGCCAGACTGCTGAAAGAGCAGGGATCAACCATCTGGGCTCAGGATGAGGCTTCCTGCGTGGTATATGGTATGCCGCAAGCGGTAGCCAAAGCGGGGATTGCCAGCGAATCACTCCCTCTGGACAAGGTGGCCCAGCGTATTCTGGTTGAGTTGGGGCGCTAATCATGGGCTTGCTCGGTCTGCTCCTGGCATTGGGGGCTATTGCCATTGCCCAACTGTGGCATGGCGGCTCCCTGTTGACGCTGGTGGACGGGCCTGCTTTTCTGATCGTGCTGGGCGGTACTGTCGGTGCTGTCACGTTGCAGACTCCTGCCAAGTACATTCTGCTGGCGTTGCGCCAGCTGTTATGGATTTTTACCCCTCCCCACCAAGATCTCGCGGCGCAGGCCGAACGGTTGCAGTCATGGGCCGTCTTTGCGCGCCAGCAAGGGCTGCTGGCCCTTGAAAATCAGGCCGAGCAGGAGGAAGACAACTTTACTCGCCAAGGGCTTGGCATGATTGTCGATGGGGTCTCCACGGAGGATATTCGCATGTTGCTCGAAGCCGATATCGATATCGAGCAGGAGCGTAATGAACATGCCGCCAGGGTATTTGAAGCCATGGGGGGGTACAGTCCGACCATCGGGATCATCGGTGCCGTGCTGGGCCTGATCCAGGCCATGTTTCATCTCGAAGACCCATCAGCACTGGGAGCTGGGATCGCAGTGGCATTTGTGGCGACCATCTATGGAGTGGGGTTTGCCAACCTCATCTACCTGCCTATCGCCAATCGGCTACGCGCATTTCACTACCACTATGCACTCTTTCAGGAGATGACCCTGGAAGGGCTGCTGGCTATCGCTCATGGTGAAAACGGCTTGCAGGTTGAACGCCGGCTCAGGGCCTATTTGAAAGGAGAGTAGCCATGCGCAAGCGCTATCGGTTGCACTTGCAGGGTCGCGAGCATCTTGACCGCTGGCTGGTCTCCTATGCCGATTATATGACGCTGATCTTTGCCTTGTTCGTGGTGCTCTACTCTGTTGCACTGGTGAACAAGGACAAGTATCGCGCGGTGATTGATGGTATGAGCCAGGCGTTCAGTGTCATGCAGTCTGGCGGCAATGGCTTGCTTGAAGGGCAGGGTAATTCCCTGTTGGATAACCCGGTATCTGCCTCTCCATCGTTGCTGGAAAGCCCTGCATCCCCCTCTCCTTCACTTGCTCCTATTTCTGGTGTGCCAGTGCTGCAAGATGGCGCGACACTTGCAAAACTCGATATGCAGTTGCAACAGAGCATGGGCTCGCTGGTGGATGCCGGTATCGTCAAACTGACGCAAGATGAGAACTGGCTGACGGTTGAACTCAGTTCCGGCTTGTTGTTTGGCAGCGGCAGTGCCTTTTTGGGACCAAACGCTGCACCGGTCATTAATACTCTTTCAAGTATTCTCAAACCGGTCGATAACTATGTAAGGGTTCGGGGTTATACCGATAACCAACAGATAAATAATGAAATTTATCGTTCTAACTGGGCGCTTTCTGCTGCTCGGGCCGAGGCGGTACTCAATGGCTTGATTGCCGATGGGATCGCCCCTCAGCGTCTGGCGTTCGAGGCATATGGCGAGTTTTCCCCCTTTGCTGACAACGGCAGCGAGCAGGGCAGACTGCAGAATCGCAAGGTTGTGGTCGCTATCTCCAAATTTGCCTGGGTGCCGCCGGCACCTGTGGTTGCAACACCGACGGTAGTTGCTGAACCGGTTCCTGCTGTACAGCAGGCGGTGGATGCAGGAGAGATAAAGGTGATCGCCTTGCCCGGTGGTGGCATACGCATAACAACAAGGCAGGATTGATACAGTGATTGTTTGGACGGTTGCCAACCAGAAAGGTGGTGTGGGTAAAACCACCACAGTGGTCTCGCTTGCGGGGATCCTGGCCCAGCGTGGCCAGCGGGTGCTGTTGATTGATACCGACCCCCATGCTTCGCTGACTGCATATCTTGATTTTGATTCAGATCGCCTGGATGGAACCCTCTATGAGTTGTTTCAAGCTGTCAAACCGACAGCCGAGCTTGTCAATAAACTGACGCTCAAGACCAAATTCGAAAATATCAACTTACTGCCAGCATCTATTACCTTGGCGACCCTTGATCGGGTGATGGGCAATCGTGAGGGGATGGGACTGGTACTGAAGCGGGCACTGCTGCGCATCCAGGATCAATATGATTACGTGCTGATCGATTGCCCGCCAGTGCTGGGGGTGATGATGGTCAACGCGTTGGCTGCCTGCGATCGCATTCTGGTGCCTGTCCAGACCGAATTTCTGGCCCTCAAGGGGTTGGAGCGGATGATGAAAACATTCGAGATCATGCAGCGTTCCAAGCGTGACAAGTTCCGTTATACCGTGATCCCGACCATGTTCGACAAGCGCACTCGTGCCTCTCTGATGACCTTGAAGTCGATCAAGGATCAATATGGGGATTCAGTGTGGAATGCGGTAATCCCTATTGATACCAAGTTTCGGGATGCCAGCTTGCTGCATATCCCCCCGTCTATCTATTCTCCCGGGAGTCGTGGAACCTATGCATATGAAACGCTGCTCAACCATCTTGATGCCCTTGAGCGGCAACGGGTTCATGAGGTGACGGCATGAGAGATACCATTCAAGTTCGGGCGATGGATGACTATTTCCATTCCCTGCTGCTCGATGAGCCACTGGCGCTGGATGAGGTAGAAGAGGCTCAATCTGCCCCTGTTTTACAGTTGCAACGTCAGCCCCAAAGCGTCCCTGAGGTAGTCGCCGCACCTTACCTCGAAAGCGATCCACGGCTTGCCCAACTTGGTGAACTATTGGCTCAGGTGGGACAAGTCCAGTTCGAAAATGATGCCTTCACCCAGGAGATAACACTCACCACTCCGCTGGAGATTGTGGCAGAGGAATCACTGCTGCCGGTGGAGCCTGAATGGCCTGAGGAGGTTCTGCTTCCCGAGGTTGCAGAGCCCCATACTACTATCCTGACCGAAACGGCGCTGGAGGTTGCTCCGGTAGAGGCCAGTGAACCGGTTGCTTGGGAAAATATCGATACCGGTAAAGAGTTTCAGGCCCTTTTCTTTGAAGTCGCAGGCGTGACGTTTGCGGTGCCGTTGACCGAGCTGGGTGGTATTCATCAGCTGGGCGAGATCACCTCCCTGTTTGGCCAACCGGGTTGGTACAAGGGGATCATGACCTCCCGCGAGCAGAAGATGAATGTGGTCGATACTGCCCAGTGGGTCATGCCGGGTCAGCATCTCGAGATGGATGATTACAAGTATCTGATTATGCTTGGTGAATCGCCGTGGGGATTAGCCTGCCACCATCTCAAAGGGACTGAATTGTTACACCGTGACCAGGTGAAATGGCGCCATCAGGAGGGCAAGCGCCCCTGGTTGGCTGGCATGGTCAAAGAAAAAATGTGTGCCCTGTTACACGTCCGCGAACTGCTCCTGTTGCTGGAGCGTGGGGTTAACATAGAAGGTCGCTGATAACTTCTGCAATCGAGCTGTTTTATTGCTAGTTTTAGCAGTAGACGTTTTCATAAAAGGAATAAAAACATGACAGAAAAGCGCAATATTGCACAGAATCTGGCCGAAGACGAAGTGCTGCAATGGGTAACCTTCCAACTGGAAAACGAAACCTACGGCATCAATGTGATGCAGGTTCAGGAGGTGTTGCGCTACACCGAAATTGCACCGGTGCCGGGTGCGCCTGAGTACGTACTGGGGATCATCAACCTGCGTGGCAATGTGGTGACTGTCATCGATACCCGTTCCCGTTTCGGTCTGCCTTCCGGTGATGTGAGTGAAAACTCCAGGATCGTGATCATCGAGGCCGAGAAGCAGGTGATTGGCATCATGGTCGACAGCGTGGCAGAAGTGGTTTATCTGCGCTCTTCCGAAATCGATGCGGCACCTGCGGTCGGTACTGAAGAGAGCGCCAAGTTTATTCAGGGGGTGAGCAACCGCGATGGGCAACTGCTGATCCTGGTTGACTTGAACAAGCTGCTCTCCGATGAAGAGTGGGAAGATATCGGTTCCCTCTGATAAGTAAGGTGATGTTTTGATAATCGAGATGGTTGCCTTGGGGTTGTCCCTGATTGCCTTGGCGTTTGCCTCTTATATCTGGTTCAAGAGCAAGCGCGGCAAGCAGGAGTCCGAGGCCAGTGTGGCAACCCTGCAAGGTCAGTTGGAAAGCTTGCGCAAGCAGATGATGGAACTCCATACCGGCGCTATTGGCATGGGGCAGCGTCTGCAGTCGGTGGAAGGGGCGATGCAGCAGGTCAATGAGCGCCAGCAAGAGCTGACCATGCAGGACCCCGAACGCAGGCTCTACAGCCGAGCGGCCAAGATGGTCGAACTGGGCGCCGATCTTGATGAAGTCATGAGTGAGTGCGAGTTGCCAAAGGCAGAGGCAGAGCTCTTGATATCGTTGCGAAAAGGTCGCTCTTGATGATTCAGGAAGGCAATTGCCTTCCTGAATTTTATGGCGTGCAGCCGCTTGTCTCCCAGCTGCGTTGAGCTGGCGGTTTCTACCGTATTTTCTTTGTGATCCCGGTCGCCAGTCAGTTCAATTGTTGCATCTTTGAAAAGACGTATTCCAATACTGTGTTAAGATGCAGACCGCTTCATTTTCTCTGAAAAAATCCCCATGCTGCTTCAAGTTAACAATCTGAGCTGCGTGCGCGAAGATCGCACTCTGTTTGAACACCTCTCTTTCTCTGTTGCGCCTGGCGATCTGGTGCAAATTGAAGGGCCCAACGGGGTCGGCAAGACCAGCCTGTTGCGGTTGTTGACCGGGCTGTCGCAGCCGTTTGCCGGTGAGGTGTGCTGGAATGGGGAGAATATTCGTCACTGTCGTGATGAGTATCATGCCAATCTGCTCTATCTCGGCCATCAGCCCGGTGTCAAAGCGGCGCTGACCCCTTTTGAAAACCTGAAGTTCTACCAGCAGTTACATCACCCGCAGCAAACAGAGACTGACTTGTGGCAGATATTGGCCCGGGTAGGGCTGGCCGGATTTGAAGAGAACCCGACCGGGCAACTCTCTGCCGGCCAGCAACGCCGGGTGGCTCTGGCCAGACTCTGGCTGTCACAGAAACCGGCACTCTGGATCCTCGATGAGCCCTTTACCGCCATCGACAAGCAGGGGGTCAAGGTGCTCGAACAGCTCTTTCTGGCCCACGCCGAGCGGGGCGGCATGGTGATCCTCACCACCCATCAGGATCTGACCCTGATGCAGGGACGGCTGAAGACTATCTCGTTGACCCCCTTCGCCTCGACATTGCAGGAGTAACGCCATGTTGCGCGCTGTTATGCACCTTATTCACCGTGAACTGCTGATGGCTCTGCGCCAGCGTTCCGATATTCTCAATCCGCTCTGGTTTTTCCTCATCGTCATCACCCTGTTTCCGTTAGGGATTGGCCCGGAGCCCAAACTGCTGGCCCGTATTGCCCCGGGGATCATCTGGGTGGCGGCGCTATTAGCGGCCATGTTGTCGCTGGAGCGGCTGTTTCGCGACGACTTTGCCGATGGCGCGCTGGAGCAGATGATGCTGATGCCGCACCCGCTGGGCTTGCTGGCGCTGGCGAAAGTGGTCGCTCACTGGCTGCTGACCGGCTTGCCGCTGCTGCTGATCTCTCCTTTGCTGGCGATTTTGCTGTCGCTGGATATGAACACCTATCTGGCTGTCGTCGCGACGCTGGCACTGGGCACTCCAGTATTGAGTCTGCTCGGCGCGGTCGGGGTTGCGTTGACGGTGGGATTGCGCAAAGGCGGGGTGCTGCTCAGTCTGCTGATCCTGCCGCTCTATATTCCGGTACTGATTTTTGCCACCTCAGCCATCGATGCTGCGGGGATGAGCTTGCCCTATGGCGGGCAGCTTGCCATTCTGGCCGCCATGCTGGTGGGGGCTTTGACACTGACGCCGCTGGCTGTGTCGGCAGCGTTGCGGGTCAGCCTCAACTGATGGCAGTGAGCTGAACCAGATTTGGCTTCGAATGGGGCCTTTTTGCGAAAAATAATGTTGCGATGGATCAAGGAGAGTGCCGCTTATTGCTTTCGGGGTATTTGATGCTGCCCCGTGGTCGGTATGGTAGGCCTCGCCAAACGATTAATAACAAAAAGGTTTTGTGAGCTATGTGGAAATGGTTGCACCCTTATGCCAAACCGGAGCGTGCCTATCAGCTGGCAGGCACGTTGTTGCCCTGGTTTGCGGTGATTAGTCTGCTCTCGTTTGTGATCGGTACTGTCTGGGGCCTCGCGTTTGCGCCAGCGGATTACCAGCAGGGAGATTCGTTCCGGATCATCTATATCCACGTGCCTTCCGCCATTCTCTCCATGGGAGCCTACTCCACCATGGCGGTGGCCGCCTTTATCGGCCTGGTGTGGCAACTGCGGATGGCGGACATGACGGTTGCAGCCATTGCGCCGGTCGGCGCCGTATTTACCTTTATTGCCCTCTTTACCGGTGCCGCCTGGGGCAAACCCATGTGGGGAACCTGGTGGGTGTGGGATGCGCGGCTCACCTCTGAACTGATCCTGCTGTTTCTCTACCTCGGCGTGATTGCCCTCTACAACGCCTTCAGCGACAAGGTGGTCGCTGGCCGTGCCGCTGGCATTCTGGCACTGGTGGGGGTGATCAACCTGCCCATCATCCACTACTCGGTGGAGTGGTGGAACACCCTGCATCAGGGGGCCACCATCACCAAATTTGACAAACCCTCCATTTCACCCGAGATGCTCTGGCCGCTGCTGATCATGATCCTGGCATTTGCCGCGTTTCTCGGTGCCCTGACCCTGATGCGTTTTCGCAATGAACTCCTGATGCGGGAGTGGCATCGCCCCTGGGTCAAAGAGATTGCAGAGCAGGAGAAGTAAGCATGCACTTTGCCTCTTTCAGTGATTTTTTTGCGATGGGCGGTTACGCCTTCTATGTCTGGCTCTCATTTGGCCTGACGCTGGTGTGTCTGGTCGGCATCATCATTTCTACCCGCATGAAAACCCGCAGCCTGCTCGCCGAGTTACGCAGCAAACAGGCGCGTGAGGCCCGTCGCAAGGCGGCCCAGCAGATGGAGAACACCCTATGAATCCGAGACGCAAAAAACGCCTCACCATCATTCTGGCCATTACCCTGGGTCTGGCGACCGTCAGCGGGCTGGTGCTCTACGCCCTCAGTCAGAATATCGACCTCTTCTACACCCCGAGTGAGCTGGTGGAGGGGAAGGGGCCGGACAAGATCAAGCCGGAAGAGGGGCAGCGCCTGCGCATCGGTGGATTGGTCGTGCCGGGATCGGTACAGCGGGATCCCCAGAGCCTCAAGGTGGCCTTCAAGCTGGTGGATAACGGCGGTCATCTGGTGAAGGTCGAGTTTGACGGCATCCTGCCTGATCTGTTCCGTGAAGGGCAGGGGATTGTTGCCCAGGGCACCCTCAAGGATGCCACGACCGTAGAGGCGTTCGAGGTGCTGGCCAAGCACGATGAGAACTACATGCCGCCAGAAGTGGCCGATGCCACCAACGGTATGCACTTCAAGCCGGAGTATACCGAGGCGCAGTTGAAGGGAGCCAAGCAGTGATCCCTCTGGTGTTTGCCTTTTCCGCTTTGCCTGCCGTGCGTGGTGCGGCTGTTGTCACCGTTCAATTGAAAGGAATGCCTTCATGATCCCGGAATTAGGTCAGTTTGCGCTGATCCTGGCCTTTGCCACCGCCCTGCTGCTGGGCAGCTACCCGCTGCTGGGCGCTAGTTGGGGGCGTCTTGGCATGATGTCGGCGGCCCGTCCGCTCGCCTATGCCCAGTTCTTGCTGCTGCTGCTGTCGTTTCTCTGCCTGACCTGGGCCTTTATCGATAACGACTTCACCGTGCAGTATGTGGCCACTAACTCCAATAGCCTGCTGCCGCTCGCTTATCGCATTTCCGCCGTATGGGGCGCCCACGAAGGTTCCCTGCTGCTGTGGGTACTGACCCTGGGTGGCTGGACTGCGGCGGTGGCCATGTTCAGCCGCCGTCTGCCGCTCGATGCTGTCGCGCGGGTACTCGGTGTGCTGGGGCTGATCTCGGTCGGCTTCACTGCTTTCGTGTTGTTCACCTCCGATCCCTTCACCCGTACGTTGCCCTATTTTCCGGTCGATGGCCGTGACCTCAATCCGCTGCTGCAGGATCCGGGTCTGATCTTTCATCCGCCGATGCTCTACATGGGTTATGTAGGCTTCTCGGTGGCGTTTGCCTTTGCAATTGCTTCGCTGATGACCGGTCGTCTCGATGCAACCTGGGCCCGTTGGTCGCGCCCCTGGACCATGGCGGCCTGGGTATTCCTGACCCTGGGCATAGTGCTCGGCTCCTGGTGGGCCTACTATGAGCTCGGCTGGGGCGGTTGGTGGTTCTGGGATCCGGTAGAAAACGCCTCGTTTATGCCCTGGCTGGCGGGTACCGCTCTGCTGCACTCGCTGGCGGTGAGCGAGAAGCGCGCCACCTTCAAGGCGTGGACCGTGCTGCTGGCCCTCTCTGCCTTCTCGCTGAGCCTGCTGGGTACCTTCCTGGTGCGCTCCGGCGTGCTGGTGTCGGTGCATGCGTTTGCCTCGGATCCGACCCGCGGCCTGTTTATTCTCGGCTTCCTGCTGGCGGTGATCGGTTCATCCTTGCTGCTGTTTGCCTTCAAAGGTTCGCAGGTGAAGAGCCACGGCAAACACGAGCTGTGGAGCCGCGAGACCCTGCTGCTTTGCAACAACATCATGCTGGTGGCGGGTCTGCTGACCGTGCTGCTCGGTACCTTGCTGCCGCTGGTGCACAAGGAGCTGGGGCTGGGGAGCATCTCTATCGGTACTCCCTTCTTCAACCACATCTACAGCTGGCTGATCATCCCGTTTGCCCTGCTGCTGGGGGTTGGCCCGCTGTTTCGCTGGCGTCGTCAGGAGCTGGGGGAACTCAAAAGCAAGGTGGTCGTGGCACTGGTGCTGAGTCTGGCCGCAGCCTTGCTGTTGCCGCTGCTCTTTGCCGAAACCTTCAAGCCGTGGGCGGCGGTAGGGATTGGTCTGGGCGCCTGGATCATCGTCACCAGCGTGCAGGAGACCTGGGCGCGGGCTACCCACAAGCACAGCTTTGCAATCGGTGTGCGCAAGCTTGGCAATAGCCACTGGGCCATGATCCTCGGCCATGTGGGGTTGGCTGTCAGCATCATAGGTATCGCCTGCACCCAGAATTACAGCATCGAGAAGGATCTGCGGATGCAGGCGGGTGATCGGGTGCACTTTGCCGATTACGAGTTCGTCTTTGCCGGGATCAAGGAGAAGAACGGCCCCAACTACGATGGCTTCAAGGGCGTGCTGGAAGTGCACAAGAATGGCAAGCAGGTCGCCCTGCTCAAGCCCGAGAAGCGGATGTATAAGGTGAGCCGGATGCCGATGACCGAAGCGGCCATCGATGCCGGTATCACCCGCGATCTCTATGCGGCGCTGGGGGAACAGCTCGACAACGGTGCTTGGGCGGTGCGGATCTACTACAAGCCGTTCGTGCGCTGGATCTGGTTCGGCGGCGTCTTTATGGCTATTGGTGGCGTGCTGGCGATGCTCGACAAGCGTTACCGTTTCGGCCGTCGTGAGGAGGAGGCCAAGGCATGAACAAAAAGACCTGGTTGTTTTTAATCCCCTTTATCGTCTTTTTGCTGGGGGCCGTGTTCCTGTTCAAGGGGCTCTACTCCGATCCCACCAAGCTTGAGTCCGTGATGGTGGGCAAAGAGGTGCCGGTGTTCACCCTGCAGGACATTTACGATCTGAACAAGCAGCACGATCGCAGTATCCTGACCGGTCGCCCCATGCTGCTCAACGTCTGGGCTACCTGGTGCCCGACCTGCTATGGCGAGCACACCTACCTCAAACAGCTGGCAGGGCAGGGCATTCCCATCATCGGCATGAACTACAAGGATGAGCGTGACAAGGCGATCAAATGGCTGGCGGAGCTGGGCAACCCCTATCAGGTCAACCTCTATGATCCGGACGGCATGCTGGGGCTGGATCTCGGGGTATATGGCGCGCCGGAAACCTTCTTTATCGACAGCAAGGGGATCATCCGGTATCGCCACGTGGGGGATATCAACCCCGAGAACTGGGCATCGACCCTCAAACCCATCTTTGATGCCATGAAGTGAGGGGAGTCTTGATGAGAGTATTTATTGCTTCCCTGCTGCTGTTGCTGGGATGGGTGGTGCAAGCGCCGGCCATGGCCGCTATCGATGTCTACACCTTTGACAACGACAATCAGGAGCAGGTCTTTCGCGAACTGACCAAGGAGCTGCGTTGCCCCAAGTGTCAGAACCAGGATATCGCCGACTCCAATGCTGGGCTGGCCAAGGACTTGCGCGACAAGACCTACCAGATGGTGCGCGAGGGCAAGGATAAAGAGGAGATAGTGGATTACATGGTGGCCCGCTACGGCAACTTTATCCTCTATAACCCGCCCCTGATGGCCTCCACCCTGATCCTCTGGCTCGGCCCGCTGATGGTGATCCTGATCGGTGGTGCCGTGGTCGTGATGCGCAGCCGCCGGCCCCCAGCGGTGAAAAAACAACTGGATAACGCCTTGAGCGAGGAGGAGCAGCGCCGACTGGCCGAGCTGCTCAAAGAGGAAGAGAAACAATGACCGCTTTTTGGATAGTGATTGCGGGCTTGCTGGTGCTGGTGAGTCTGGCGCTCGTCGTGCCGCTGTGGCGTGGTGAAGGCAAACAAAGCATCAGTCGCTCGGCGCTCAACAAACAGCTCTATCGCCAGCGGCTGCTGGAGATTGGCGAAGAGCGCGAGCAGGGTGTCTTGGCTGAGGAGTCTGACTCGCTGGTCGAGCTGCAACGAAGCCTCTTGGATGATATCCCTGATGTGGAGCAGACCGCCCGCAGTGGCAAGAGTCTGATCTGGATCCCGGGTGTGCTGGTGCTGTTGGTGGTGAGTCTGGGGCTCTATTACAAGTTGGGCTCCTGGCAAGAGGTGAGTCGCTGGCAAGATGCCAGCAGCCGTCTTGGTGAGCTGAGCAACCGCATTCTGGTGGAACGCGATGCCCAGGTGACCGAGCAGGATCTGCTGGATTTCACGCTGGCACTGCGTACCCGCCTCAAGGATGAACCGAACGACTACCGCGGCTGGCTGCTGCTGGGACGTTTGGCGCTGGATGGCAATGATCCTGAAATGGCCAGCGAGGCGCTGGAGCGGGCCTACACGCTGGCTCCCCAGAAGTCGCTGGTGGCGGTGCCTTATGCGCAGGCGCTGATGATGACGGGGGATGAGGCGCAAGCGGATGCCCTGTTGCAGGCTGCTATCGCGCAGGATCCGGAAAATATTGAAGCGCGTTCCGTCTATGCCTTTATGGCGCTGCAAAAAGAGGACTTCCAGACCGCGCTGGCTCGCTGGCAGGCGATGTTGCCACTGATGGAGAAAGGTACTCCCCGTTACGTGATGGTCGAGCGCTCCATGGAGTATGCCCGCGCGCAGCTCAAGCAGCGCGGCATCGAGGTGACGAATTCAGGCGCAGCCAAAGCGGGCGCAGTTGAGGGACAACCGCTGGCGGTGAAGGAGGGGGAATTCCCCATCCACGTCACGTTGGCGGCGGGCATTCAGATGCCGGAAGATGCCCATCTCTTCGTCTTTGCCGTGGTGCCCAACGGGCCGCCTATGCCCATCGCCGTGAAGCGTATCGCAGGGCCAACCTTGCCTGTTACCCTGTCACTCGGGGATGGCGATGCCATGATGGAAGGCAGCAAACTGGCGGCCTATCCGGAGCTGCAGTTCAAGGCACGTCTCTCGCGCGGCGGCAATGTGATGAACAAGGAAGGAGCCTTCGAAGGGGTATCCGTGCCGGTCAAGACGGCCGAGATCCCTGCTGCTCCGATTGACATCCGCATCGATCACGCCCTCTAATATGCCTTTGGATAACCCGGCTCCTGGATAGGTGCCGGGTTATCTATACTTCTGATAAATCAAAATAAAACGTCAGGACAATCATATGTATCTTCGTTCAGGGGCCATACTGGCAGCCCTCTTGCTGGCTGGCTGTGCCGGTGGCCCACCCAAGCCTGGCCCAGAGAGTCTGGATCTCAATCCCGGCATGAATAATCCAGGAGCCACCAGTACGGCGGCCGATCCGCGCGATCCCTTCCAAGGTGCTAACCGGGCCATGTGGGCGGTCAACTATGATGTGCTGGAGCCCTATGTGGCACGTCCTGTGGTACATGCCTATGCCCGCTACATTCCGGTAGGGGTGAAGGATGGCATTGCCAACTTTGTTGCCAACTTTGATGAGCCAAGCAGCATGGTGAACCATCTGATCACCGGTGATTTGAAGGGGGCGGGCACCAACCTGGGGCGCTTTACCCTCAACACCACGGTCGGTCTGCTGGGTATCTTCGATGTGGCCAAACATGCCGGCCTCGAGCGCAACAAGCTGGAAATGGACACAGTGCTGGGCAGGGCCGATATCGGTAATGGTGCCTACATTATGGTACCTGTCTACGGCCCGACCACCACCCGGGAGCTGGTTGGCGATACCATTGATACCATCTATTTCCCCTATGCCTTGCTGACAATCCCGCTGAGGGTTACCCATTGGGTGCTAGATGGCTTGGGTAATCGCGCCAAGCTGATCGATCAGGAGCGGATCATCGACAACTCCCTCGATCCTTATGCGCTGACCAAGGACTTCTACCTGCAATATAACCAGGGCAAGGTGACGGGCAAGCAGACCGAGCTCAAAGCGTCTCAGCAAGAGCAGGCTGACGATGCCAATCTGGATGAATACATGGACGAGCTGGACCAGTAAGCGGGTCATCTCGATATGTAAAAGGCGCCTGCGGGCGCCTTATTCATTTACGCAGCCATATCGAGATAAAAAAACGCCCCGCAGTGCGGGGCGTTTTGGCAAGCGAGGCTGATTAGGCAGCCAGATTCTTGGCCACGAATTCCCAGTTAACCAGAGCCCAGAAGGTTTCCATGTACTTCGGACGCAGGTTGCGGAAGTCGATGTAGTAGGCGTGCTCCCACAGGTCAACAGTCAGCAGCGGGGTGGTACCGGCTTCAGTCAGCGGGCAGCCAGCGTTGGAGGTGTTGACGATAGCCAGAGAGCCGTCAGCTTTCTTCACCAGCCAAGTCCAGCTGGAACCGAAGTTGCCGATGGCTGATTTGGTGAAGGCATCTTTGAACTCGGCGAAGGAGCCGAATGCCTTGTTGATGGCATCAGCCAGGGCGCCAGTCGGCTCGCCACCGCCATTCGGGGAGAGGCAGTGCCAGTAGAAGGTGTGGTTCCAGATCTGGGCGGCGTTGTTGAAGATGCCGCCGTTGGAGGTCTTGATGATCTCTTCCAGAGACTTGCCTTCAAACTCTGTACCCGGCACCAGATTGTTCAGGTTGACCACGTAGGTGTTGTGGTGCTTGCCGTGGTGATATTCCAGAGTTTCCTGGGAGATGTGCGGTTCCAGAGCGTTGATTGCATAGGGCAGAGCGGGAAGTTCGAATGCCATTTTCTACTCTCCATTGGCTGGACCGTGCGAAGGCGACGGTTGCAAGACATTGCGTACTCTTTTCTATATGTGAAAAGAGTTGTTTTTAAAATGATGGGGCTGGGTAGCCCAAAGCCAAGGGATTGTAGCAGTATCAAAGATGGCCTAACAACTCTTGATTGGCGCCATGATCACGATCAATCCTGTGTGGGTTCTTTGCACAATTCGAGCCGGGCCACCCCTTTGTCAGTTTGTGCTCGGGCAAGATTGCAGTAGAATGGCCGCCGAAATCGCTCTAGTGAGGCACCTATGGAAACTATTGAAAAGATTAAGCAGCAGCTGGCTGACAACCCCATCATCATCTACATGAAGGGCTCCCCCAAGCTACCCAGCTGTGGCTTCTCTGCCCAGGCCTCCCAGGCTCTGATGTCCTGCGGCGAGCCGTTTGCCTACGTTGATATCCTGCAGAATCCGGATATCCGCGCCGAATTGCCAAAATTCGCCAACTGGCCGACCTTCCCCCAACTGTGGGTTGAAGGTGAGCTGATCGGTGGCTGTGACATCATGATCGAGATGTTCCAGGCTGGCGAGTTGCAGGCTCTGATCAAAGAGACTGCTGCCAAGTACAAGAAAGATGATGCTGCAGCCGAGTAATCGGTTCTGTGTTGTCGAGAGGGAGCCTTATAGGCTCCCTTTTTTATTGTCCCGGTTCTGGCAGGCAAGCAACTGATTGCCGGTTGCAAAATGCAACGCAATTGCCCTGAAAAATCTAATCTTTACGGCTTTGTTTTGGAGTTGTTAATTATATTGCTTGCCAATATCTGATTACTTTTTTTAATCCATTTGGATTCAAGTGTTGCTGCCATCACATTTTTTGATAATTTCACCGTAACGCAGTCTCTTTGTAGATTTTTTTGTGTTTATGCTCACATTAATTGCAAGTGATAGAACCTAGTATCGCTTCGCCCTGTGAAATAAAACCCTACAAATTAATAAATAAAAAGAGATTTGCGATGAAGATGTATAGCAATCTGCCCATTGGTCTTCATGATATTACTGAAGCCAAAAAAAGACTGACCAATCATATATACAAGACCGCGCAACTACCCTCCAACTACATCAGCGAACGTTGCCATGGCGAGGTTTACCTCAAGCTTGAAAACATGCAACGTACAGGCTCTTTTAAAATTCGTGGTGCCTTCAACAAACTCAGTTCATTAAGTCTGGAAGACCGACAAAAAGGTGTTGTCGCCTGCTCGGCGGGCAATCATGCCCAAGGTGTATCACTCTCCAGTGCTATGTTGGGAATTGATGCCAAGGTGGTCATGCCTTGCTGTGCCCCCAAATCAAAAATTGCTGCAACCAGTGACTATTCAGCCAAAGTGATCCTTCATGGAAATAGCTTCAATGACACCATTGCCAAAGTCAGCGAAATCGTGGAGATGGAAGGCCGCGTATTTATCCCCCCCTTCGACGATGCAAAAGTGATTGCCGGCCAGGGCACCATTGGCCTGGAAATTATCGAAGATTTGTATGATGTCGATAACATCATAGTACCGATCGGTGGCGGTGGTTTGATTGCCGGTGTTGCCATGGCTATCAAATCTATTAATCCGACCATCAAGGTGATTGGTGTGCAATCCGAGAATGTGCACGGTATGGCGGCCTCTTTCTATGCCGGTACCATGACCAATCACAGAACCAGCAGCACGCTGGCCGATGGCTGTGATGTGGCAAGACCCGGTTCACTGACCTTCGAAATCGTCAAACAATTGGTGGATGATATTGTACTGGTCACCGAGGATGATATTCGTCATAGCATGGTTGACCTTATTCAGCGCAACAAGGTGATTACCGAAGGGGCGGGAGCTCTGGCCTCGGCAGCGCTGCTCAGTGGCAAGCTGAAACATTATGTCGAAGGTAAAAAGACCGTCAGCATTATTTCGGGTGGCAATATTGATCTGACCCGGATCGCCGAAATTATCGAACAGAACAATATTCGTCAATTTAGCCTGTAAGGAATGCAGTCATGATATTAGACAGTGTTGTCACCGGCAGTAAAGAGAATACACGTGCATGGCGTAAATCGGATACCACATGGGGATTAGGTCTGTTCGGTACTGCTATCGGGGCGGGGGTCTTGTTCTTTCCAATCCGGGCCGGATATGGTGGCCTGATCCCAATATTAATCATGCTGGTGCTGGCTTACCCCATTGCATTTTATTGCCACAGAGCGTTGGCCAGATTATGTCTTTCTGGCAGTAATCCATCGGCAAATATTACCGAGACCGTTGAAGAATATTTTGGCAAAATGGGTGGAGTAGTAATTACCTTCCTCTATTTCTTTGCCATCTGCCCATTGCTGTGGATATATGGTGTGACGATCACCAATACCTTTATGGCATTTTGGGAGCATCAACTACAGTTGGTTCCGCTTAATCGAGGTGTGGTTGCACTGGCATTGTTGATGTTGATGGCATTCGTGATCTACTTCGGTAAAGATCTGATGGTCAAGGTGATGAGCTATCTGGTCTTTCCCTTTATTGCCAGTCTGATCGTTATCTCTCTCTCCCTCGTCCCGTACTGGAACAGTGCCGTCTTTGATCAGGTCAATCTGAGCGAGATATCGATGTTTGGTCACGATGGTATTCTGGTTACCGTCTGGCTGGGGATCTCCATCATGGTCTTCTCCTTCAACTTCTCGCCGATTGTCTCCTCTTTCATCGTCTCCAAACGGGAAGAGTATGAGCAGGAGTTCGGTCGTGATTTTACCGAGAAGCGCTGCTCGAAGATTATCTCCGGTGCCAGCATGCTGATGGTGGCCGTGGTGATGTTCTTTGCCTTCAGCTGCCTCTTTACCCTGTCACCGCAAAATATGGCGGAAGCCAAAGCCCAGAACATTCCGGTGCTCTCCTATCTGGCCAACCACTTCTCCTCAATGACGGGCAGCAAGTCTGCGTTTGCCACCACTTTGGAGTATGCGGCGTCCATCATTGCGCTGGTTGCCATCTTCAAATCCTTCTTTGGCCACTATCTGGGGACGCTGGAAGGGTTGAACGGCCTTATCCTCCGCTTTGGCTATCAGGGCGACAAAAGCAAGGTTTCCAGTAAAAAACTCAACATGGTCAGTATGTTGTTCATCATGGGTTCGACCTGGCTGGTCGCTTATGTGAACCCCAACATCCTCGACCTGATTGAGGCAATGGGGGCGCCAATCATCGCTTCCCTGCTCTGTCTGCTGCCGATGTATGCGGTGAGCAAGACACCGGCACTTGCAAAATATAAAGGTCAGGCCAGCAACCTGTTTGTCACCATCATCGGTGTGCTGACCATCCTGAATATAGTTTCCAAGCTGTTCTGAAAACCTTTTCTGCAAGTCATCAACCATTCAGGCCCCCCTGGCGGGGTCTGGATGGTGCAGTCAGACATGAGCAATAACCGGTTCTTCGTTGGCCACAATTATGTGGGCCCTGGGTAAGGCTTGCCGTGATTTGGCCACCACACTCAGTGGTAAATTTGTTCTGACTGCAGTGACTCGACATCATAAATATCGAGGCGATGTAATGAAGTTTGATTCGTTGGTTCTGGTTATCAATTGCGGCTCTTCGTCGGTCAAATTCTCGGTACTGGACAGTAAAACCTGCGAGGTGGCGATATCCGGTATAGCGGATGGTATTGATACAGCCCATCCCCAATTGCAAGTGGGTAAAGAGCCCGCAATGTCATTACCTGAAAATAACCACACCTGTGCATTGGCTGCCATCGCGGCGGAGTTGAAAAAACGGAATCTGCTGGATGCCATTGCACTGGTGGGTCATCGAATTGCTCATGGTGGTAGTGAATTTAGTGAAGCCGTGATCATTGATGAACATGTATTGGCCAAAATCAAGCAGGTGTCACCTTTGGCTCCCCTGCACAATCACGCCAATTTAAGTGGCGTGATGGCCGCCCGCCAGCTATTTCCTGACCAGCTCCAAATTGCGGTATTTGATACCGGCTTTCACCAGACCCTCAAGCCGGAAGCCTATATCTATGCGCTGCCTTACCAATATCTGCAGGATTACGGCGTGCGCCGCTATGGCTTCCATGGCACCTCCCATCGCTATGTTGCCGAGCAGGCTTGCGTATTTATGGGACTGGATGAGCTGCATGCCGGTCTGGTAATCGCCCATCTGGGCAATGGCGCCTCTATTTGTGCGGTACAGGATGGCAAGAGTGTCGATACCTCGATGGGGATGACCCCGCTGGAGGGGCTGATTATGGGCAGTCGCAGCGGTGATATCGACTTTGGTGCGCTGGCCTATATCGCCAGCAAGACCGGGCAATCCATCGAGGATATCGAGCGGATATTGAATAAGCAGTCCGGTTTGCTCGGTATTTCCGGCCTCTCTTCCGATATGCGCGTACTGGAGGCGGCTTATCACGAAGGGCACCCCGGCGCAAGACTGGCGATCCACGCCTTTGTTCACCGTATTGCCCGCCATATCGGTGGCCATGCCACCTCATTGCGCCGGCTGGATGCCGTTATTTTCACCGGCGGTATTGGCGAGAACTCGGCCTTTATCAGAAAGCTGGTATGCGAACGACTTCGGGTATTTGGCGTAGCGATCAGCGAGCCGTTTAACCAGCGCCCCAATAGCGAGGGCTGCCGGGTAATTTCGGCGGCAGAGTCCATGGTGCTGGCGGCGGTTATTCCAACCAATGAAGAGAAAATGATCGCGCTGGATGCCATTCGTCTGGGGCAGCAGGTTCGTCAGGCCGAGTGCGTCTGACATCTTCCACTCTTGTGTCATGAGTAGTGAATGAGGTTTATTTGATGAAAGTTGATATGCAATTGGATCAGGATAAATTCCGACAGGCATGGCAAGGGTTTGCCGGTGAAAACTGGAAGCACGAGATCAACGTCCGTGATTTTATCCAGCAGAACTACACCCCCTATGAAGGTGACGAACAGTTTTTAGCAGATGCGACCGAAGCGACCACCACTTTATGGAACAAGGTGATGGATGGGATCCGCATCGAGAATGCCACCCACGCACCGGTCGATTTTGATACCAATATTGCCACGACCATTACTGCCCACGGGCCGGGTTATATCGAGCAGGGGCTGGAAAAGATTGTTGGCCTGCAAACCGACAAGCCCCTTAAAAGAGCGCTGCATCCGTTTGGCGGCGTAAATATGATCCGCAGCTCTTTTGAAGCATATGGCCGGGAGATGGATCCTGAATTTGAATATACCTTCAGCGAATTGCGCAAAACCCATAACCAGGGCGTGTTCGACGTCTACTCTCCCGAGATGTTGCGCTGCCGAAAATCAGGGATTTTGACCGGTTTGCCGGATGGTTACGGCCGTGGTCGCATTATCGGAGATTATCGTCGGGTCGCGCTTTATGGCATAGATTATCTAATCCGTGAGCGGGAGCTGCAGTTTGCCGATCTGCAACCGGCGCTCGAGCGGGGAGAACAGCTGGAGCAGGTGATCCGTCAGCGCGAGGAGCTGGCAGAGCACAAGCGGGCACTGGCGCAGATCAAGCAGATGGCGGCCAACTACGGCTTTGATATCTCCGGGCCGGCACGTACTGCCCAGCAGGCGGTGCAGTGGCTCTACTTTGCCTATCTGGCGGCGGTGAAGTCGCAAAATGGCGGGGCCATGTCCCTCGGTCGCACCGCCACCTTCCTCGACATCTATATCGAGCGGGATCTGAAGGCGGGGCTCATCAGCGAGCAGGATGCCCAGGAGCTGGTCGATCACTTCATCATGAAGATCCGCATGGTACGCTTCCTGCGTACTCCCGAGTTTGACTCCCTCTTCTCCGGCGATCCCATCTGGGCGACCGAGGTGATCGGCGGCATGGGGCTGGATGGTCGCACCCTGGTGACCAAGAACTCCTTCCGCTACCTCCACACCCTCAAGACCATGGGGCCAGCGCCCGAGCCCAACCTCACCATCCTCTGGGCGGAAGGGCTGCCGCGGGCCTTCAAGACCTATGCGGCTCGCGTCTCCATCGATACCTCATCCCTGCAGTATGAGAATGATGACCTGATGCGCACCGATTTCGAGAGCGATGATTACGCCATCGCCTGCTGCGTGAGTCCCATGGTGATCGGCAAGCAGATGCAGTTCTTCGGTGCCCGCGCCAACCTGGCCAAGACCCTGCTCTACTGCATCAACGGTGGGGTGGACGAGAAGCTGAAGATCCAGGTCGGCCCGAAAGTGGCGCCTATCATGGACGAGGTGCTGGATTACGACACCATCATGGCCAGCCTCGACAGCTTTATGGATTGGCTGGCGGTGCAGTACATCAGCGCGCTCAACCTTATTCACTATATGCATGACAAATACAGCTACGAGGCTTCCCTGATGGCACTGCACGATCGCGACGTCTATCGCACCATGGCCTGCGGTATCGCCGGTCTATCGGTAGCGGTCGATTCGCTGGCAGCCATCAAGTACGCCCGGGTCAAGCCGGTGCGCGATGCGGATGGGCTGGCGGTCGATTTCGTGATTGAGGGGGAGTATCCCCAGTATGGCAACAATGACGAGCGGGCCGACTCCATCGCCTGCGATCTGGTCGAGCGCTTTATGAAGAAGATCCAGGCGTTGCCGACCTACCGCAATGCGGTGCCGACCCAGTCGATCCTGACCATCACCTCCAACGTGGTCTATGGCCAGAAGACCGGCAACACCCCGGATGGTCGCCGCGCCGGTGCGCCCTTTGCGCCGGGGGCCAACCCGATGCACGGTCGGGATAGGAAAGGGGCGGTCGCTTCGCTCGCCTCGGTAGCCAAGCTGCCGTTCAAATATGCCAAGGACGGGATCTCCTACACCTTCTCCATCGTGCCGGGAGCGCTCGGCAAGGAGCCGGCCAATCGCGAGAACAATCTGGTGGGGTTGATGGATGGCTACTTCCATCATGAGCGGGATGTGGAAGGAGGCCAGCACCTCAACGTCAACGTGATGAATCGCGAGATGCTGCTGGATGCCATCGACAATCCGGACAAGTACCCCAGCCTGACTATCCGGGTCTCCGGCTATGCGGTGCGCTTCAACGCCCTGACCCGCGAGCAGCAGCAGGACGTCATCTCCAGAACCTTCACCAACATGATGTAACTCTCATGCCCGGGGTGAGCAGGCTTGCTCCGGGCCTACTTTTTGTTTGTCAGCACGAGGAAGTAACAGATGCGACAGGTTATCACTACCAAGGCGGCGCCGAGCGCCATCGGCCCCTATGTGCAGGCCACCCGGATTGGCAACATCCTATACACCTCCGGTCAGATCCCGCTGGACCCGGTGAGCGGCGACGTTGCGGAGGGGATCGAAGCGCAGACCCTGCGCTCCCTGCAAAACGTACAGGCGATTGTCGAGGCAGCAGGCGGCGAGGTGCGCAACATCTTCAAGACCACGGTGTTTGTCTCGGATCTGAACGACTTTGCTACGGTCAACCGGGTCTACAACGACTTCTTCACCGAGCACGATGCCATGTATCCGGCTCGCTCCTGCGTAGAAGTTGCTCGGTTACCGAAGGATGTGAAGATCGAGATAGAGGCGATTGCTGCGCTGTAACCCCATCGGGAGTGTGTCAGCAAGCCAAAACAGAGCGGCTGCCAATGGCAGCCGCTTTTGTCTATATGGTCATCGGGCAGATCAGGCGATCCGTTCGATACGAGCCATGTAGAAGCCGTCGAAGCCGGTCTCGGACGGGCTCACGGTGTGATCGTCACGCAGACGGAAGTTTTCGTTGGCGGCGAGGAACTTGTCCACCTGCTGGCGGTTCTCCTCGGGCAGGATGGAGCAGGTTGCATAAACCAGCAGGCCGCCGACTTTCACCATCTGGCTGTAACGCTGCAGGATCTCTTCTTGCAGCGCGACCAGCACCGGCAGACGCTCGGCGGTATCACGCCACTTGGCATCCGGATTGCGCTTGAGTACGCCCAGACCGGAGCAGGGCACGTCCAGCAGTACGCGGTCGGCGCTCTCTTTGAGGCGCTTGACGGTCTTGCTGCTGGTGATGACCCGGGTCTCCACGTTGTGGGCACCGGCGCGACGAGCGCGTTGCTTGAGGTTCTCCAGCTTCCACTCTTCCACATCCATTGCCAGCAGACGGCCTTTGCCCTGCATCATGGCGGCGATATGCAGGGTCTTGCCACCAGCACCGGCACAGGCGTCGATAACGCGCATGCCTGGGGCAACTTCCAAAGCGGCAGCAACCAGCTGGGAGCCTGCGTCCTGCTGTTCGAAGCAACCATCGGCAAAGGCCTTGGTACGGAACAGGGCGGCGTCGGAGGTGACCTGCAGGGCAGTCTCCACACCTTCAACCGGAATGGTGGTGACCTGTTCTTTGGCCAGCATGGCCTGCAGCTCATCACGGGTGCACTTGAGGGTGTTGACCCGCAGGTAACGCTTGGGCATCCAGGCCAAGGCTGCACGCTCGGCAGGCCAGGCTTCACCCAGCTGCTCGCTGCCCAGTTTCTCCAGCCAGCTCGGGCAACCATCCATCAATACCGGGTTCTTCTTCGCCTCGGTCAGACGGCGGCGGAATGCTTCTTCATTGAAGCGATCCAGGGTCGGGTGGTTGGGCTGGGCAATTTTGTGGAATGCGTGCCAGCTGTGAAGCAGCGGCCAGACATTCTTTTCGGCCTGACGCACCTGAATACCGGTGAGGAAACAATAGAGGCTGAGACGGCGCAGCAGGTCGCCGGTGACCAGGGCAATCCTTGCCTGTTCTTGCGGTTTGAGTTCGATGCCGGAGAAGTGACGGGCATAAGCGCGGTCGAGGGTAAGACCCTGACCGAGCACATCGTCAACAATGGCAACGACCAGATCCCCGAAACGGGGCAACAGTGGGGATTTGAGCATGAGATTAACCTTGGCCAGATAAAGATGAATCACCCCGGTAGCGGGATGATTCTGAAACAGACAAACGGCGCAATGATAGGTGGAAGGGGGATGCGGTGCAAGGTGGATATTCGGCGAGTCATGCAGTATCTGGCTCGGTTGCTCCATGTAAATGAGCTGCAACTGACCGGCCGCGATTCCTGATTTCAGGGAAATTTACGGCAGTGCGACTTGCCAACTGTATAACCATGGAAAATAAGTCGGAAAGATGAGCGAAAGAGGTGCCCTATGGCCAAGGCAGGGTGAATGTTGTCCCTGATACCAGGTTTACAAGGTCGCTTTATCGGGCGCACAATGCCTGAAATCATTCTCTTGATGGTCGTGGAACCATTATTTATTTGAAGGAAAATCAAGATGATGGATGTTGCTGATCTGCGCCGGGAGTATACCCG
Source organism: Aeromonas sp. R1-2 (assembly GCF_040908505.1). Taxonomy (NCBI): domain Bacteria; kingdom Pseudomonadati; phylum Pseudomonadota; class Gammaproteobacteria; order Aeromonadales; family Aeromonadaceae; genus Aeromonas; species Aeromonas sp. R1-2. Next base: position 79,169 of record NZ_JBFODU010000060.1, on the reverse strand, counting down.
TGGCGGGCTGCACCGGGCCGATCTGCCGGCCGAGCCGCTGGCGCTGTTCGAGAAGTGGTTGGCGCAGGCTTGTGAGGCCAAACTGACCGATCCCACCGCCATGGTGGTGGCGACGGTGGATGCCGAAGGTCAGCCCTGGCAGCGTACCGTGCTGCTCAAGCACTACGACGCCCAAGGGATGGTCTTTTACACCAACATGGGCAGCCGCAAGGCGCAGCAGCTGGAAGGCAACCCCCGTATCAGCCTGCTCTTCCCCTGGCACACGCTGGACAGACAGGTGCATGTGACCGGTCGGGTGGAGAAGATGAGCACCTTCGAGGTGATGAAGTATTTCCACAGCCGTCCCAAGGATAGCCAGATCGCTGCCTGGGTCTCCAAGCAGTCGACCCGCATCTCGGCCCGCGGCGTGCTGGAGGCCAAGTTCCTCGAGCTCAAGCAGAAGTTTGCCAATGGCGAAGTGCCGCTGCCGAGCTTCTGGGGCGGATTCCGGGTGGTGATCGAGACGGTGGAGTTCTGGCAGGGGGGCGAGCACCGGCTGCACGACCGCTTCTACTACACCCGCGACGGGGATGGCTGGCATATCGAGCGTCTGGCACCCTGAGCGCGCTGTTCAATTCTGTTTTCACAAGGAGTGTGTATGCGTCTGTATGGTGATCTGCGTTCCGGCAACTGTTACAAGGTGTGGCTGCTGGCCCGCTGGCTGAAGCTGCCCCTTGAGTGGGTTGAGGTGGATATTCAGGCGGGGGATACCCGTACCCCCGCATTTCTGGCCAAGAACCCCAACGGCAAGATCCCGGTGCTGGAGATTGGCCAGGGCGATACGCTGGCGGAATCCAATGCCATCCTTTTCTATCTGGCGCAGGGCTCGTCTTTGTGGCCAACCGATCCGCGCCAGCAGGCCGAGGTGCTCAAATGGATGTTCTTTGAGCAGTACAGCCATGAGCCCTACATCGCGGTGGCCCGCTTTATCGTTCACTATCTCGGCCGCCCCGAGTCCCAGGAGGCGCGTCTCGACGGGCTGAAAGCCGGTGGCGAGAAGGCGCTGGCGGTAATGGAGCAGCAGCTGAAACAGAGCCCCTACCTGTGCGGTGATGCGCCGACCATCGCCGATATCGCCCTTTATGCCTACACCCATGTGGCAGAGGAGGGGATCTTCTCTCTGCAGGGGTGGCCCGCTATCCGTAGCTGGATCGCCCGTATCGAAGCCCATCCCCGTCACCTGACGCTGCCCGCGGCCTGTCAGGCCAGCTGATGGAACTGCTGATCGAGGCCAGTCTGTGGCAACCGCAGTGGGCTGCGCTGTTGCCGCACTGGCAGCTGCAGGGTCATCGCTGGCAGCTGCTACTGGGCAAAGAGGCGGCCGCCGCCCTCGATCAAACCGATGTTCCTTGGGCGGGCAGCCCTCCTGACGGGGTGCTCTGCCCGGGGGCCCTGCTGGCTGCTTGGCTCGATGGGGATCTGCTGACGGATTTTCATGTTGATCCCAGCCACCAGATCCTGATCAGTGCCTCTACCTCGCTGCTGACCCTCGCCAGGGAGCAGGGGTTGCTGACCCTTGGCCCTGTGGGGGCCGACTTGCCGCTCACCCCCGAGGCCGATTTGGGCGCCGTGCTCAATCGCCTGCTGGCGCGCCGCGTGACGGTGCCGACCCTGGCTGAGGGGCATCCGCTATCAGGCGTCGTGCTGCGACCACTGCAGGCCGCCGATGAGCGCGAGATAGTGCGCTATTGCAGCGATGAGGCGCTGGCCCGCTACACCCTCAATATTCCTCACCCCTATCCGCCGGAGGGGGCTCGCGACTGGCTGGCGCTCAGCTGGCGCAAGGCGGCGCTTGGCCTTGGCTGGAGCTGGGCCATCACCTTGCCAGAGGAGCAAGGGGCGGCGCTGGTTGGGGTGATCTCCTTGCACTGGAATGGCGAGCTTGCCTGGTGGGTTGGTGTGCCCTGGCAGAATCGCGGTCTGGCGACCCGGTCGGCCGAGCTGGTCAAGGGGTTTGCCTTTGACCAACTGCAACTGCCTGCGCTGACGGCCCGCCATATGCCGGACAACCTCGCCTCCGGCCGGGTGATGGCAAAAATGGGGATGTACTATCGCGGTCAGCGCCATATCAGCGGTCGTCAGCCGTGCGAGGTGAGTTACTGGCGACTGGATCGTGCCCTCTCCTTGCCAGCCCCCCTGCATGATGAGGTCACTCGCTGGCTTGAAGATGAGCGGGTCGCCGTGGTGATCCTGTGGGATCCTGCAACGGCCAATCGGCAGAGTGCCAATGGCAAGCTGGCCATCTCGCTCTTTGTGGATGAGAGGGGCGCGGGGGAGGAGTCCTGCTCTATTCGCTGCCCGCCGCATCTTGAGAGGTCTCTGGAGCTGCACTGTTACCCCGTCGAACTGCTGGAGCAGGCCGAACCGGAGCAGTTGTCCCATCTTGGCGGCGTCTTGTTGAAAGACAGGGATGAACAGGGGCTGGCGTGGCTGCTGCAACTGGCCGTGCTGCAGCGGCAGGGGCCCGAGCTGCTTAGCCGCGAGGAGCGCGCATCACGGCGCCACTGGTTCAACCAATTGATGGCGCAGGCGCTGGGCGGCAACGGTGACTCGTCGCAGATACGCTATCAGCAGTTACGGCTGCTGGTGGAGCTGCCGGAGCTGGTCGATGAGCTGGATGGCTGTTGGCATCAAACGCCAGAACTGACCTTTGAGCGGTTGGCGCGGGAGGCTCCCGCCCTCTGGCTGGCCTACCGCGAGGCGATGAACAGGGTCACCCCGGCTACGCTAACCGCCTTGCAGCTGCAGTTTGCTGCTCGTTTTCCTGAGTGCACCCTCCCATTTTTGGACAAAGGTACTCAGAATGACCAGCCGTTGTGTGGAATAATGCCCGCTCTGCTGTACGAGGAGTAATACCTGATGTTGAGAACCGAGCGCCCCGGTGACATGCTGCCGGTTTATGAGCTGCTGAGTGCCGCCTTCGGTCGTTCCGATGAGGCCGAACTGGTCAACCGCCTGCGCGAATGTGGTGCTGCCGTAGTGACCATGGTCGAAGAGGAAGAGTACGAGTTCATGGGGCACCTGATGCTAAGCCCGATCACCATTAACGGCATGGAAGGGCCCTGGCTCGGTCTGGCGCCGGTCGCGGTTCATCCCGACTGGCAAGGTCAGGGTATTGGCTCTGATCTCATCCGTGAAGGGCTTGATACGGCGCTCGAGATGGACTGGAAAGGAGTGGTGGTACTCGGGGATCCGGCCTATTACAGCCGTTTCGGTTTCCGCCCGGCCAGCGAGTTTGGCCTGCACTGCATCTATGAGGTGCCTGCCGACTGCTTTATGGCAATGGAGCTACAGGAGAGCGGTTTTGCGGGTGTGCAGGGTGAGGTGCTCTATCACCCCCTGTTTGATGAACTTCCCGACGAGCTGCCGGATGCGCAGGCAGAAGAGTCCCATTTATAACGAGACGTCGCAGCGACAAGCCATAACGAAAAAGCCCTCATCGAGGGCTTTTTCATCTTGTATTGGTCCCTGCCGGGCTTATTCGAGCAAATAGGCTCAGGCAATGATATCGAGCTGGGTGCCCTTGCGTTTATCTTCACCCAACATGTCCCCCATCTGCTGGGCGAGCGGGCTCTGCTGGAACTGCATATAGTCGCTCAGATTCTGCTGGCGCTGGTAGCGATTCGCAGCCTGATACATATCAGCCGTGCTCGGGCCCGATTTGCTGTCGCTCTCCTGACCGCTGGCCTCCAGGTAGCGCTCCACCACGGCTTTATCTTGCTGGTTAGCCGTATAAGAGACCGCCAGGGTTCTGCGAGCCGTTGCTTTCTCTTCGTTCTGTGCCTGCAATTCATCCTTCTTGGTCAGTGCTTCGTTACGGGCCTGACTGACCTGCTCGGGTGTGACAGCCGGAGAGGAGGGGTATTTGCCGTAATCAGGCAGCGGCATGGGCCGGGAGGTGATTTGCATGGTGGCGCTTCTCTTTTGAACAGGTACGGACGCATGATACCCATCGATCTTAGTTCAATAAATCACCACTTGTCGGTTCATCAAGAGTGGGTTCAGCTTCACGCATCGATGGTTAATTGGACAGCATCTGAATGACAAAAAAGGCGCCATAAGGCGCCCCTTTATCCTTCGGTTACCACCGGATCAGTTGAAGAACCAGTAACCGCGGTTGACCAGACGGGTCAGCAATTGCAGGAAACCGGCCTGATCGGCCAGCTCCACCATGTCGGCCTGAGTGATGATGTCCTTGTCACACAAGAGCGAAATGGCGGCCGCGTCTTCGCTCTGCAGCGTCCAGGCTTCGCCGTCGATGAAGCATTGCTGGCTCTCGCCGCTAAACCAGACGGTGCGCAGACCCGGCACCTTGATGGCAGGTTCGCCCTGGGTCAGCAGGTCGGCTACCTCCTCGGCGCTGTAGTCCGGCTCGACCGGATTGACGTCCAGATCGTGCTTGGCCTCGGAGATCATGGTGCCGAACCACTCCTTGAACAGGGTCTCGTCATCGAGGGCCTGTTGCATCAGCTCGCGCAGACGGTGCAGCTCGTGGGGCTGGATCTCGCCGTGACGGGCACGGGGCTTGAGATCGGCATCGCCGTAACGCTCGGTACGCACCTCGTTGTCGATCAGATGATCGGCAAAGGAGGAGATAAGCGCCTTGGCATCCGGCGCGCGGAAGCCCACCGAGAAGTTCATGGAGGGCTCGATGGCGTAGCCTTCGTGGGGGAATCCGGGTGGAATGTAGAGGATGTCACCCGGCTCCATGATGACGTCGATGATCGCCTCGAACGGCTCGCAGTGTAGCAGTGCGGCGTGGGCGGCGAACTCGTTGAGCGGCTTGGCATCGCCGACTCGCCAGTGGCGTTTGCCCAGACCCTGGGTGATAAACACATCGTAATTGTCGATGTGGGGGCCGACACCCGCATGGGGGGTGGAGAAGCTCACCATCACATCGTCAAAGCGCCAGCCCGGGATGAACTGGAACGGCACCGCCAGCTCGTTCACCTCGGGAGCCCAGTGGTTGCAAGCCTGTACCAGAATAGTCCAGTTCTCTTCGCCCAGATGGTCGTAGGATTCGAAGGGGCCGTGAGCGGCATCCCACTTGCCGTCGAAACGGGTGACGAGGCGGGACTCGACCACCTCTTCCATGGCCAGACCCGCCAGCTCATCCGGGCTGATGGGATCCTGAAAGTCCTTGAAGCCACCCTTGATAAGGAGCGGGCGCTTCTGCCAGTAGTGCTCGAGGAAGTGAGCGATATCCAGATTGAGTTCGTACATGCTGTTTCTCGTGTCTCGCAAAGAGGTTTTGCCCAAGGCAGGCTTGGGAAAAGCCACTCGGGATCCTGCCGTGGCAGGGAAAATAACAGGGGCCCTGTGGCATATCGTGCACAGGGCCCCTTCGTCACTGCCGGTTGGCTTACTTCAGCAGATCGACCAGACGCTGGGCGTCGCCGATGTAGTTGGCCGGGGTCAGCTTCTTCAGCTCAACCTTGACCGCTTCCGGCAACTCCAGGGTGTCGATAAAGGTACGCATCCCTTCAGCATCGACGCGGCGACCACGGGTCAGCTCCTTGAGCTTCTCGTAGGGCTTCTCGATACCGTAGCGGCGCATCACGGTCTGGATCGGCTCGGCCAGCACTTCCCAGTTGGCATCCAGATCGGCGGCCATGGCGGCGTCGTTGGCTTCCAGCTTGGAGATGCCCTTGAGGGTCGCCTGATAGGCAATCAGGGAGTAACCCACCGCCACACCCAGGTTGCGCAGCACGGTCGAGTCGGTCAGATCACGCTGCCAGCGGGAGATGGGCAGCTTGCTCGCCAGATGCTGGAACACGGCGTTGGCCAGACCCAGATTGCCTTCGGAGTTCTCGAAGTCGATGGGGTTGACCTTGTGCGGCATGGTGGAGGAGCCGATTTCACCCGCGATGGTGCGCTGCTTGAAGTGACCCAGGGAGATGTAACCCCACACATCGCGGTCGAAGTCGATCAGGATGGTGTTGAAGCGGGCCATGGCGTCGAAAAGCTCGGCGATATAGTCGTGCGGCTCGATCTGGGTGGTGTAGGGGTTCCAGGTCAGGCCGAGGGAAGTCACAAACTCCTCGGAGAACTGGTGCCAGTCCACATCCGGGTAGGCGCTGAGGTGGGCGTTGTAGTTGCCGACCGCACCGTTGATCTTGCCGAGGATCTCCACCGCCATGATCTGCTTGAACTGGCGCTCCAGACGGTAGGCGACGTTGGCCATCTCCTTGCCCATGGTGCTCGGGGTGGCCGGCTGACCGTGGGTACGGGAGAGCAGCGGCATGTCACGATACTCGTGAGCCAGGCGCTTGAGCTCGCTGATCAGCTTTTCGCAATAAGGCTTGATGACCTCTTCGCGGGCGGTTTTCAGCATCAGACCGTGGGAGTTGTTGTTGATGTCTTCCGAGGTACAGGCGAAGTGGATGAACTCGCTGACAGCCGCCAGCTCCGGGTTCACTTCGACTTTCTCTTTGAGGAAGTACTCCACCGCTTTCACATCATGGTTGGTGGTGCGCTCGATCTGTTTGATACGGGCGGCGTCACTCTCGTTGAAGTTGCTGACGATGCCGTCGAGCAGGGCGTTGGCGGCCGCGCTCAGGGCAGGGACTTCCGGGATCCCGGCGTGGCTGGCCAGTTTTTGCAACCAGCGCACCTCGACTTCGACGCGAAAACGCAGCAGGCCGAATTCGGAGAAGATAGGGCGCAGGGCATCGGCCTTGTCGCCATAACGACCGTCAATCGGGGAAACAGCAGTCAGCGCGGACAGCTCCATGGGGTGAACTCCTGATGATTTGTGTGGGGGATCCGTATCCACTCGCGCGTGGGGCTGAGTTGTCATCAAGGCTGATGTGCGGCTGTTCACCCTGATGTCGACCTCGCTTGCCCGCGCGCGAGCCGATGATTAGTAACGTTTGGCCAGCTCCACCATCTTCTTGCGAGCGAAGATGATCTGGGTGCGGCTGCCACCGAGCTGACGCCACAGCACGCAGGCACGAATGCCCGCCAGCAGCAGGGCGCGCACCTTGTGCTGCACCAGCGGTTGCTGCAGGAACAGCGGGGTACCCGCCACCTGGATGCGTGGCCCGATGGGGCTGATAAGATCGCTGTAGATGCTCGCCATGTTGGCCAAAATCTGCTCGTCGAGCAGATCGAAGTGCTGTTGCTGGCGGCCAATCTGGCTGATCCGCTCACCCAGCATATTGAGAATGTCCTTGCGCTTGGCCAGCTTGCGCTCCAGTGCAATCAGGCTCACCACGTAGCGGGTCAGCTCGGCATTCTTCTGGCTGCCGTCGGCACCCAACTGCTCGACCAGCGCACGGTAGCCGTCGCGAATGGCCAGATGGGTGTTGTTGAACACCTCGAGCGGCTGGCTCGGGTTGGTCACCAGAATGCTGGAGAGGCTCTCGCGCAGGGCGGCCTCGTCACAGCTGCCGTCTCGGGCCACCTTCTGCACCAGATACGCGGCCTGGCAGATGCCGGCAAAGGCCATGGTTCTGTCTTGGAATTTATCGCTCACGTCTGCTGCCTTCTGTTAAGGATTCAAACCGGATGGCTGAAACGTTGTTCGATGATGCCACCGCCCAGACACACTTCCCCGTCGTAGAAGACAGCGGATTGGCCCGGGGTCACTGCAGCCTGTTTCTCGTCGAAGATGACCCGGATGGTCTCGTCGTCGATGGGCTGGATCAGGCAGGGGATATCCTGCTGACGGTAGCGGGTCTTGACGGTGCAGCGACGCGGCTCGCGAATGGGGGTGCGATCCACCCAGTGCAACTGGCTGGCAATCAGGCCATCGGAGTAGAGACGGGGATGCTCGCCCTGCGCCACCACCAGCACGTTGCGCTCGACCTCTTTGTCGACCACATACCAGGCCTCTTCGGTGGCATCTTTGCGACCACCGATACCGAGCCCCTTGCGCTGGCCCAGGGTGTGATACATCAGACCCTGATGCTCGCCGATCACCTTGCCATCCACGGTCTCGATTTTACCGGGCTGGGCGGGCAGGAACTTGGCCAGGAAGTCCTTGAACTTGCGCTCGCCGATAAAGCAGATACCGGTGGAGTCTTTCTTCTTGGCGGTGATGAGATCCAGCTGCTCGGCGATGCGGCGCACCTCGGGCTTTTCCAGGTCGCCAACCGGGAACAGGCTCTGACCCACTTGCTTCTCGCTCAGGGTATAGAGGAAGTAGCTCTGATCCTTGTTGGTATCGAGACCGCGCAGCAGGCGCGGGCGGCCGGTGCTGTCGTCACGGCGCACATAGTGGCCGGTGGCGATGTAGGTGGCACCCAGCTCTTCGGCGGCAAATTCGAGGAACGCCTTGAACTTGATCTCCTTGTTGCAAAGGATATCGGGGTTTGGCGTGCGGCCAGCCTTGTACTCTTCGAGGAAGTGCTCGAACACATTGTCCCAGTACTCGGCCGCGAAGTTGATGGTGTGGAGTTTCATCCCCAGCTTGTCGCAGACGGCCTTGGCATCAGCCAAATCCTGGGCGGCAGAGCAGTACTCGTCCGTGTCGTCTTCTTCCCAGTTCTTCATGAACAAGCCTTCGACCTGATAACCCTGCTGCTGGAGCAGGTAGGCCGAGACGGAAGAATCCACGCCGCCGGACATGCCGACGATCACCTTGATTTGGCTGTTGTCTGTCATTAGTCGAAGTTACCAGTTCGTTTAAACGGGGCGTATTCTACCAGAGTTTTGCGCCCCCGGTCACATATCCATGCCGCAGTTCCCATCAGGAACCTGATAGCAGGAAATCGTTTTTCTGTTGTTGGCCTTTGTCACCGAAAAAGAGTGTCAAATGGCCTCAGATAAAGGCCTTGAGGGCCGAGAGCGGCAGCCGTGTCCCCGCCAGATAATCCTGAATGCACTGCCACACCAAGGGGCTGCGCAGGGCCGGTTTGCATTCCGCTATTTCTTCAAGAGTGAGCCAGTGGCAAGCCAGCACATCACCGTCAGGATCCTCTGGATGGTGCTGACCCGGCGCTTTTTCAAGGTCGAAGATGATGGCGGTGCGCACATAGGTGGCATCGCTGTCGGCCGGTTTGAACAGATAGGTACCAAGCCAGGCGGTCGGCGTGGCGGTCAGCCCCGTCTCCTCTTTGAGCTCGCGGCAAGCCGCTTCAAGCAGGTTTTCCCCCGGCTCCACATGGCCGGCGGGTTGGTTGAAACGGCGCTGGCCTTTTATCTCCTCTTCCACCACCAGAAAGCGCCCCTGCCACTGGACCAGGGCGGCGACCGTCAGGCGCGCCTCCATACGGGCGTGGCTGGTGGTCGATTGCTCTGCCTGATTGCTCATCATGACTCCTTGTCGTTGCTATCGGGATTGCCCGCACGGGCGGGTCGGCGTGCCGTTCCTCGACCACTGCTGCGGGGTTTGCCGCCGGTCGGGTTTGAAGTTGAACGTTCGGTTGGGTGAGTGCTGCGGGGACGCTCGTCCCGTCTCGGCTGGCTGGCCCGCCGTGGTGCCTCCCCTGCCGGTTTGGCCGGTTTGGCGGTATGAGCGCCTGAACGAGATGAGGAGGGTCGCGGGCGGCCGGTGGAGAGCGGCGCCAGCTCGGGGGCGGGCAGGCTGCGGCTCTCGCCGGGTGCCAGACCATCCAGGGTCCAGTCGCCGATGGCGTAGCGAATAAGGCGCAGGGTGGGGTGGCCGATATGGGCGGTCATCCGCCGCACCTGCCGGTTGCGCCCCTCGATAATCTTGATCTCCAGCCAGCTGGTGGGGATCTCCTTGCGCTCGCGAATGGGCGGATTGCGCGGCCACACCGCAGGTTCATCCATGATGCGCGCCCCGGCGGGCAGGGTCATGCCGTCATTGAGCTCCACACCGGCGCGCAGAGCGGCCAGTTTCTCCTCGCTCGGAATGCCTTCCACCTGCACCCAGTAGGTCTTGGGGGTCTTCTCCCCGGGCTGGGTGAGGCGCGCCTGCAGCTTGCCATCGTTGGTGAGCAGCAGCAGCCCCTCGCTGTCGCGATCGAGCCGCCCTGCGGCATAGATGCCGGGCTCTTTGATGTAATCCTTGAGGGTCTCGCGGCCCGCCTCGTCGGTGAACTGGCAGAGCACCATGTAGGGCTTGTTTAGCAGCAACAGCTTGCGATCCGCCGGTGCCAGCTCCGGTTTGCGGGGGGAAACATGGCGGGGTGCGGCTGGTTTGGCCGCCGTGCGCGGGGCGTTATCGCGCGGCGTACGGTTGACAGAGAGACGGGAGCGGGGAGATTTCATCGGATACACACTTCAGACAGACGATGGCAGCGAGTGTACCACAGGGTGCTGAGGGCAGGATGAATGGCTGGCGTTACAGCAAGCAGCGCCCAGAGCCAATTCGCCTAGCTTAACAGGCTCTCGACGACGATAGCCTGACGGGCGGGGGCCGAGCCTGCCTGCAAAAGGGCGTGGCTGACCACATCGTCGATCATCGCCTGCGCCAGTCGGGTGAGGGGGCGCAGGGTCTCCCGTCCGCTACCAACCGGCACCGCCAGCAGAATAACGGTCTGCACCGGCCCGATTTGAGAGCCCCACTCAATGGGCTCCTTGCAATTGAGCAGAGTCAGCGCTGGCTGGCTGATCCCTTCGCTCAATACATGAGGCATGGCCAGGCCGGGGCGGATGATGGTGGCCGAGACCTGCTCGCGCCGTTCCACCGCGGCGGTCAGTGTGGCGCGGTCGGTGATCAGCTCGGCGGGCAGCAGATCGATCAGATGCTCGAGGGCCTCGGCTTTGGTCAGCGGTTCGGGGCTGTGGGCCAACTGGCGCAGGGCAAAATGGTAGTCGGGCAGAGCGTTGGCCAGTCGCAACTCCGCCAGCGCGGCGGTGTGCGGGCGCACCAGTGGTTGACCCAGTTCCCCGCACCAGCAGGTGAAGGCCATGTGGGCCAGCTCGGCATCGCACCCTTCAATTTGCAACTGGCAGAGATCGCCGGGCTGGGTGGCGAGGGTCAACAGGGAGAGCTGGTTGCTGGCGGCAACGGTCTGGCGCCGGGTGAGGTTGGCGCAGCGGATGGTGGATTTGAACATCCCCGCCAGCCGGTTCAACTGTTTGGCCTGGGTGATGCTCAACCCCTGCTGGCAGTAGAAGGTGATTTCGCGGGTCAGCATCAGGCCGGGATCGGCAGAGCCTTGAGTACGGCGTTGGCATCCAGCAGCACGGTTTCCAGTCTCACCTGATGGATGGTGCAGCCGAGGAAGCGCTCTTTCTGCTCAATCTCGATATCGGAGGCAATCAGCACCAAGTCGGCGCTGGCAATATCGCGGGCGGTCAGCATGTTCTCCATGCCCATGGCGCCCTGAGTCTCGACCTTGATCTTGAGTCCCAGCCCAGTGGCGGCTTTTTGCAGGGCATCGGCAGCCATATAGGTATGGGCGATACCGGTCGGGCAAGCGGTGACGGCGACGATCTTCATCTGCTCTCTGTGATGCTGACAAGGGGGAGCAACAAGATAGCGCCAGCGGGGGGCTTTTACCAAAAGTCCATATGAAAAGTGGGATCTTGATGGGGATATGCCCGTCCCTTGAACGGCAGTGCAGGCTGATATGGGCCAGCCGGAAGTGGGTTTTCTCCAAACAACAAGGGCCACCCCTGTGGGTGGCCCTGAACAATCTGCGTCTGTTGTTATGGCTATCAGGCGGTCTGGGCAGCCAGCTCGGCGGCTTTCAGCTCGCGCTTGATGCGGCGGATCTTGCGCTCTTCGGCGACCGCGACACAACCCATCAGTACCAGACAGGCTGCGGCTGCGATATCCAGCGCCGCGAAGGTGCCGGTCCAGCCGGTCAGACCGAAGATGGGGGTGCCATCGGCGATCATGCCCAGACCCAGTTTGGCGAAGCTGTCACCAATCAGGTAAGCGAAGGTGCCCTTGACGCCATCGGCCACGCTGATGCCCTGCTTGGGTACGAAGCCCACGGCGGCCACGCCGATCAGCAGTTGCGGGCCAAACACCAGGAAGCCCAGGGTGAACAGGGAACCCAGGAACATAAACTGGGTAGTCGCATGCTGGTAGAGACCCAGGGTCGCGATGATCAGCGCCAGCGCCACGCAAGCCACCAGACCACGACGGCCATTGGCCAGATCGGAGAGGTAACCCCACATCAGGGTGCCGACCAGTGCGCCCACTTCGAAGAAGGTAAAGCCCTGAATAGCCACGTCTTTGGAGAAGCCCAGCTCTTGGTGGGCATAGACGGTAGACCACTGGTCGATACCGATACGCACCACGTAGAGGAAGATGTTGGCAAAGCAGAGCAGCCAGATCACCTTGTTGAGCAGCACGTACTTCACGAAGATCTGCCACTTGGTCAGCTGCTGCTCCTCGGTGGCGATATCCTCTTCGCTCGCCACTTCGTCAAACAGCTCTTCCACCTTGCCAAGGCCATAGGCTTCCGGCGAATCGCTACCAAAGCGCAGGCCGATAAAGCCGACGATCAGCGCGATGATGGAGGGGAAGATAAACATGCCGAGCACGTTGCCATCAAACAGGTAGTTGGCACCGAACAGCGCCACACCGGCCGCACCGGCACCGCCCACGTTGTGAGAGAGGTTCCACATACCCAGATAGGTGCCGCGCTTGTTGCGAGGGGTCCACTTGGTGATGGTGGAGTAGCTGCAGGAGCCACCACAGCTCTGAAAGAAACCGCTCAGGGCATAGAAGAAGATCATGAAGTAGAGGCTGAAACCGGTGCCGCCCATGCTGGCACTGAAGCCCAGCATGCACAGCGCGGAGAGGATCAGCATCAGCGGCAGGAACTGCTTGGTGTTCTTGCCGTCGGCGTAGTAGGAGACGATGGTCTTGCCTACCCCGTAGGTGATGGAGAAGCCAAGGCCGATCATGCCGAGCTCGGTCATGGAGAGACCGTACTCCTGGATCATGTCATTTTGCGCAATGTTGAAGTTCTTGCGGATCAGATACATGGTCAAATAGCCAATAAATACAACCAGATAAGATTGCATAAACGGCTTGAACCAGAGCTTGCGCCGGGCTTCGACCGGCAGGTCCAGGGTGGGGACCCGGACCTGTTGGAGCAATTTCAACATCTTCGTTCATCCTCTGCGAGATAGACGGTATTTCCGCCGCGCCCCTCATTTGTAGATAGGTTGTTCGAGGTCACGCCACGGAAGGGAGAACGGAACGTCGGGGCTGTCAGCCGTTGCTGCGCTCGACGCTCCATCCATATAAACCCGGGCCCGGCACGGGATGACGGGGCACATTGCCCATCGCGGTGCGGGTCACGACATCAGGTGGGGTGACTCTAATAAGAGGGGCAAAAAATGGCTTGAGAGCCATCCCTAGTGGGGCTAGGAAATTTTCCTAGTTTTTGCGCTTTCGCGGACAAAGCGTGAGAAACATCACACCGCTGACGCCAGATTGCTGCCATTTCAGCCAGTTTGGCGCTTTGTGTAAGGTCTGGGCTGAGGAGGGGAGAGGTCAGAAGGGAGCCAAGGAAAGGCAAGGAGAGAGGTGAAGGGATAGACGAGGAAGAGTGCTTATCGACCACTATTTCTCGGGGGGCGATATTGGGAAATACGGCTCGCCAGCCATCCCAAAAACAAGAGGCCACCCCGTGGGGTGGCCTCTTTTATGCTCTACGAGCCGCGATGGCGAGGGGCTCTCAGGCCGCCTTGGCCAGGGTCACCTCGTCACTCTTCTTGACCCGCAGTTTTTTCAGGGCAACCGCCACCACGCCTGTGACGATGGCACCGCAGATCATGCAGAGCAGGGCCAGCAGCGGCTTGTTGACGGCACCCAGCAGGGCCACGATGGGGCCACCGTGGGCAACGCTGTTGGTGATGCCGAACAGGAAGGCCATCACAGCTGCGGTCATGCTGCCCAGCACGTTGGCCGGAATGACGGCGAGCGGGTCACGGGCGGCGAACGGAATCGCACCTTCGGAGATACCCACCAGACCCATGGCACCGGCGGCTTTGCCCGCTTCGATCTCGGACTCGTCAAAGATGCCGAGCTTGCGACCGAGTACGGTAGCCAGCGACATGCCAAGGGGCGCAGCCGGGATGGCGCAGGCCATGGCACCCATGAACTGGGTCTGACCGGAGGCGATCATGCCGACGGAGAAGAGGAAGGCCACCTTGTTGACCGGGCCACCCATATCAAAGCCGGCCATACCACCCAGCACGATACCCAGCAGCACCAGACTGCCACCACTCATGGAGAGCAGCATGGCATTGAGGCCAGTCATCATGTCGGCAATCGGGGCGCCGATGATGAAGATGAATACGGCAGCGATAAAGAGCGACCCGACGATGGGGGCGATCAGGATCGGCACCAGCGGTTGCACCATCTTGTGGTACTGGCGGGTGGCAATCCAGCGCACCAGATAGCCGACCAGCAGGCCCGCGATGATGGCACCGATAAAGCCGGTACCGGCATCCGCGCCGTAGAAGCTGCCGTTGTTGGCGATCCAGCCGCCGATAAAGCCTGGTGCCAGCGCCGGACGGTCTCCGATGGCGTAGGCGATATAGCCCGCCAGAATGGGGATCATCAGGGTGAAGGCGGCCACGCCCACGTTGAGGATCTGGTTCCACATGCTCCCTTCCGGGATCTGCATGCCGCTCGGGGTCGGGTTGCCGCCGATGGCCAGTGCCAGCGCAATCAACAGACCGCCGGTCACCACGAACGGGATCATGTGAGATACACCGTTCATCAGGTAGCGATAGAGATCGGAACTGCCGCCCGCGCTCTTCTCTTCACCCTTTTTATCTTCTTTGCCAGCCACGTAGGCGGGGGCCTTCAGCGCTTGTTCGATCAGACCCTTGCCATCCTTGATGGGGGCTTTCACGCCGGTCTTGATGAGCGGCTTGCCAGCGAAGCGGGCCATGTCCACCTGCTTGTCACAGGCCACCACGATGGCGGTGGCGCGGGCGATCTCGTCGGTGGTCGGGCTGTTCTTGACGCCGATGGAGCCGTTGGTCTCCACCTTCACCTCATAACCGAGCTCCTTGGCGGCGCGCTCCAGCGACTCGGCCGCCAGATAGGTGTGGGCGATACCGGCCGGGCAGCCGGTGACACCGATGATAAAGCCTTTGCTGGTGGTCGGGGCCGCGCTCTGCTCCTCTTTCTTGGCCAGCAGCAGCGCCAGCGCATCGGCCGGAGTTTTCGCCGCCAGCAGCTTGGCGATAAAGCCCTCTTCGATCAGCTTGCCGGAGAGCTCGGCCAGCACCTCGATATGGTGGTTGGCGCCGCCATCGGGGGAGGCGATCATAAAGAAAATGTGGGACGGCTTGCCATCTTCGGCGCCGTACTCGATGCCGTTGCGGCTGATGCCGATGGCGACCGCCGGGTTGCATACCGCCGCACTCTTGGCGTGGGGCAGGGCCACGCCCTCTTCAAAGCCTGTATTGCCCAGCTCTTCGCGGGCCCACAGATCCTTGATAAAGGCCTGCTCGTCGCTGACCTTGCCTTGCGACGCCAGCAGGCGGGCCATCTCGGTGAAGACCTCTTCCTTACGCGTCGCTTTCAAATCGAGGTTGATCAGATGTTCATTGATCAAGGTGGTGATCATAGCGCTCTCCCCGCTTCCGGTGACGGAAGCTATGCGTGAGTACGTATCGACGTACTGGATAAAAATGACCTGATCATTATCCCGGCTCGTCCGCACCCTCCCTATCGGACAAATGTGCTAATCACTGGATTTTTGTGCGCAGTAAAACGCGATGTGATGAAGATCCCGTTTTCAGGCAGGACTCGCCATTTTCAGTCAACCATCCATTTCTTCTTTAAAAACAGATAAATGTATTGATGTTAGGCTCGCCGTCAGGTTTGTAATGCGCCATATCAATAAATTAATCATCAGCGTGGTCTGGATTTATATGTGGTTAAACGGCGCCATCAGATGTGACCCTTCTCACAAAAAGTCGCCATTTCGCCGGGCGGATTAGGATTTTTATGCGCCATTTCTCCCCCTGCCTTTTGCCCTCGCTGATAGCGGATTGGCGCGCACTGGAATGATGCCAGGGCGAGCTTTAATGAGTCCCTAAACCTCTTCGTTGGAAAAAATAGTTTGTTGTATATGCCATAAACTGAGCGTATACATGGCATATGCCAATTACGGCGGCATCATGATCAGACGCTTATCGAGCCGAATGATGCGTGACTAAACCAGTAAAAGTTGATGCGTACGGCTCTTCATCTGGTTGCTGCAAGAGGCTGGGAACATGGCCATGCCAACCGGCAAGCCTGCGGGAAGCTCCTGAACAAGGGGACGAATGCAGAGTGGCAAGGGGCAGGGCCGGAATATCAACAGTGATAGCAGGAGGTCAAATGACCATCATCACAGCCATTCCGATGAATGACGACCATATCGCAGGACATTTTGCCAAGGCAGAGCGCTTTGTATTCGTAGATGAACAGGGACGCACCCTGGTAGAAATCGCCAATCCGGTGGCAGGCAACGAGTGCAAAAGTGCGTTGGCGGAGCTGCTCCAGGCGCAGGGAGCCCGTCGTATCGTGCTGAAAAATATCGGTAGCAAGATGCTTGGCAAGCTGCTGGGCAGCGGGCTTGCCGTCTATCAGGCCAGTCAGGGGCGTCTCGCTATGGCCGACATGCTGAGCAATGAGTCGGGCAATCTGACCGAGCTGACATCCGCTGAACAGGGAAGTGCATCGCGCTGCGCCGAGGGGGCTGGCCATCACGGCAAGGGAAGCCGTCAATGCGCTCCCCGTGGCCGCCTTGGCAAAGGGGGGGGCTGCAAGTCAGCCTCCGGACAACAGCAGGGCTGTCAGGGTAACCGTCAGCGCAACCACAAAAAATGTTGTGAAGAGTAAGCACAACCGCTAGGTCGAACTGGAGGGGAACGTTGATGGAAAACCTGAATCAAGAGGGTAAGCAAATCCCCTCCATAACCAAGATTGCACATATGCCTGTCACACTGTTTTCAATCATCATGGGGCTGACGGGGGCGGCGATTGCCTGTCGCAAGGCATTTCCGGATCTGCTGCTGTTGCAGTCGGCAGGGTTCCTGTTCGGGGTCTTGTCCTCCCTGTTACTGGCGACGTTTCTGGTGATGTATGGCTGGAAAATCCTCAGACACAATGACGAGTTCCTGCATGAGCTGAAACACCCGGTCAGGATCAATTTCTTCCCGACCATCTCAATCAGCTTGCTGCTGCAATCCGCCTACTGGGCCAGCTGGCATGATGCAGCGCTGGCCCTCTGGTCGGTGGGCGCCAGCTTGCAACTGCTCTTCACCCTCTACATCATGAGCAACTGGATCCATCGCGACCATTTCACAATCACCCACACCAATCCGGCATGGTTTATACCGATTGTCGGCAATATTGTGGTGCCCCTGGGGGGCGTGCCGCTTGGCTTTCACGAGATCAGCCTGTTCTTCTTCAGCATTGGCCTTATTTTCTGGTTCTCTCTGCTGACCATAGTGCTCTATCGGCTGTTCTTTCATGAGAGCCTGCCCGAGAAGCTGATGCCCACCATGTTTATTCTGCTGGCACCGCCTTCCATCGGATTTATCTCGTATAGCGAAATAGCCAGCTCCAGCGACCTGTTTGCCCATGTCATTTATTATTTTGCGCTGTTTGTATTTATCTTGCTGATGTACAACACCCTCACTTTTTTGAAACTGAAATTTTTTCTCTCTTCGTGGGCGTACTCATTTCCACTGGCGGCATTTTCCGCAGCCTCGGCCATGTTTGCCGACGCAACCGGGAATATCATTCCATATTATCTGGCCAAAATAGTGGTGTGTGCCCTGATTGTATTGATCATCTGGTTAATCAGCATGACAGTGCAGTCATTCTATAAAGGTGAGATTTTCACACCGGAGAAATAACGTGATGAAAATTTATCGAGAGATCAATAAAGAACAACACCAGCTTGGCTCTGCTTATCGCAAGAGCAGCCCGGATACCATGAATGCATTTATTGCGCTGCACAAAGCCGTTATGAAACAGGACGAGGCGCTGGCGTTGAAATATCGGGAAATGATCGCCCTCGGTATTGGTATCGCTTCCCGCTGCGATGGCTGCATTGCCGCCCATGTTGCCGGGGCCGTGAAGGCCGGTGCTTCGCGAGCGGAACTCATTGCCACCGTGGATGTCGCGGTATTGATGGGAGGCGGCCCCTCCATCATCTATGGCACCCAGGCACATGCCGCCATCGAAGAGTTGCTCTCCTAGCACTCTGTTCTCAACATGCGAGTGGCCAAATAGCGAGTGAATAGATCAAGTGGATGAATATCAATCAGAGAGTTATCAACAGACCATGATGTCCCACGCCCGTTGCATGGTGTGTGGCACTCATAACCCGGATTCACTGGGAATTCGCTTTTATCAGGGGGAGGAAGGGACGACGGAAGGGCTGTTTATTGCCAACCAGCGCCATCAGGGTTACAGCGATATTTTGCATGGCGGCATGACCAGCACCCTGCTCGATGCGGTGATGACACATGCGTTGCTGCAACGGGGAATAAGAGGATTAACAGCGGAGCTGACCGTTCGTTTTATTGCTCCCATCGATATTGGCAGCAAAGTAGCGCTCTCGGCCAGAATAGTCGACCAGCGTCACGGTATCTATCGTCTGAATGCCGTAGCGTCGGTCGGCGGGATGATTGTTGCAAAAGCATCGGCCAAATTTATCAAGCCGAAAGCCAATAACAGGAGTTAGCGTGATGAAAAAAGAGAGTGTGGTTTTACCAGAAATGGATATCGGTATTTCAGCCGCCGATCGCAAGAAAATTGCAGATGGATTGTCGGCACTGCTTGCCGATAGTTACACCCTTTATTTGATGACCCACAATTTTCACTGGAACGTAACCGGCCCGCAGTTCAACAGCCTGCACAATATGTTTATGGATCAATACACCGAGCAGTGGAATGCGCTGGATGTTATCGCCGAGCGGATCCGCGCATTGGGCTTCCCGGCCCCCGGCACATACAAGGAGTTTGTCCGTCTCTCCTCCATTGAGGAGGTCGAAGGGGTGCCCTGTGCCAGTGAAATGCTCAAACATCTGGTGTTGGCGCAAGAAGCCACGGCGAGAACCGCCAGAAAACTGTTCGATCTGGTCGATGCCGTCAATGACCAGCCCACTGCCGATGTGCTGACCCAGCGCATCGATATTCATGAAAAAACCGCCTGGATGCTAAGAAGCATGCTCTCTTGATGACACGGGGCTGCCATATTCTGTGGCAGCCCGACCTTACCTACCTGTTTGGCCCAACCGAGCCTTTTGGTTGCTGTCATTTGGTTCGATAGCGATACACGAGCCAGTCAATTCCCGCCATTGCCGCCGCGACGCCAATCATGATCAGAGTGAGGCGGCCGCCCTCCTGCCATGAGAGCAAATCCAGATGAAAGTCCTGCCGAATAAATTCCGGGATCAGGCCGATAGGCATGGTAATAGCCAGATAGGATATAAATTTTCTGAAAAACATATGGTCAGGTTTTGGAGTCTGTTTTTGTTGGATCATTTTTATATGTTGGCGTGATGTGTGATAAAACTAAAAACAGGGGGCTCATTAATTTTTGGCGATTGTCTCTGGAAGATAAAGCCAGCGGATAAGCGGGCCTTTTCTGGAGGCAAAACGAATTTTAATCCAATCATCTTTCTGCTCAAGGATTTCAACTTTGTCATTATGAATTAGATAGGCCTTGGTCTTTGATGTTTTTTCAGGTGATGAGTAGAGAAAAACTTTCTCAGATGTGACTGGCCAGAGAATTTTCTTGCCATCAAAGTCAATCGCCACGGTGTCCAGTTTATCCCCCTTATTATTAAATGTGTGCTCGTAAAGAGGGAAGGTCTCAATCTCGGAGTTTTGGATTTGATACTCTGTTGTTTTATATAGCCAGAGCTCACCCTGAGAATTATATTGGTAAGTGTCGTAATACCATACAGGGCCGGAGCGGCAAGAACTAACCAAAGAAAGAGCGTCTGATCGAACTGCAAGGTTGTAGAGATCCCCACAGGCCGAGGTGGGCATTCTATAGTCCGCAAATTCTAACTTTTTAAATGCTGCATTTATATGGTCATACAAGAATACATAAAAGACGGTATTTACCATGCCGAGAGAGCTAGAGATTGCAATATCTTTGTAACCGTCAAAGTTGAAATCTTTTATGATAAAGTCAGATTGCAGTTCATCATCAACACATATCAGAGTTTCTTTCTCTTTTCCGGCAGCCAATAAATAATAACAGTCATTTTCTTTTTGTATTTCAATTTTGACTCCGCTAATCATATAAGATGAGTTTGTCTTTGCTGAGACGGAGAAACACAGCAATAAAGCTGTAATGATGACAAGATATTTCATGGTGATTTATTCTTTTGCGTGAGCTTTTGAAAAGTATTGCTTTCGTATTTTATTTACTGTCTTGGACAGTTTTTATAAGTGTGAGCTGGTTTTTATCAACAATGTAATAGTTTGTGTAATAAACAAAAGACTTTCCGTCTTGACTGTTTTCAACTTTAACCGTTGTGAGAAGGCGGCTATCAATTTGGGGAGATTCTATCCATTCTCCCACACGGATATCAGAATCATTACTCACATCATATGAGCTATAGGCATTAAATACCGCATCCAGTACCTTACCCGTGCGTTTGTTGACAAGGACTTGATCATAACAACCTGATGAACCACATCCCCAGCCTGTCAGTACATATTCACCAGCATATACTGGCTTTTGTGACAAGGCCGCGGTAAGTCGGGTTCGGAATGTTCTGGCCAATTCAGAGTCTAGTGAAAGTTTGGCTGGCTTACCTTTATATACAGGTGGTGCCGGGTAGTCCTCTTTTCGTGGGAATACTTGAGAGCTGGCTTCATTAGCAAATGACTGCTGATTGGATAATCCGAGGAAAAGCAATAAATAAATAACGCGTGATTTCATAGTATTTACCTTGGTGTTTAACTCTTTATTTACACTAAGTTTTTAAAAGTCATTTAACTCTTGAACTTCTCAGCTCTTTATGTGGATTGTGTGGGAAGCAGTTAACGTATGCCTTAGCCATATGATTATTACCCATATCATCAACAATAGTGCAAGTCAGATTACAAGGTTTACCAAGATCACGACGCCAGAAATGGTAGTGGTGTTGATATTCTGCTTCAAATTCAGATGTTATTGTGACAGAAATTATCCAGTGGATAGGTATTTTCTTATTACATACTAATTTAGTAAGCAATTCTGAATATGATTGAGACATGAGCTTCAATTCATTTATATCTGGAGTTACGACTTTGGTAATCAACTCTATAGAAACGACTTTTGACTCTTCAGATTCAAGAGTTTTGTACAGCTTTCCTAATCCCCAGTATCCATCTATATCATTGTTTCTGCTCGCAAAAGAATTGATGATGCCTGATGCTACACATATTAACTCTGTTCTACGCCCCATATTTATCCTCTACAGGAACTAGCCACCTTAGTTGTGACCAGCGCTCAAACTCCAATGGCTAGTTACTAGTTGGTTAAGATAGAGATTTACCTCTGCCCGAGTCGTGAAATGGTGCTTGTCGTTTGGGAATCGATCAAACAGCTCGCGATGGAAGTGGCTGGAGTTTTTGCCGGCTCGCTGCCCATATTCCGATGCCCACACCAGCAGTTGTTGAAAGTTCTTTTCCGCTGCCACTGCATCCCGTTGCCTGGCGCTTTGTGATCCGCGTGATAGCAGTGAATCACGGCATACCGACCAGTCGAGATCCAGAAAGAGCAGGGTATCGGCGGCATCAAGCAGTTGCTCGGCCAGGGCGCCAAATACCCCTTCGACCACCCATGAGGGCTCTTGAGCAAGTGTTTGAATGGCATGGTCAATCTCATGCTGGGGCCGTTTTTGGTTAAAGCCGCCCTTCTGCCAGACAATGGTGTCCAGATTGACCTCGCGGATAGTTAATACCTCAGCCAGCTGCGCCGCCAACCAGCTTTTGCCCGATCCCGAGTTGCCAATAATCAGAATTCGTTTCATCTCTGAGCGCTCTTTTCTGGAGCATATATCTGGATATTGGGAAATAGAGGTGGTGTTACCAAGATCTAAATACGCTTTGCTATTCTAACTTTGTCCCTTTACTAAATGGGAGAATTCTAATTTTTTCTCTAGCCATGAGTTTGAGATTCCTGCTCGTTCTAGATATTTGTGATCTACAAGCTCTAATGATACTCGTACAATTCCTATTTGTGTGTAACTTGTATCTTCATGATCATCTGGATCATATGGTGGATATTTTTCTTCATACGCCTCAGCCGCCTCTAGAGCCTGCTCTATTATATCATCAAGTTGTTTTAGAGTTGTATAACCAAAACTTTTAAGTTCATGAATGGCTTCAGACATTGTAGAACTATCTGATTTTTTCCTATTCGGGAATTTCCACGACAAATAAGCCTTTAAATTATCAAGCTCAATTTCAGATTCTAAGCTTTCCTCTTGATTATTTTCAATTTTTTCAGATACTGATTTCTGATATTTTGAACGTAATTCTCTAATGGTTTCAAACTGATCATCAGCCGTTTCAAACAACCCTGAGAGAGCGTTTAGTTTTCTCCTTAAGTGTTGGGGAATATCAGATTCTTGTTTGTAGCTTAAATGATGAGCTACAACTGCCCATGCGTCTTGCAAGATAGTTCTTACTTGGATTTCACATACTAAATTTTCTAGTTCTGGATAACGAGCTTTTAGATAGTCTGATTTTAGCTTTACGAGATAATGGAGAGCCCCATACCCGAATTGATCAACATCAGAACCTTGAACTTTATCTGCTTTTTCGATTACTTTAAACTCACTCTCGATAATATTTTCTAACTTACCTCGGTCTGAAGCGTACAGGAATACGATCCTAGCTCCCGAGAAATCGGTTATTTCATGGAATGGATCTTTATAGTTTTTACGGTGTATTTTTTCACAAAAACTTGCCTCGGTTTTTGTTCTTGCTGTAATTGAGGCAACTTCAATGTTTGCCGATAAAATGGATTTGGTTAGGATAAATTTAACCTCATCACACATAATACTATACATTTGTTTGTTTTCATGAAATTTTCTAATATGTTTTGGATTGTCATTCCAAATCATGTCTATATATTTTCCTTTCACAAAACCACCTATCATTAACTTTAAATTTCAAAGGCTAACATTTACATTTTGATTTTTATATATAAGTTTTCTCTGACAATATCCGTCGATAATTTTACTATTAAAAATATTTTTATGCTGGCTTAAAGAATGGTCTGATATACCGAGTCACAGCATGTGAGAGGTGTGGATTACCCCCACGCTACCGCCCGTGGATTACAGCCTCCAGCCTGCTGCGGTTATCCGGCGATGTGGTGGATGGCGAAACGGCTGCACAGGGTTATCTCTGCAAGAGTGGTTGCCAAGTGGGGCATATTAATCGAGAGAGGGGCAGGGTAAAACCGCAGTCGGGCAAAAACCTGCCAAAGATCAATAAATTGCTCATTAAGTGGGTGTTATCTATCCGCTTGATACAGCAACCGCAGGCAGAGCTTCATCTCTTGCCGGGTACAACCGCCACTCAATACTCCAGAAACTTCTCCCCGCAGCGTTCGCAAATTAGATGTTTTACATGGGTGGTCTGGTAGGCCAGTGTTTCACCAAACGCCCAGTTGGTGATGCTGCTGGAAGTAAAGGCTTGCCAGAAGGCTTTACGCGGATCCTTGGGCATGATGTCCTGGCTGTGATCGCGGGCGACCAGCACCACGAGATGGCGGGTACGCTCGCCGCATTTGTCACAGCGGTGGATTTCTGTTGGCGGATTCTGGTCGTGCGGGTTGCTCATAAATGGGCTCGTGAAGAGAGGCAGGCGCCCATCATATTCCTCTCCACTTGGCTCTCAACCTTTCTGGTCGAGGGCGTGTGCCGGTTGTGAACAGGATCACCTTTTGTGGCGTAACGCAGACTTGGCCGTGGTGGCAGCCTTTGCGACGTGCTTGTGAGAGGGGATGCCCATGCTGGCCAATACCCGGGCGGCGTTCTCTTCACAGGGCATCTCGTCGGGTTTGGACTCCACCAGCCGGATCAGGGTCTGCAACTGCTGCTTGCTGTGGGCAAGTCTGGCCTCCAGCGCCTCTATGTCGTTCACCTTGGCCTTGAGTGCCGCCAGCAGCGGGGCGTGTTGCCAGGTGCTGATATCCGCCGGTACCAGCTGCTTGATCTCGTCGAGGGAGAAGCCTGCCTGTTGTGCCTGGCTGATGATGGTCAGCAACGGCACTGTCTCGGGTGGGTAGTCGCGATAGCCGTTGGCCCCCCGTTGCACCTTGTTGAGCAGGCCCCTGGCTTCGTAAAAGCGGATAGCCGAGGCCGCCATGCCGGTCTGTTTGGCCAGTTCACCGATCTTCATCTTGCCTCCTGGGCTGCAGGTTGATGGCCCCTGACCTTAAGGCTGAGGGGCGGGTGCCGGGAGATTCTAGGGTTAAAGCCCACTTGAATGTCAACGGCCCTGAGCAAGCAAGGGTTGGGTGGATAGCCTTTCCTTGGTCGTAGCGGCATCTCGACAAAGGGCTTGACCTTCAAGTCAGCTTCAAACTTATGGTGGGGCCCTCACTACCGAGGAGATCGCCATGAACCCATTTACTCCCCTGACCCTGCCCAATGGCAGCCAGCTTATCAACCGTCTCGCCAAGGCAGCCATGGAAGAGAACATGGCTGACCGTGACCATGCCCCCTCCGAGGCGCTGATCCGCCTCTATCGCACCTGGGCTGAGGGTGGCGCTGGCCTTATCATCACTGGAAATGTGATGGTGGATGGGCATGCCATGACGGGAGCGGGGGGCGTGGTGCTCGACACCCCGGCGCTATCCCCACAGCTGGCCGGGCGTTTC
Source organism: Aeromonas sp. R1-2 (assembly GCF_040908505.1). Classification (NCBI taxonomy): domain Bacteria; kingdom Pseudomonadati; phylum Pseudomonadota; class Gammaproteobacteria; order Aeromonadales; family Aeromonadaceae; genus Aeromonas; species Aeromonas sp. R1-2. The sequence continues at coordinate 54,393 of NZ_JBFODU010000060.1, read as the reverse complement.
AGGGCCTGGGCCGAAGCGGCCAAAAGCGGGGGGGCCCAGATCTGGATGCAGATCAACCACCCCGGTCGCCAGATGCCGGCGGCGCTGGGGCAACCTACCCTGGCACCTTCCGCCGTGCCCATGGCGCTCGGCAGTTTCTCCAAACAGTTCTCTCCGCCCAGGGCCATGAGCGAGGCCGATATTGCCGAGGTGAAAGCACGCTTTATCAATACGGCGCTGTTGGCACAGCGTCTTGGCTTTGACGGAGTGCAGATCCACGCTGCGCACGGTTATCTGCTAAGCCAGTTCCTCTCGCCGCTCACCAACCAGCGTAGCGATCGTTGGGGCGGCAGCCTTGAGAATCGTGCCCGCTTGCTGCTGGAGATAGTGCAGGGGATCCGTGAGCAGGTGGGGGAGCGCTTCTCGCTGTCGGTCAAACTCAACTCCGCCGACTTTCAGCGTGGCGGCTTCAGTACCGAAGATGCCAGAGCTGTGGTCGACATGCTCAACCCGCTCGGGGTGGATCTGGTGGAGCTCTCCGGTGGCAGTTACGAGGCGCCCGCCATGCACGGTCAGGCCCGCGATGGCCGCACCCTGGCGCGGGAAGCCTATTTTCTGACGTTTGCCGAAGAGATAGTGAGTGCCGCTCATATGCCAGTGATGGTGACCGGGGGGATCCGCCGTTATCCGGTGGTGGAACAAGTGCTCGGTAGCGGAGTTGCGGTCGTTGGCATGGCCACCGCGCTTGCCATCGCCCCGGATCTGCCCGCCAGATGGCGCCGTGAGCAGGCGGCAAGCGCCGAGCTCAGACCCATCCCCTGGCGCAACAAGGTGTTGGCTTCGGTAGGTTATATGGCGATGGTGAAATACCAGCTGCAGCGGCTGGGCCGAGGTCAGCCGAGCCACCCCAAGGTTGCGCCATCGCTGGCGCTGGCTTGCCAGCAGTGGCAAACCCTGCTTGGCAACGCCCGTTATCGGCGCTGGATCAAGGCGCAGGAAAAGTGAAGAGAGGGTGGTTCGCAGGCGGGCGAGCCAGCCTGGCCAGCTTAGGCCTATGTCCGCTTTTGCGATTTGTTGGTGAGCGGTGATGATATGGCGGGTGGGGCGAGCTCGGGTTGCTGCAGATGGGTCAGCCTTGCCAGCTCAAGCCGACTCCCGCTTTTGCAGATTGGGGGTGATGATATGGCGGTTGGGGGCGAGCTCGGGCTGCTGCATTCGGGTCAGCAGTCGTTTTGCCGCCTGACGGCCGATTTCGCGGGCCGGTGAGCTGACAAAGGTGAGAGCGGGGGAGGTGAGTTCGGCCTCCGCCACATCGTCAAAACCGAGCAGAGCCACCTGCTGGCCGATGTAGTTGTCCTTGCCCACGGTGCGGCCGCTCGCCTCGACGCCATAGATGGCACCGAGCGCCACCTCGGGGTAGTGGCAGAGCACGGCGGTCACCTTGGGGTGCTGGTGCAGCAGCTGGGCGATGGTGTCGGCGGCGCTGCGCTGGGTGCGTTCGCACTCCAGTACCCACTCCGGTTTGAAGGGGAGGCCATATTGCAGCAGACTGGCGCAGTAGCCACCGATCCGCTCGGCACGGGTGAGGGAGTCGGCTCGCCCGCCGACGTAGGCGATATGGCGGTGGCCCTGCTCGATCAGGTAGGTGGTGGCCTGCTTGGCGGCGTGGGTGTTGTCGGGGCCGATAAAATCGACGTCATCACGATAGTAGGAGCGGGCGGCGCACACCACCGGCAGCTCGGAGTCGATCAGGGTCTCCAGCGTCTTGGCCGCCGCGCCGCGCACCGGATTGAAGATGATGCCCGCCACCCCTTGCCGTGACAGGGAGTGGATGCTCTGCTGCAGCCGCTCCGGGCTGTGGCCGCACTGGGTCAGAAACAGCAGATAGCCTTGCTGCTCCAGCACCTCGCTCACCCCGGCGGTCACCTCGGTATAGAAGGGGTCGGTGATGTCGCGCAGGATCAGCCCCACCAGATTGGACTGCTGGCTGCGCAGGTTGGCGGCGGCGCTGTTGGGTACGTAGTCGAGCTCTTTTATCGCCTGCTGCACCCGCTCGGCGGTGGCCGGCGAGATGCGCCCCTTGCCGTTGAGCACCATGGAGACGGTGGTGACCGACACTCCCGCCCGCTGGGCGACATCGGTGATCTTGGTGGCTTTGGCAGAGAGGGATTTGGGCGACATAGGGCGAACGGACGACGGACAGTTGAGAGCGAGGCCCCAGCATACCTGCTCAGATGCTCAAGTGAAACGTTACATCACCATTGGGCCGATCCGGCTCACAAATTTGGAACCTGCTGCCAGTCAGCCCCCTTTTTCTGTGATCTTGTCGGCACTTGTAGTTTGATAAAACGTTTTATCATCCAGCAAAACCTGATGCTGACCCGGCCTTTTGCTTCGAGATTGCTTCGAGATTGCCTCGAGCGGGGGAGGGCAGCCGCAGATATTGCTGTCTATTCACAAGGAGCCGTTTCATGGCCAAGCCTCAAGCCAAATCCACTATCTGGGAGTTCCTGCAGAGCCTCGGCAAGACCTTTATGTTGCCGGTCGCCCTGCTGGCCTTCTCGGGCATTTTGCTCGGTGTCGGCAGCTCGCTCACCAGCGATGCGGTCAAGCAGAGCATGCCCTTCCTCGACAATACCGTGCTGCAACTGCTGTTCCTTTGGATGACCAAGGTGGGGCTGGTGGCCTTTATCTACCTGCCGGTGATGTTTGCGGTGGCCATTCCGCTCGGGCTGGCGCGAGAAGAGAAGGGGGTCGCGGCCTTTGCCGGTTTCGTCGGCTATGCAGCGCTCAACCTCTCCATCAACTTCTACCTCACCGTGGCCAACGTCATCGGTGACGCGGCGGCGGAAAAGGCCTACGGGGTGAAATCGATCCTCGGTATCAGCTCCATCGACACCGGGATTCTGGGGGCTATCATCGTCGGGGTGATCGTCGCGAAGCTCCACGCCCGTTTCTACACCTACAAGATGCCCGATGCGCTCGCTTTCTTCGGCGGTGCCCGCTTCGTGCCCATCATCACTGTATTGGTGCTGGGTGTAGTCGGTCTGGTCGTGCCGTTCGCCTGGCCTTGGTTTGCCGCCGGCATTAACGGTATCGGGGCGCTCATCTCCCACGCCGGTCCCTTCGGCCCCTTCCTGTTCGGTACCGGTGAGCGTCTGCTGCTGCCACTCGGTCTGCACCACATTCTGGTGGCGCTGATCCGCTTTACCGAAGCGGGCGGCACCCAGTTGGTATGTGGTCACGAGGTGAGCGGCGCCCTCAATATCTTCTACGCCGAGCTCTCCTGCGCCGACACTTCCGGCTTCTCGGTCTCTGCCACTTCGTTCCTCTCTCAAGGCAAGATGCCTGCCTTCCTCGGCGGCCTGCCGGGTGCGGCGCTCGCCATGTATCACTGCGCTCGCCCGGAAAATCGCGGCAAGATCAAGGCGCTGCTGGTCTCCGGCGTGGTGGCCTGCGTCATCGGCGGCATCACCGAGCCACTGGAGTTCCTGTTCCTGTTCGTGGCACCGGTACTCTACGTTATTCACGCCATCCTGACGGGGCTGGGCTTTATGACCATGGGGCTGCTCGGCGTCACCATCGGCAACACTGACGGCAACCTCATCGATTTTCTGGTGTTCGGCGTGCTGCAAGGCACCGCCACCAAGTGGTATCTGGTGCCGGTTGCGGCGGCCATCTGGTTTGCCATCTACTACAGCGTGTTCCGCTTCGCCATCGTGCGCTTTAACCTGAAAACGCCGGGTCGCGAAATCGAGACCAGCGAGGCTGCCCAGCCCGCAGGCAAGAAGGCTGGCAACAGCGGTTACAACGGTGAAATCATCCTCAACGCCCTGGGCGGCGCCGATAACATTCTGGCGCTCGATAACTGCATCACCCGCCTGCGGATGTCGGTGCAGGACATGAGCCGGGTCGATGACAAGGTGTTGAAGGCAAATGGTGCCATCGGGGTGATCAAGCTCGACGAGCACAACCTGCAGGTGGTGATCGGCCCGCAGGTGCATCTGGTGAAAAACCAGCTGCAGAGTCTGATGGGGGCCTGAACCGGCCAATAAAATCCGAACGGGGGGCGCAAGCCCCCCTTGTTTGCCTCTCCCAATATGTCTCCTGCTTATGGAGGGAGAAACTTCATGCACGATATTTATGACTTCGATCACCAGATCGACCGCCACGGCACCTACTGCACCCAGTGGGACTATGTGGCCGACCGCTTTGGCCATGCCGACCTGCTTCCCTTTACCATCTCCGACATGGATTTCGAGACCGCCCCCTGCATTCGCCAGACCCTGGCAGCCCGCCTTGAGCACGGAGTATTTGGCTATAGCCGCTGGAATCACGACGACTTCAAGGTGGCGGTGAGCGACTGGTTTGCCCACCGCTACGGCGCGAGCCTCGACCCCGAGACGCTGGTCTACGGCCCCTCGGTCATCTATGTGATTGCCCAGCTGGTGAGCCTCTGGTCGGCGCCGGGTGAGGGGGTGTTGGTGCATACCCCCGCCTACGACGCCTTCGGCAATATGCTGGCTGCCAACGACAGGGTGCTGCTGCCATGCCCGCTTAAAAAAGAGCAGGGGAGTTACCAGATCGACTGGGCCTGCTTCGAGCAACAGGCAGCCCGCCCCGATTGCCGGATTTTGCTGCTCTGCAGCCCCCACAACCCCACCGGCCGGGTCTGGACGCGGGATGAACTCGGCCGGATGGCCGCTATCTGCCAGCGCCACGGGGTCAAGGTCATCTCGGACGACATCCATATGGATGTGAGCTTTGCCCGCTACCTGCCGTGGAGCGAGGTAGCGCCGGATGATCACTGGGCGCTGGTGAGTTCGGGCTCGAAATCCTTCAATATTCCCGCCCTTGGCGGCGCCTACGCCTTTATCGCCAACGCAGAAGCGCGGGCCGCCTATCTGCAGCGGCTCAAGGCGGCCCATGGCCTTTCATCGCCGCCCATTCTCGGGGTGCTAGCCCATATCAGCGCCTATCGGGACGGCGCTGGCTGGCTCGATGCCCTGAAAGCCTATCTGCACGACAATCTCGCCCATGTGGCGGCGCGGCTCAACGCCGCCTTCCCCGCCATCGACTATCGGGTGCCCGAGGGAACCTATCTCGCCTGGATTGATCTGCGCGGCCTTGGCATCGACTCCACTGAACGGATGGATGCGCTGCAAACCTTGCTGGTGGAGAAATATCGGGTCGCCATCATGCGCGGCGACACCTATGGCCCTGAAGGCACAGGCTATATCCGACTCAATGTCGGCTGCCCGCGCTCAAAGGTTGACCAAGGGCTCGACGCTCTTATCAGCGCGCTGGGGGAGGTGGAGTAAGGGATATCCTGAACTAGCGATTGATCAAGAAGACGACCTCCCCCCGGTAGTGGGGGGAGGTCGCAAGCTTTGCCTGCCACGAGGGTTCCCACTCGCCCTCCTGCACCAGACCAACCTTGAATGGAATGGTGAGCTGCATCATGGCGGGTAGATAGGAGCTGTAACCCGGTACCGTATGTTTTCCCTGATAGGTCTGGATCACTATCTCATCAACCGGAAGGCTGTTGAGTTGCGCCACATCCCCCGTCTTGGCCCAGTCGAGCAGGCCCGTTACGCTGAGCTTGCACTCTGCCGGCAACACTTGTCGCAACTGCTGCAAAGAGGTGGCGTAACGATCCAGTTGGCGGGTGGCTGCATCAAAGTCGATCTGAATACCCGTTACTTTGGCTCCGGCCTTGCGCCACTCCTGATACAGCTTGACCAGCAACTTCTTGTGATCGGCAGAGAGCGGCAGCGTATTCACTCTCACGACAAGCCAGAGTTGTTCGGTCTGAAGTGGCGTTGGAGCGCGCCCCAGTTTGATAAAACGGGGGCCGGATGGCCTGTTCAGGATCTCCCCCTGATGCAAATAGAGGGTGGTTGCCTGTGCCAGGACTGGCTGATGTCGGGTGGCAGACCAGAGCCAGAATGCGTCATAGCTGTTGGCATCGACATTTGCCTTAAGTGGCGCAGCAAGTGTCGATAACAGAATTAGCAGGCTAGGCACGAGGGGCTGCGGCATGGTTTACCAGTAGTATTTGAGTGATTTGGCCCATACCGAGTTGCCATAACGTTGCTTGAGCGTGTTGAACCAGGCTTGCCGCATGCTCTTGGGGAGCTCCTGATCGTCACACCCGTTGTAGCCTGATGGTGCGTAGCAGTTGATGGCTCTATAAAGGGCATAGCTCTTGTCTTCGGGCTCGGCTTTAGGGTTGGCCATGACGGCCTGATATAGCTTTAGCCTGCTTGGTGCGGTGGCTGACTCAGGTTTTGACAATCCCCAAACCATCTCTTTTCCTTGCCACAAATTGATCGCGGGATCCTTGTTGCGCAGATATTCACCCAGGCAGTTGAGTGCGTGTCCGTCTCCGGGGTGTTGCAGCAGTGTGCCGAGAGTGGAGGCCAAATCACGGCAGTAATAGCCCTGCGGTGTGCCTTCACCTCCCCACTTGAATGCTGACAAGAGCACATCTCTGTTGGGTACCGGTTGCCATGGTTCATCCTTGGGTGGGGTAGCCTCCTTGTAGTCGGCCGGAATAAGTGTCACGTCTTTCAGGAACGTTGCGTAATCCTCTGCAATCAGGTCTCTCACCAGCAAGGTATGCAGGGCGATTTGTCTTTCCAAGGCGCTTGTGGCCTGCCGAGCCTGCTGACGAAGCACGTCCGGATCTGCCGACTGTTTTAACACGACGGTGCGTATCCGCAACTGAGTGACAGGGCTCTCTTTGTTGAAAATGGCCGCAGTATTGCCGGTACGTACCCACTGATCTGCCAGCATGTTTTCCACGAATGCCTGTTGGGCTTGAGTGAGAGGTGCCGCTACGAGCGTCATCAGGGCTTGCTCTGCCTGGTCAAACGCCTTCATTCCTTGCTGTGCCCAGATGCGCAGCAACTGGCGGCTAAACGCCAGGGTTGATGCGTTTTGTCCTTCTGTTTTGGGCAACAGCGCCAGTACAGCATCAAACTGTTGGTTCTGCAGCAATCGATAAGCTTGCAGATAGGTAGCCTCTTCCGTTTTACCCGTCTCTTGCAGCTGTTGGATGGCCTCATCGATCTGCTCGTCACTCCAGTTGCGTTTCTGGTCATAGCCAGTTCTGAGGCCACGCAGTGCATTGATAAACAGCAGCTCAGGCTGAGTTTTATCCTCGTAGGCGAGTTCATTTCGATAAGCATCTGCGCTCAGCAAAGAGAGATCTATTTCGTTAACCAGCGCCTCAAGTTCCGGCAGGGAGTGGTCAGCGGCTATCGCTTCGCTATAGTTATCGCGCAATGAAGCCTGGTCACCCGCCATCCAGTTGATGCGTCTGAACATCCCCTTGGTCGAGCTGACGTAACGGCCTTGCGGATAGGTCGCCAGATACGACTGCCCCTGTGTCATGGCCTGTTTCAGCGCCTCTTTATCACTCTTGGTGAAATCCGTATCACCATACTCGCTCTGCGCATCTTTCACCGCTGCATTAAGGTGTGTTCGCATCACCATATAGTTCGCGGTTTCGGCAACCCACTGCGCTTTTGCCCCTTGCAGAGCCATAAAGCCGGTCAATGCCTCGGAGAAATGACCTTCGTAGAAGTGGCGGGCCGCATCCAGATAAGCCTGCCACTCCCTGGTAGACTCGCTCATTGTGACGTCGGAAGACTGGGGGCTATCTTCCTGTTGACCAAGGAGCTGTAAGCGGGTTTTGAGCAGAAGCGTGCGCTCGGTAGGTGACAGGTCACTTTGCTCAAGGGCATCAAGAAATTGACTGACAGATTGCAGCGAGTTGGAAATGGCTCGGCCGTAAAGGGCATCCCGGCCAGCATAGTGTTCCAGCAAAGTCGGGAGCGAGGCGTCATGGGCAGTGAGCCGGCTAACCAGCTGTTCACGTAGTTCCGGGCTTTCCATCTCGTCGGGAAGTGGCAGACGTTGCAGAGAGAAGAGCTCCATATCGCGTTCGTTGGCCGGGTCAGCCGGAAGCATAAAGGGAAGGGAGAGTCGCTGCTTGTCAGCCAGCAGCATCAACAAGTTGCTCTTGGTGTCATTTTCGGAAAGGAAAAGCGGATACGCAGGCAATGGACAGTCTGTCAGCCAAAAACTGCACCCGTCTTGGTCGAATGAGGCAACCGAAGGAAAAGCAGCAAGCGTGAGTGCCAGTGCCGAACAGTATTTCAAGATCTTCATAAGAGGCGGTATCCACTATCTGCCGAGTGACAACTCCTTGAATCACGAGCCAAGAAGCCTGAAGCACAATGGCTGGCAATAGTACGCAAGTGGGTTGCAATCGACAACCTTTCAGTGGTTTATGATGGGCGTTCAAGCAGATAACAGAATGCTGATGGCCTTACGTTGTAAGGCCTGCAATAAAAACGGGGCCATCAGTGATGGCCCCGTTATGGTTGCGCTGTTTTCCCTTATGAGCAGATGCCGAAATCAGCCGCGAATGGTCGTCGGGATAGCGCTGTTCGGGCGTGACATGGCTGGTTCGATTGCGGGCTCGATGAGCTCGGTAGCTGCTAGTGCTGTGCCTTGGGTCAGGGCTTCGGCCTGATGCAGCATGCGGCTGACAAGCTCAATCAGAAGTTCCACATCCAGCTTGTCCAGCCACTCGCGACACCAGAGCAGGGTGCTCTGCTCGCTGTCTCTACTGAGTTGCAGCACAGGCCAGTCGGCCATGGCGGCGAGGGAGGGGGTCTGGATATCCCCCAGCGGAATAAACAGGGTCACCAGTTGATCCCGCTCGCGAATATGGAGGCTGAAGGGGCCCGCCTGCAGATCCAGCCCCTCTTCGTGCAGGCACTCCTGCGGCAGGGATAGCTGGCGAACGAGGGTTGATAGCATGGCATGGAACATCATTAATCCTCCCGATGGGTGTTATCAAAGACCGACTCTGTGGGCGGCCACAGGTTGGCGATAGGGGGGCGGGCAGGGGTACCGACCAGTGGCGCCCCTATGGTTGCGGCCCAGGGGTCGACCACTTTGGCGTGTGGCCCCCAGCTTTCCGGCTTGGTGAGTTCACTCCCCTCGGCGCGGCCAATGACCACAAAGCAGTGGGTCTGGGCGTGACCCTGTGCACCACGATGGGCCAGCACTTCGATCCGCTGGTCACTGTTGTGGCGCAGCAGTTCGGCCGCCGCCGAATAGGCCAGGGTCGAGCAGCAACCGGCCTTGGCGTCATCCACCGCCTTGGCGATGTTTTCCATGGTGCGCAAGGATAGTGGCTGCTTGTTTCTGGTTATCTGGATGGCGGCCATATTGGCGCTGTTGTTGGCGCGCTGGTTGGCTGCCAGGCGCTGGGGATCCTGCCCGAAGGCGTTGAGTTTGCCGATGATCTTTTGATAGCTAGGGTTGTTCGGCTGGACAAAGGTCTGGGCGTCGGTGCAGGCGTAGCTGCCCAGTTTTTCCAGTCCGGCCATGCTCTTTTGCAGCAGGGCCTGGGTGCCACCCGCCATCACTTTCGGTTCATGTCGCGGGGCGGCTCTGGTGATGGCACCCTGTTCTGCCAGGGCCTGCTTCAGTTCAGTCAGACGAGCGCCGCGTGCTGCCACCTCTTTGGGGTGGTGCTGCTCCCAGTGCTGGATTGCATCCTGCACCCGCTGCGCTTTGCCGCTATCGGGGGCGCTTTGCAACTGGCGCAGGGCGCTGATGACCTGCTTGAGATCGCTGCTCTGGAAGTGGCCGATGCCGCGCTTGACGGATTGTTCGAACAGCTTGTTACCCTTGGCCAGCAGCGGGCTGGCCTCTGTCTGTTGGGGTGAGGCTGGGCGGTTGAGGTGAATGTGTCCACCGATTGCAGGTAAGGCCATGATGTGATTCCCGACAGGGTTGACGATAAGGGGATGATACCGAGCCGTGACGGCGCGCTATATCAGGGAGCGGTCGGGGATTTGTCAGTTTTTCGCGTGTTGCGCAGTTTGTTTGGCCAGTCGGGCAGCGTGCTGCCCTACCACTGTGGCCCTTCGCTCTGGCGCCACTGCTCCAGCCAGCGCAGTACCTCGGCGGTCGCCTCGATCTGGTCGGCGGGAATGTAGTTGTTGAGTTGGGCATCCCGATAGAGGGCACGGGCCAGTGGAATGCGTTGCAGCACCGGGATACCCTCCTCTTCGGCAATCTTGCGTACCTGCAGCGCCTGGGCATCGGTGAATTTGAGGGTCACCACCGGCAGCGGGGTTTCTCCCCGCTCGTAGCGGATACCGATGGCGATATGGGTCGGGTTGGCGACGATGACCGAGGAGCGCTCGACGTCGGCGCGCATGTTGCTCGACTGCAACTCCTGATGGAACTGGCGGCGCTTGCTCTTGATCTCCGGGCTCCCCTCCATCTCCTTGTACTCCCGCTTCACCTCGTCCTTGCTCATCTTGAGCTGCTTGATGTGCTGGTAGTGTTCGAAGGCGTAGTCAGCGATAGCGATCACCACAAAGCCCATGGCGCAGACCGCCATCAGCTGGCCCAGCATGCCCCCCAGCACCGGAGTGATGCAACTCATGCCGCAGCCGGGTAACTGGAGCATCGCTTGCAGATTGCCCTTTATGGTGACCCACACCAAGAGGCTCAGGAGACTCACCTTGAGCAGTGATTTGACGAACTCCATCAGGCTCTTGATGGAGAAGATCTTCTTGGCCCCCTCCACCGGATTGATCTTCTTGATGTCGGGCTTGATGGACTCACCGCTTAGCAGAAAACCGTACTGGGCGAAATGGGATGCGAGTACCACCAGCACCGCGACCGCGAGGAGCGGAATGCAGAGATAGGCCATCTCCTGCATCAGGTTCTCCACCACATGGTTGAGCGCCTGGGTAAAGGGGAGGTTGATGTGGGATTCCGGGATCATCATCAGCTTGCCCAGATGTTCGAGGTAGTAGTCGGACATCGCCATCAGCATGCCCACCAAGCTGAGAATGATGGCGGTGGAGACCACCTCCTTGCTCTTGACCACCTGCCCCTTCTGGCGTGCATCCCGCAACTTTTTTGGGGTGGGTTGTTCGGTCTTCTCGCCGCTCATCGCGCCTCCAGAATGGGGATCAGCAGTTGCAGCGGATCCATCACCGCCAGCACCTGTTGATAGGCGTGATCCATCATCAGCTTGATATAGATGACCAGCAACAGGCTGGTGACGGCGCTTTTTATCGACATCGCCAGCACGAAGACGTTGAGGGAGGGGGCGAAGCGGCTGATCAGCGCCAGCCCGAATTCGGCCAGAAACATGGCGATCAAGAGCGGCGCCGCCAGCAAAGCGCAGAGCAGCAACATATGGCTGAACTGGCTGTAGAAAAAGTTGACCCACTGCTCGTCGATGGTGGGGAAAAAGTGCGCCACCGGCCAGCTGATGTAGCTCTGGAACAGGGCGGCCAGCAGGGCGAGAAAGGCGCCGCTGGCAAAGAAGAGGGTGATCAGGGTCTGGGTCAGCAGCAGGCCGGTGGGACTGGTCTGGCTGCCGAGACTCGGGTTGAACAGGGACCCCATGGCGGCACCGCGCTGGTTGTCGATCAGAAACCCGCTCGACTCGATGGCCCAGAAGGGGATGGCGGCGACAAAGCCGATCAGCAGGCCGAGCAGCACCTCCTTGGCGATCAGCATGGCCAGCGCCATGCCTTCGATCTGATCCGGCAAGGTGTCGGCGACTGTGGGGTAGGCGTAGAGCGCCAGCGAGCAGACCACGCCGTTGCGGATCATCGCCCCCCCCAGCATCTGTTTGCTCAGCACCGGCAGCATCACGAAGCAGCTGATAAAGCGCGGCAGCAGCAGGGTATAGGCCAGCATCTGGGCCTGCAGGCTCTCCAGCGTCATTGGATTTGCGGTACCTTGAACAACACCATATCGGCAAAGCTGTAGAGCTCGTTCCCCAGCCAGGCGGTGGTGGCAAACAGGGTGATCACCACGGCGATCAGCTTGGCGACAAAGCCCAGGGTCTGCTCCTGGATCTGGGTCAACGCCTGCAGCAAAGAGACAAGGGTGCCCACCAGCGCCGCCACCAGTACCGGTGGCATCGAGAGGATCAGCACCAGCCAGAGCGCCTGGCTGGTGAAGTGAAGGATATCGGCGTGACTCATGCTAGCCTCCGTAACTGATGACCAGCCCGTGGGTCAGTCGGGCCCAGCCATCGAGCAACACAAACAGCAGCAGCTTGAAGGGCAGCGAGATGGTCATGGGGGAGACCATCATCATCCCCATCGCCAGCAAGATGTTGGAGATGATGAGGTCGATGGCGATAAAGGGCAGGTAGATCAGAAAGCCGATTTCGAAGGCGCGGCTCAGCTCGCTCACGGTAAAGGCGGGCAGCAGGATCAGCAGGCTGTCGGGCTCCAGCCGGTCAGCGTATTTGCTGGGCCAGAGCTGCTTGGTGCTGTCGATAAAGAAGGCGTGCTCCCGCGGTTTGATCTGCTTTTTCAAAAAGTCGCGGTAGGGGGCAATCCCCTCATCGAGGAACTTTTCCACAGATTCGGATTTGGCCAGCGACACCTCGTTCTGGCGCAGGTAATCCTGGGTGGCAAAGCCGACCGGCGCCATCACATAAATGCTGAGAATGATCGCCAGCCCGTACATCGCCATGTTGGGGGGGATCTGCTGCACCCCGAGGGCGTTGCGCAGCAGCGAGAAGACCACCGCCAGCTTGACGAAGGAGGTGGCCATCACGGCGATAAAGGGGAGCAGGGCCAGCAGTGCCAGCCCGACGATCAGGTTTAGCTCGTCTGGCAACTGGATCATGACTGTGACTCGTTGTCGAGGCGTTCGACCCTTACCCCCAGGCGACCCTGGATCTCCACCAGTCGGCCCACTCCCAGCGAATGGCCGTTGCTGATGATGCGCACTTCGCCATCGAGGGGTGTGCCAAGATCGATCAGGGCGCCCGGTTGCAGGCTGGTGAGAGTGTGCCAGTCCAGCGTCTGGCGGCCCACTTCAAAGCTCACCTGGATCGGCAGTTGCTCCAGCTCGGTCGGGCCGAAGGGGTCAGCGGGTTTAGCGTTGTGCATGGCAGTCAATTCCAGATGTTGTTGATGGGGTTGGCAGTAGGCAAAGGGGCGACCCTCCACGCAGATCAGTAGTTGCTGACCGAGCTGCTGATGGGGTGGCGGCAGCAGCACATCGCCGATAGCGAGGGTGGCGAGCTCATCTATGGTCAGCCCCATCTCGCCCCACTGCAGGGAGAGGGTGAGGGGCAGCGGCAACCGCTGCTGCCATGGCCGTGGTGGCAACTTGCTCAGCAAGGGCTCGGGCTGCGGCAGCCAGAGAGCGAGACTGGCCCCTTCCCGTTGCAACAGCAGTTGCAGCGCGGGCTCGCCGGTCTGAACGTTACTCTCCTGTCGGGTCAGCGCCGAGCAGCTGAGACCACCGAGGGGTTGTCCCAGCCGTTCGATCAACGCCAGTTGCAGCGGCTCGGGCAGGCTGAACAGCGCCGCCTGCTGCAGATCGGGCGCCAGCCAGTGAGCCATTTCGGCGCCGTGGCACAACAGTGGCAGAGAGAGACCCTGCCACTGCAGTTGCAGCCGGGTATCGAGCGTTGCAGGCGGCAAACCGATGGCGAGGAGAAGCTCGCCGCCACTCCAGCCAAAGTGCTGGCGGTATTGGCTTAGGGTCTGCTGTAAAGTCAACTCCGCCAGCGAGGCGGAGGTGAGGGCAATCGGTGTCATGCGTCGGCATCCCACTCTTCGTAGATGGATCGTTTATGGCGTGAGCCCTGCTCACTGTCAGGCTGGCCGAAGAGATCGAGGGCGACCCGCTCGCCTGGATAGAGCCGTTGCAGGCGGTCGACCAGATCGCTGCGCCCCTGATTGAGCAGCAGTTGCCCTTCGCTGGTTGCCAGAATCTCGATCTGCAGCTCGCCATGGTGGTGAGCGATGCGAATGGAGAGATCGCCCAGCTGTGGCAATGTCAGGCGCAGAAGCGGCGGGCGCTCCGGGCGGCCCAGCTCCTGATAGATATCCACTGCCAGCCACTCCAGCAGTTGACCCAGTTCCCGATTATTTTCGGCAGGTGCCAGCCGGGCGAGCTGCAGATCCCCGGGGGTTTTCACCTGTGGGGGGATCGGTTGACCACTGGCTTCGGGTATCTCGTCGCTCAGGGTGATCTCATTGATGTCTGTGTCTGTGTCTGTGTCTGTGTCGGCGGCGAGCTGCTCTGCGAGCTCACGGGCATCGACTAAGGATGCATCGGTCACTTGCGTCCTATCCAACCCAGAGGTGTCACCTGCTATCAGCGTGTTATCCGCTCCCCTATCGGAACATGTTGGGGGCTCTTCCTGCGCCGATGACTGTGTGCCCTCTTGCCCCTGCTGCGACCATGCGTCGGGGACCCGGTGCGCGCTTGCCTCTCGCGCTATATCTTGCGAGTGCTGATCTGTTTGGTGCGCGGTTTCTTGCTTGTCACGGGCCGCCACATCCGTGAGGAAAGATCCGGATTGATCTTCTTGGATGGGTGACGCGGGTTGCTGTTTTTTTGACCTTGCGTGAGTGGCGGCAAGCTCCTGCTGTTGGGCCTTATCGGCTATCTCTTTTTTCTGTTGCTGCGCCTGCAATAGCTGTTGATGCAACGCAACCCTGCTCTGGTGCAGGTTATTTTCCCGGTGTTGGTGAGCTGTCTTTTGTTCCTGATCGAGCCGCATTGCCTGCTCGAAACTCTGTTGTTGCGACCGATTGGCTTCAGCCATCTGGGTATCGCCCCGGGCTGTCACTGTGCCCTGTATCGGGAGGATTCGGTTCATGACTCGTTACATCCTGATCTGCTGGCGGAACTCTTCCTGTTCCTGCTCTTCGTTGTAGTCACGCAGGGCTTGCTGTGAGGCCTGCTCCTGACGGTGTAGTTCGGCAAATTTCTGTTGCTGCTGGCGAGCGCGGTGTACCGCCTGCTGGCGCTCCTGCAAGCGGATGCGCTCTTCGGCGACCCGCTCGGCCTGCTCGGCGGCAGTTTGTTCAAGCTGGGCCTCTTTCTCCCGCAGCAGCGCCACTTGCTGTTGCCACGCCTTGAGCCCCTTGCGATCGAGTTGCTCTGCCTGACAGATGGCAAATAGCCGCTCTTCTTCGGCTTGGCGCCACTGGCGATAGTCGAGACTCTCCTGCTCCGCTTCGCGCTGGCGGACGCGGGCGAGTTGCAGCCGAGCCTGCTGGGCGGCGAGCTGCTGCTCGGCCCTATCCAGCCGCAGGTCTTTTATTCGTTGCAGGCGGCCAATCATCGGGTCAGCGTCTCCAGAGTCGAGAGGGCTTCCGGCAGTGAGCTGGGTTCATGAGTACCTTGTCTGAGCCACTGGCGAATAGTCTCGATGCGGGCGATCGCCTCATCGGCTACCTTGTCCTGCCCTTTCTGGTATTCGCCGATCTGCAGCAACAGCTCCACCTCTTCATATTTCGCCAGCCAGCTGCGCAGTCGACCGGCCTGAGCCTGATGCTCGGGCTCGATGATCTGGTTCATCACCCGGCTGGCGGAGCGCAGCACGTCGATGGCCGGGTAGTGGTTGGCCGCCGCCAGTTTGCGCGACAGGATGATGTGGCCATCGAGGATGGAGCGGGTCTCGTCGGCGACCGGCTCTGTCATATCATCCCCCTCTACCAGCACGGTATAGAGGGCAGTGATGGAGCCCTTGTCTGACTGACCGGCCCGCTCCATCAGGCGGGGCAGGGCGGCAAACACCGACGGCGGATAGCCCCGTCGGGTTGGTGGCTCGCCAGCGGCCAGACCAATCTCCCGCTGGGCACGGGCAAAACGGGTGACGGAGTCCATCAGCAGCAGTACCCGCTTGCCTTGATCCCGGAAATACTCGGCGATGGAGGTGGCGACAAAGCCCGCCTTGGCCCGCTCCATGGCGGGGCGATCCGAAGTAGCCACTACCAGTACCGCCTTCTTGAGCCCCTCTTCCCCCAGATCCGCTTCGATAAATTCGCGCACCTCACGGCCCCGTTCACCGATCAGCGCCAGCACGGTGACATCTACCTCGGCGCTGCGAATAAGCGACGCCAGCAGGGTGCTCTTGCCACCACCTGCGGCGGCGAAGATCCCCATCCGTTGCCCCTCACCGCAGGTGAGCAGGCCATCGATGGCGCGAATGCCCAGCGAAATGGGTTGCTCAATCCGCTTGCGGCTCATGGGAGCGGGCGCATCCCGATAGACCGGGTACCAGGCCTCGGGCTCTGGCAGATGGCCACCGCTAAAGGGGTTGCCGAGGCCATCGAGCACCTGGCCGAGCAGATGCTCGCCGACCCCGACCTGATGCATGGCTCCGGTCGGGCTTACCTCGGTGTTGGAGGAGATGCCGAACATCTCGCCAAGGGGGGTGAGCAGAGCCTGATGCTGGGCAAAGCCGATCACCTCTGCCTGCAGGGAGAGGGTGTTGTCCGGGTTGCGTAGATGACAGAGTTCACCGATCCGCACCCCGGGGACGACCGCCTTGAGCAGGGTGCCGGTCACCTGGGTGACCCGGCCACGAATCTGGATCAGACGGCACTCGTCGATGGCATAACGAAGCTGGCCGGGAATGTGGTCGAGGGAGAGGGTCATAACAATCTGCGCTATTGAAACTGGTGGCCACTATAGGGGATGGGGGGCTACGGGGATTTCAGCGCGAGTCGGGACTTTTTAGAAAACCGTTGGGGGCGGGCTAAAAATTCACGGCCGATTTTGGCATAGGGAGGCGAGGGCGATTTTTATAATGCCATCCTCGTCAATCCATTCGTCACGGGAGTTTCCATGGCCATTATCCAGAGCAACCCCTATGCCCCTGCCGCCCAGCCCGAGCTGCGCGGAGCAGAGGTCGCATCCCGTCAGGCTCCCCTGCAGGGAGGACAGTTTCAGGGGGAGCGGGTCGTGCTGGCCAGTGCCGCCCAGTCGCTGGCCGATGCCGCCGAAGAGCTCACCTTTGTCTTTTCCGAGCGCGCTGAGCTTTCGCTCGCCAAGCGCAAGCTGAGTGACAGCCATGCCCGCATCAGCGAGATCGAGGCGCTGGTGGTGGACTACCTCGACAAGGTGCCGGAGCTGGAGCGCCAGCAGAAGATCAAGGAGATGGTGAGCCACCTCGGTAGTGGTCGGCTGGCCAATCTCTCCCAGCTGCTGGCCTACCTCGAGAGCTATTCGGGGGAGGTGAGCGAGCAGTTTGAGGCGCTCTGCCAGGCGCGCAAGGCCCTCGCCGGACGACCGGAGATGCAGGGCACCCTGGCGCTGGTGGAGCAGGCGCTGGCCAAGCTGGCGGACGAGCAGGGCAGTGCCATCGTGCTGGGGGCGCGCATTACCGGCCCCGCGGCCGAAGCGGCCAAAGTGGGCGTGGGAGCCGAGCAGGATCTACGGGATCTCTATCGCGATGCGGTGCAGGACTACCGTGCCCTCTCTGCCGCCTGGCGCGATATTCACAGCCGCTTTGGCAACGGTGCGCTGGAGAAGGTGACCGGCTTCATGATGAAGGCCCTGAGCGCCGATCTCGACAGCCAGCAGCGCTGGCTCGACCCGGTCAAGCTGGAGCGGGTGATGAGCGACATGCACAAGCTGCGGCTGCTCAACACTCTCTCGGCGCAAGTGGACGAGCTGTGGCAACGGGTGAAGGAGGGCTCGGCCCATGGCATACGGGCCTTCTGATCTGATGGGCGATCTGATCGCCCTGGTGGAGAAACGCTGGGCCAGCGTGCGGGATGTGGAGCAGGTCGGTGTGGCTCTTGAGCTGTCAGATTGTCGCCAGCAGGTGTTGCTTTATCAGGAGCTCAAGCGGCTGATCCGCCTGCTGCCGGTGGAGCTGTTCAGTGAGGAGGAGCAGCGCCAGAACCTGTTGCAGTGCTGTCAGGGGGCGCTCGATAACGCCATCGAGCGGGAAGAGGATGAGTTGTCTGGAGAGTCGTCATGAACTGGATTGAACCCCTGCTGGTGCAGTTTTGCCAGGATCTGGGCATCACCATAGGAGATAACCCCCATTCGCTGATCCAGCTTGAACTGGAGCAGAGCGGCACTCTGCAACTGGAGCGCCATCAGGGGCAACTGACCCTCTGGTTGGCCCGCGCTGTGCCCTGGCATCAGAGTGGCGAGGCGATCCGCCGCGCCATGACCTTGACCGCAGCGGCGCAAGGGCCGGCACTGCCGGTGCGCAGCGGCTGGTTGGGGGAGGATCAGCTGATCCTCTTCGTCACCCTGGATGAGCGGGCTGTGACTTTGCCCCAGCTCCATCAGGCAGTGACCACCCTGACCCGGCTGCAGCGAGAGGTGCTGGCGTCATGAGCCGGATCACTGCCGCGCATATCGGTATCGAGCAGCTCAGCGCCATCTCTCTTGACGATCAGGAGCGAAGCCTGCCGGGGCGTTATGCCCTGTTGCCCGATGGCCAGTCCATCGAACCCCATATCAGCCGCCTCTACCCCGAGCGGCTGGCGGATCGGGCGCTGCTCGATTTCGCCACCCCGGATCGCGGCTTTCACGATTTGCTGCGGCCGGTTGATTTCAATCAGGCGATGCAGGGTCTGCGCAGTGTGCTGGCAGAAGGGCAGAGCCCGGAGTTGCGAGCGGCCGCTGCGCTGCTCGAACAGATGCACGCCGATGAACAACTGATGCAGATGACCCTTCATCTGCTGCACAAGGTATGACCATGGTGCTTACGTCACAGCAGCAGGATGCGCTGCTGCTCACCGGCTGGCTGCAACTGCAATATGGCCACCCCGACAAGGCGAGCGTGCTGCTGGCCGCCCTGCTGCAGATCCACCCCGACCATCAGGGAGGGCGACGGACCTTGCTGGTGGCCCTGCTCAAACAGGGGGAGGGGGAGGCGGCGCTGGCCCATGTCGATCAGCTGATGCAGCAAGGGGAGGCCGACGGCCCGCTCTGGCTCTGTCGCAGCCGGGCCTGCCAGTTGGCAGGGCGGCTGGATGAAGCCCGTTTTGCCTATCAACAATACCTCGAACTGGAAGAGCAGAATGAATCAACGCTCCCTTGAGCTGCTGCGCCGGATAGGCGAGCGCAAGGACATCATGCTGGCGATCCTGCTGCTGGCCATCGTCTTTATGATGGTCTTGCCGCTGCCGCCGGTGGCCCTCGATATCCTGATTGCCATCAACATGACCATCTCGGTGGTACTGCTGATGATGGCGGTTTATATCAATTCGCCGCTGCAGTTCTCCGCCTTTCCGGCGGTGCTGCTGATCACCACCCTGTTCCGGCTTGCCTTGTCGGTGAGCACCACCCGGATGATCCTGCTGCAGGCCGATGCGGGGCAGATCGTCTACACCTTCGGCAACTTCGTGGTGGGGGGCAATCTGGTGGTGGGGATCGTCATCTTCCTCATCATCACCATCGTCCAGTTTCTGGTGATCACCAAGGGGTCGGAGCGGGTCGCCGAGGTGAGTGCCCGCTTCTCCCTCGATGCCATGCCGGGCAAGCAGATGAGTATCGATGGTGACATGCGCGCCGGGGTGATCGATGTGCACGAGGCGCGGGATCGCCGCGGGGTCATCGAGAAGGAGAGCCAGATGTTCGGCTCCATGGATGGCGCCATGAAGTTCGTGAAGGGGGATGCCATTGCGGGCCTCATCATCATTTTCGTCAACATCCTCGGTGGCGTCACCATCGGGGTGACCCAGAAGGGGTTATCCGCCGCCGATGCGCTGCAGCTCTACTCCATCCTGACGGTGGGTGATGGCATGGTCTCCCAGGTGCCGGCGCTGCTGATCGCCATCACCGCGGGGATCATCGTTACCCGGGTCTCCTCTGAAGAGTCTTCCGATCTGGGTACCGATATTGGCGCCCAGGTGGTGGCCCAGCCCAAGGCGCTGCTGATCGGCGGTCTGTTGCTGGTGCTGTTTGGGTTGATCCCGGGCTTCCCGATGATCACCTTCTTTGCGCTGGCGGCCATCGTCACGGCAGGCGGTTATTTTATCGGCTTGCGTCAGCGCAAGGCGCAGAGCAGCAACAGTCAGGATCTTCCTGCCGTGCTGGCGCAGGGGGCGGGAGCCCCCGCAGCCCGCAGCAAGCCAAAACCGGGCAGCAAGCCGCGGGGCAAGCTGGGGGAGAAGGAGGAGTTCGCCATGACGGTGCCGCTCCTGATCGATGTGGATGCCGCTTTGCAGGCCGAGCTGGAGGCGATTGCCCTCAACGACGAACTGGTGCGGGTGCGCCGCGCCCTCTATCTCGATCTCGGGGTGCCCTTCCCGGGTATTCACCTGCGTTTCAACGAGGGGATGGGGCCCGGCGAATACCTGATCCAGCTGCAGGAAGTACCGGTCGCCCGCGGTCTGCTGCGACCGGGCCATCAGCTGGTGCAGGAGAGCGCCTCCCAGCTCGATCTGCTGGGGATCCCCTACGAAGAGGGGGCGCCGTTACTGCCGGGACAACCGACTTTGTGGGTCGCTAATGAACATCAGGAGCGGCTGGAGAAGTCACGGCTGGCCACCCTCACCACCGATCAGGTGGTGACCTGGCATCTATCCCATGTGCTGCGGGAATATGCCGAGGACTTTATCGGCATTCAGGAGACCCGCTACCTGCTGGAGCAGATGGAGGGGAGCTATGGCGAGTTGGTCAAGGAGGCGCAACGCATCATCCCGCTGCAGCGAATGACCGAAATTTTGCAGCGGCTGGTGGGGGAGGATATCTCCATCCGCAACATGCGCGCCATCCTAGAGGCGATGGTGGAGTGGGGCCAGAAGGAGAAGGATGTGGTGCAGCTCACCGAGTACATCCGTAGCAGCCTCAAGCGCTACATCTGCTACAAGTACGCCAACGGCAACAACATCTTGCCTGCCTATCTGCTCGATCAGCAGGTGGAGGAGCAGATCCGTGGCGGCATTCGCCAGACCAGCGCCGGCAGTTATCTGGCGCTCGATCCCACCATTACCCAGAGCTTCCTCGATCAGGTGCGCCATACCGTCGGTGATCTGGCCCAGATGCAGAACAAACCGGTGCTCATCGTCTCCATGGATATCCGCCGCTATGTGCGCAAGCTCATCGAGGGGGATTACCACGCCCTGCCGGTGCTCTCCTATCAGGAGCTGACCCAGCAGATCAATATCCAGCCCCTCGGGAGGGTCTGCCTGTGAACGGCGATCCGCTCATCCTCTGGCTGCAGGCCCGCGGCGTGACAGTGACTCCTCACCATCTGGGGGCGACTCCCATCCAGATCGGCCACGGTTTTTGCTATCGCCAAATTTATCTCGCCTGGCGCTTTGATCCTGCGACCCGACGGGTCTGGATCCTGCTGGTGCGCCGTGAGGGGGAGCGGGCCGGACTGGCCAATCCCTTTGCCGCCCTCTATCTGCTGGCCGAAGCCACACTGGCTGTACTCGGGCTGGGCCATTACCTCTACGGCAACGTCGATGTCTTTCGCGGCAGTAGCCTGAGTAGTGAGCGGCTCGGGCGCTTTTACCTGCGCTGGACGGGAGCCTGCGAACCCGAGCCCGGCTGGTTCATGCTGGCCGCCGAGCAAGTCTGTTCACTGCGGGATATGCGAAAACGACAAAAGCACGGCCTTGCGTGACAGGCATGTCCAAAAGGGCCTCATAGAATAGGAGCCAAGATGAAACAACCGCGTTTTGCCGACCATAGCGAGACCATCTCGCAGGCAGAGCAGGCCATTGCCGACAGCGATCACCGCAACGCTCTGTTGCAAGAGATGCTGGCTGGCCTAGCCCTCTCGGATCAGACCTGTCAGCTGCTATTCGATGCGCCGACCGAGCAAGTGGCCGTGGCCGAGCAGGAGTTGCTGGCAGAGATCCAGCGCAGGCAGGCGTTACTGCCGGCCCAGCCGGGAGAGGGCCGCAAGAGTCGCCGTCCCACCATGATGCGCGGACTGATGATTTAAGGAGTCGTGATGAGCACTATCCCTGACTACAACACCAACCCTGGCGCATTCGTCGGTTGGCTTGATGGACAAGCGCTGGACGCATTGCCGGGCCATAAAAACCCCAAGTTGACCGAACTGGTCGAGCTGCTCAAGGGCAAGATCACCATCAGTGCTGACTCATCGACTGCGCTGAGCAAGGAGCAGCTGGAGAAGTTGCTGGCTGCCTATCTGACGGATCCCGCCTCGATCAACGGAGTCTGGGCGCAGGGCCAGTTCCGGGGGGGGCAAGATGCGGCCATTGCCGCCATCAAGGGGATGATCGAGCGGGGAGAAAAACAAACCCCGCCAGTCACCCACTGGACCGTCCCTGAATTTATGCTGCTCTCCCTCAGTGCGCTGACCATGGATCGCATCGATGACGATCTCATCACGACCTTTACCGGGGTGATGGCGTTTCAGGACAACCAGCGTAAAGGGTTGCGGGAGGAGCTCGCAGAGATGACAGCTGAGCTGAAGATCTACGGGGTGATCCAGTCCGAGATCAACAAGGTGCTCTCTGCGGCATCCAGCCAGACCTTCAACACCAATTTCAATCTGCTGGATTACAAACTCTATGGCTATCAGTCTCTGGCCGAATTTATGGATGGGTCAGAGTTCAAACTGTTGTCAAAAATGTTTACCGATGGGTCGGTGCAAAAAGCACAGCAAGATTTCACCAACGCTAAAAACGAGCTGGAAAAAGTAACGTCTGCCAGCCTCGACCCCAAAACGCTGGGGGAGGCCAAGGCCGATTATGAGCGTAAAAAAGCCAATTTTGAGAAGATCGTAGCAACGCAGGTCATCACAGTTAAAACGTTCCTCGAAAGTGATCAAAAGAAGAGCGGCGCGATGAAAAATATCGAAGCCAGCTACAGCTATGACAAGGACAACAACAAGCTTGGCAACTTCTCCACCAGTGTGAGCGACCGTTCTCGCCCGCTCAACGATCAGGTCAGTGAAAAGACCACCCGCCTCAACGACGTCAGCTCGCGCTACAACGCCGCCATCGAGGCACTCAACCGCTTTATCCAGAAATACGACAGCATCATGCGCGACATTCTTGGCGCAATTTGAGGAGAGATCATGCAGACCGACACCACCCTGACCCCGGAATATGAAGCAGAGCTGGAAGCCTTTATGGCTGACGGTGGCACCCTGGCCATGCTGCAGGATATCTCGGGCGACACCCTGGAGCAGCTCTATGCCCTGGCCTTTGGCCAGTATCAGGCTGGCAAATGGGAGGATGCTCACAAGATCTTCCAGGCCCTCTGCATGCTGGATCACTACGAGCCGCGCTATTTCCTCGGGCTGGGTGCCTGCCGTCAGGCGATGGGGGAGTTTGAAACGGCGGTTCAAAGCTACAGCTTTGGCGCCATGCTCGACCTGAAAGATCCCCGTTTCCCGTTTCATGCTGCCGAGTGCCGGCTGCAACAAGGTGATTTGAACGGGGCCGAGAGTGGCTTCCACTCGGCCCGACTGCTGGCGGACACAGATCCCCGGCAGGCAGACCTGGCGGCAAGCGCCAAGGTCATGTTGGAAGCCATCGCAATCAGAAGGGATCTGCAAGATGAACCCGATCAGCAATGAAAGACAGGTTTCCCCGCTGGGAAACACAGGTGATGTTGCGGGCCTGGCGCCCGTAACCCAACCTCGCAGTGAAACACGGCTCGATGCCGCCACGGTGCAAGTCACCGGCCAGGCCCGCAAGTCAGGGGTCTCGCTGAACCCACCACTGGCGGTAAGCAATAGCCAGGTCAGTGCGCAGCAACTTGGTGAAATCGGCAAGTTGGTGGCTTCGGTGAAAGAGAACACCCGCTTGATTCTGCCGCACACCACCGGGTTGGTGACCGCAGCCTTTACCTCGCCCGAAGCGTTCGAGATTGAGCTGGGCAAGCTCACCAGCGATCTGGAGAAGACCCAGACCAAGCTGAAGCTTGATGATATCCGACAAGCTCGCACGCTGAACGAGAAGAAGATCGGCGAGAACCAGGCGAAGATCAAAGAGGCAGAAGAGAGTGCCCAGGAGGCCAAGAAGGCCGGTATCTTTGGCAAAATTTTTGGCTGGATCAGTGCCATCGCCTCGCTGGTGATCGGCGCCATCATGGTGGCAACCGGGATTGGCGCTGCCGCCGGTGCCCTGATGATCGCAGCTGGCGTCGTTGGCGTGGTCAACATGGCTGTGCAGCAGGCTGCCGCTGATGGCCTTATCTCCAAGGAGGTGATGGAGAAGCTGGGGCCAGCCCTGATGGGGATAGAGATTGCGTTGGCAGTGATTTCGGCCGCAGTCAGTTTCGGCGCGACCATTGGCGGTGCGATTGCCAAACTGGGCGCCAAGATTGGTGGCAAGGTTGCGGATGTTACCGCCAAAATCGTTGCCAAGGCGGGTGAAATGGCCGCCAAATTTGGTGCCAGAGCAACCGTTGAGGCGGTGAAGGTGAGTGACAAGGTGGCGAAAGTGGCCAAACTGGCCACCCAGGGTGCCGATATCCTCATTGATGTGAGCAGTGGCGTGGCCAAAACGGTCCAGTCAGCGAAAGAGTCCGAGTCGCTCGATGCCCAGGCTGATCTTGCCTTGAGCAAGAGCGAGATGACCGAACTGCAAGGGGTCATCGACAAGCTCAAGGAGGCGATAGCCCAGATGATCGAGGCGTTCCAGCAGACCATGGAGATGATCTTCCAGATGATCAATGCCAAGGGCGACATGATGAACAACCTGGCCCGCAGACCTGCCGCTATCTAAGGAGTACCGACCATGATTAACAGTGATTATGCAAATGGCGTAACCCGTACCGCCCCGCTGACCGAGGTGCAGGCCGGTGAGCCGCAGCAGGTTCGCAGTGCGACCACTGCCCATGAGGCCGCCCCTTCGACTCGTTCGCAAGGGGCAGAGAACAAGAGCGTTCCTACTCTGCCACGTCCCTCCATTCCCTTCGATACCAAAGGGGTGACCCAGATGGTTGCGCAGCTGGACAGTGCGATGGATATGATGTCCTTGCTGTTCAAGCTGGCCCGTCAGGCCCGTGAGGAGGGGTTGCAGGTTCGGGATATCGAGAACAAGCTGGTCATCAGCAACCAGCAGGCACAGGTTGACGAGATGCGCCACGGCGCCAAGCTGATGATCGCCATGGCGGTGGTCTCCGGCGTGATGGCGGGGTTCTCTGCCATTATGGGCGGGATCAGCCTGGGCAAGGGCGCCAAGACTATCAAGCAGCAACAATCCCTTGATGGCAAGATTGCCGGTCGCGAGGCCTTGATTGACGCCAAGGTTGATAGCTTGAGCAAGCAGGGCCAACAGGTTGATCGTGCTGATGTGGGCAAAGTCTGGAAACAGGATCAAGTTGCAGACAGTAATGCGAGCCGATTGTTGGACAAGAAATTTGCTCGCACTTCCGAACGGGGTCAGGTGTTCAACACCGTAACCCAGTCTGTGGGGCAAATGAGCAACTCTGCGGTGCAGGTGGCGCAGGGTGACAGCCAGGCCAATGCGAAAGAAGACGAGGTCGAGGCGACCATCAGCCAGAGCGAGAAGCAGAAGGCCGAGGACAATATGTCCTTCAATGCCAACTTTATGAAAGATCTGCTGCAACTGATGCAGCAGTATTCCCAGAGCCAGAATCAGGCCTGGAAAGCGGCATTCGGCGTTGCATAAACGCCATGGCAATCAAGGCGCCCACTGGGGCGCCTTTTTGTTTTCCGGCCATTTTTCTTAAAAGTGCCGCCCTTGAGTGACAGCCTGCATGGCGGTGGCAGGCTAACATGCCTTCCTCTCTGCTGGAGGAAATCATGGATGTAACTGTCATCATCAATCGACTGCTCGCTGAATTTGCCACCAAATATGGTTTGCCATCCCTGGCTCTGAATCAGGAGGGGGTTGCGGCGCTCTGCTTTGACGAGCAGTTGCAACTCAGCCTGATCCTGGTGCCGGAGCGGGATCAGCTGGTGTTGCAGGCCGACGTGGCCGAGCTGCATCAGGTGGGCGAGGGGATTTTTCGTCAGTTGGCCAGCTTCAATCGTCACTGGTATCAATTCAATCTTCACTTCGGTTTCGATGAAGAGAGTCTGACGGTGCAACTCTATCGCCAGATGGCGGCAAGCCGGTTGACCCTGGCGTACCTTGAAGAGAGTCTCGCCAGCATGTTGGAGCATGCCGAGTTCTGGCAGGAGTTGCTGCAACCCGGTACTCGGGAGGCAGGTAGCAGTGATCAGGTGATGGGAGTGCGGGTATAACCATGAAGATTCAGGAATCACAAGGTGCGCTGGCCCTGCATGGGGTAGAGGCGGGCAAGGTAGGGGCATTTGCAGGCAGAACTGTGAGTGCCCGGTCAGCTAATACGAGCCAGGTTCCCCTGTCGGCACTGCTGCGACGCTCAATTACCCTCAATCAGGTCCAGGAGCTGGCGTTGCAGCGACTGCAGCAGGGCGAGCACACCCCGCTGAGTGAACGGCGGATCCGGGTGCTATGAGAGGTCTGCTGGCACTGATGCTGTTGGCCATGCTGGCCGGTTGTGTCACCACCCCGGAGCTGAAGCCATCGCAACAGCAACTCAAGGGCGAGGTGCACTTCCCGCAAGCCTTGCCACGTCCGGCGACGGTGGAGGTGGTGGTGCTCAGCGTGATCGGGGGGCGTCCGTTGCAAGTGGCAGCCACCCGTTATGAGGTGACCATGCTGCCATTGCTGTTTGATCTGCGTTTGACCCCTCTGCAACTGGCGGAAGGGGAGATCTATCTGCAGGCCCGCTTGCGATTTATAGATGGCTCCGCGGTACAGGCTATGAGTCAGCAGAAAGTTTTTAAGATTTTTAATGACAAAAAAATGGTTATTCAATTGCAGCCAAAATCTTGTTATCCACAATGTCAGTAATGATTGTGTTTAAATAAAAAGCCTCAAATCAATCATTTATTAATTTGTCAGTTAAGATTGAAGGTTTCTTTTTGTAACGAAGTATATTTTGCTGTAAGCACACCATTAAGTATGAGCCGTTGCATTGGATAAATAGTGTGTTAGCTCTAATTTTAGGCTGGTTTTTCTGCTTGTGACTGTTGTAGGATCCCCCCTCATTTCAATGGTGATTAATTTTTGAATTCACCAGCGAATGACTTGATTACAAAATAATAAATAAAAATAACAGCAATAATAAAGCACCCGAGAGCGACCCGCTTCCGGAGGTGTTACTGGTACTACACGCAGATTCAGGAAAATAAAACATGAAGGGCATTACTACCACAGAGAAGGGCGATATGGCCCTGCTCCAGTGGTGCATGTCTGCTTTTAACGTTATCGAACATCCGCAAGAGGGAATTTATATCCTCCTGGAAGGATCGATGAAGTGGCAGGACTGTACCGATACCTATGAATTATCCCCCAACGAACTTCTGTTCGTGCGCCGTGGCAACTACGCGGTCTGTACCGGTGACGGCCCCTGCCGCCTGCTTTGGTTACCTCTGTCAAACTCCTTTTTGCAAGGCTTCTTGCAACGTTTCGGTTCACTATTGAGTGAAGTCCCCCGGCTGGAGGGGATGGCCCCCACGCTGTTGCCGTTTCACTCATCCCCCTTGCTGACCCAATGTATTCAGGGGCTGCGCGGGTTGACCGAACATGAACATCCCCCCGCACTTGCCCAATTACGCACCGAAGAGATGTTGTTTCTGCTCGCGTTTGGCGAACAGGGGCCTCAACTGATGTCTATTTTGCGCCAGCTGAGCAATCGCCAGGTCGAGCGGTTGCAACAGTTTATGGAAAAGCACTATCTGATGGAGTGGAAGCTCAGCGAATTCGCCAAAGAGTTCGGTATGGGATTGACCACTTTCAAGGAGCTGTTTGGCTCGATATATGGTGTTTCTCCACGCGCCTGGATCAGTGAAAGGCGGATCCTTTTCGCTCATCAGTTATTACTCAATAGTGAAATGAGCATCGTCGATATTGCGATGGAGGCCGGTTTCTCCAGCCAATCTTATTTTACCCAGAGTTATCGTCGTCGTTTTGGCTGTACGCCAAGCCGTGCCCGACACGGCACAGATTAACGCCGGACTAAAATAATCTGACGTTTTTTATAAGCCGCGGAGCGAGGCAATGGATAGAATAGCCAGCATATCGAAACATCATTCCATTATTGCCCGCAGCAAGATGAGCAAGGCATAGCATGAGTCAGCAAGATCACCATTCACCTAACCAGGGCCTGTTTGCAGGTCGTCGGGTTACCGTTGTCCAGCCAGATACCTTGAGTCGGGATCGTCTGGTCGGCCAGCTGTCCGTGCTCCGTTATCAGGATGCCGGCGTGATCACCTCGCAGCAGATGGCCCTGTTGCAACGACTGTTGCCCAGAACCCGACTGGAGAGCCTGTTGGGCTCCATCTGGTTTCAGCGCCGTCTCGATGCCGCGCTGGCCGTCTCGCGTGAGGAGCTGCAACAGATCTTGCGGCTGGCAGGCAGCGAGCGTTGTGACTGGATGCAGCAGCTGGGGGACCGCATCAATCTGGCGGATCGTCCCTTGCTGTGGCACTGGGTGCTCTATCCCTTGCACCGCTGGTGGGTTCAGCGTCTTGAACCACTTTACGGCGCTTGGCTTAACGAACTGGAGCAGTTGCAGGTGATGCGCCGCCAGCTCAATGCCCAGGCCGTGTTCTGGCAGACCGTGGTCGATGTACCGGCGGATCTGGAGAGCCGGATCGCCGATCAGCTTGAGCAGTTGAACCAGCGCGAGCAGGAGCTCACCCGGCTGCAGAGTGATTGTGAGACACGTCTCCAGCTGGCCTGGCCTGCCTGGTATGCGCAAACGAGCAAGGAGGGGGACCCGGTTCACCTGATGCCGGTACCGCTTGAGCTCGGCACATTCTGGCATGCCCTGCAGGCTCTGCCCCATCAGGACGAGGCAGCCCTAACCCTGCATGAGTGGCTGGCCGGCCGGGGCATTGCCCTGGGTCAGGATCACTTCTACTGGCAGCCTCCTGCGCCCTAGATAGCCCGAGGAACTATGCAAACGCTACTGAATCGATTGGCCGCAAACCTTGGCCAAGGGCCTTTTATTGCCGACGCACAGGGAAAGTACCATCTGCGGATCGATGGTTATCCCCTTTTTCTGACCCCCAGAAACGGTGAGTTGCTGCTGAGTACCCCGCTTGCAAGCAGCCAGAGGAATGATGCTGAGGCCCATGATCCGGCGCTGCTAAAGCGTCTGTTGCAACAGGTGGTGGCCTGGGGGCGTCATGCCCCCCATGCCCTGGTGCTGGACGATCTTGGCAATTTGCAGCTGGAGGCGCGGCTCGCGCTGGAGTGGCTCGATGAGGCGCTGCTGGCGGAGCGCCTGAGCCAGCACATCGCCCTGCTGGAGCGCTTGGAACCCCAATTGACCGAGGCCGCCTTGGCCCCCCAATGGAGACAGATGATATGGCACCCTTGAGTGTGCAACCCTTGCTGCGTCCCCTGTTGTGGATCTGCCTCGCCGTGATGGCGTGGCAGCGTCCCGCCATGGCACAGGAGCTGGACTGGCTGCCCATGCCTTACAGCTATGTGGCAGAAGGGGAGAGTCTGCGCGACGTGCTGGTCAACTTCGGTGCCAACTACGAGGTCTCCGTGGTGGTCAGCGACAAGGTCAACGATCAGGTCAACGGTCAGTTTGAGCATGACGAGCCGCTCGCCTTTTTGCAGCAGCTCTCCTCCCTCTACAACCTGGTCTGGTACTACGACGGTAATGTGCTCTACGTCTTCAAGAACAGCGAAGTGCAGTCCCGTCTCATCAATCTTGAGCAGACTGGCGCAGCAGAACTCAAACAGGCGCTGCAACGAGCCGGGATCTGGGAACCCCGCTTTGGCTGGCGCCCCGATGCGGATAACCGGCTGGTCTATGTCTCCGGCCCGCCCCGTTACCTTGAACTGATCGAGCAGACTGCGCTGGCACTGGAGCAACAGTCCCAGCTGCGCAGCGAGAAGACCGGGCCGCTGGCCATCGAGATCTTCCCCCTCAAGTACGCCTCGGCTACCGATCGCTCCATCCAGTACCGCGATACCGATGTGGCGGCGCCCGGTGTGGCGACCATTCTGGCCAAGCTGCTGAGCGATGCTGGCGTGCAGATGGTCAACGGCGAGGGTAGCAAGGCAGCAACGGCCACCTCCGGTCAGGCCATCGTGCAAGCCGATCCTTCCCTCAATGCGGTGATCGTGCGCGATGCTCCGGAGCGGATGGCGATGTACGGCAAGTTGATCGCCGCGCTCGACAAACCGGCGGCCCGCATTGAGGTGGCGCTCTCCATTATCGATATCAATGCCGAGGATCTCTCCCAGTTGGGGGTGGATTGGCGAGTGGGGATCCGCACCGGTTCCAACCAGCAGGTGATTATCAAGACCACCGGCGATCGCAAAGGAATTGAAGGGGGCGCCGCGCTCGGCAGTCTGGTGGATTCCAAAGGGCTCGACTATCTGCTGGCCCGGGTCAATTTGCTGGAAAACGAAGGCAATGCCCAAGTGGTCTCCCGCCCGACCCTGCTGACCCAGGAGAACACCCAGGCGGTGATCGACCACAGCGAAACCTATTACGTGAAGATCAGCGGCGAGCGGGTGGCCGAGCTGCAGGGGATCACTTACGGCACCATGCTGCGAATGACGCCCCGGGTGATCCAGATGGGTGACAGACCCGAGATCAGCCTGAGCCTCCACATCGAGGATGGCAACCAGAAACCCAACAGTGCGGGGGCCGATGGCATCCCCACCATCAGTCGCACCGTGGTCGATACCATCGCCCGGGTCGGCCACGGCCAGAGCCTGCTGATTGGCGGTATCTACCGCGACGAGATGAGCGAGAACCTGAGCAAGGTGCCCTTCCTTGGTGACATCCCCTATCTGGGGGCGTTGTTCCGTAGCAAGGACACCCAGACTCGTCGTTCGGTGCGGCTCTTTATCATCGAGCCTCGTCTGATTGATGACGGTATTGCCCACTATCTGGCCCTCGGCAATGGTCAGGATCTGCGAGCCGGGGTGCTCGGGGCTGATGAGATCTCCAATCAGAGTCTCTCCCTTGGCAAGGTGCTGGGGGGCGCGCAATGCCAGCCGCTGGCTGCAGCCCGTGATGTGCAGCAACTGCTGCGTCAGGGGGGCAAGAGCTCGTCCCTCACCCAGTGCCGGATGGGCAATGAGCTGGGGTGG
This sequence comes from Aeromonas sp. R1-2, assembly GCF_040908505.1. Classification (NCBI taxonomy): domain Bacteria; kingdom Pseudomonadati; phylum Pseudomonadota; class Gammaproteobacteria; order Aeromonadales; family Aeromonadaceae; genus Aeromonas; species Aeromonas sp. R1-2. The sequence goes on along the minus strand of NZ_JBFODU010000060.1, from coordinate 23,512 downwards.
CGTCTGGTCGAAATGAACAAGGATCAAAAATGTACACCGGCCGCCAGCTGGTGTGTGCAGGCGGGCAATGAGGGCGCGACCCGATGAGCTGGAAGTGCCGCGTATATCGCGGGCTCAACCGCGGGGTAGAAGTTCCTCTGCCGGAGGGGCGTCTGGTCATCGGTTCCGATCCCCTCAAGGCTGATCTGGTGCTGGTGGATGAGGGGATGGCCCCCGAGCATCTGGTACTGCTGGTGAACGGGGAAGGGATCACTCTGCAAGCCTGGGCGGACGGTATTACCCCGACTCAGGACGGTGTCGCCCTGACTGCGGGAGAGACGCTCAGGGCGGGAACGCGCCTGGAGGCAGGCCCGCTGCTCTGGAGCTTCTGTGACAACAGTCGTTCGCTACCCGAACAGCTGGAGGCACAGGCGGCGGTGGTTGCTCCTTCTCGTGCGCCGCGGCGGCGGGCAGCGGGCGCCGATGTCTGGATGGGGGCCCTCTGCCTGAGTCTGGTGGTCGCCTTGGTCTTGCTGCTCGGCACGGGCTGGTTGCATGGCGCCGACGAGAACGAATCCGCCCGCAGTGAGCAGGCATTGAAGCGCTTTCTGGCTGCACCAAACTACCGTCAGGTGGTGCTGAACAGTAGTGATCCCGAGCTGTGGCAACTCTCGGGTTATGTCGATGAGAACAGCGCGCGTCTTGCCTTGCAGCAGTACCTCGACAGCAAGGGTTTCAACTACCGGCTGGAGCTGCGCACCATGGAAGATCTGCGGCAGGGTGCCGGCTTTATCTTGCAGAAGCTGGGTTATGAACAGCTGCAGATCCGCAATGGCAAGGAGCCCGGCTGGCTCAAGCTCAGCGGTGAAATTCAGGGGCAGGATAGCAAATGGAGCACTATTGAATCTCTGCTCAAGCAGGAGGTACCCGGCCTGCTGGGGGTTGAGAATCAGGTACAGATTGCCGGGGCCTATCGCAAGCGTCTCGATGCATTGCTACAGGAACAGGGGCTGGCTGGTGCATTGCGGGTGCGTGAGGCGGGTGGGCGACTCGAACTCTCCGGCCAGCTGGATGAGCGCCAACTTGGCCAGTTTCAGCAGGTCAATCAGCAGTTTCGCCGGGAGTTTGGTACGCACCCGACGCTGGAGCTGATCAATCAGACCAGAACGCCGCGTCAGGATGAGCTGGAGTTCGACGTGCGCAGCGTCTCGTTTGGCCGGGTGCCTTATGTGGTGCTGGCAGACAACCAGCGCTATCCGGTTGGGGGCGCAACCTCCAGCGGGGTGCGGGTGCAGGCCATTCGCCCCGATGCGGTGGTGGTGAGCAAGGGCAAGCAGCAATACATCGTCAAATTAAAAGGAGCCGAGCGGCATGATGACCAGTTTGGAAGCGCGACTGTCCGGCGCTGATCCCGCCTTTGCCCGTGAGCTGCATGAGCAGCTTGTTCAGGCGCAGGGAGACGTGAAACGGCAACTGCTGCGCGGGGGAACCCCGCAACAGTATCGGGAGTGGCAACAACAGGCCGACGCCATCGAGGCGGGGCTCACGATTATTGGCAAGTTAAAGGAGCACAACCATGGCTGATTACTTTAAGTATGCGGACGGTACTACTAATACCCTCGATCAGGTGGCATCGAACCTCTCCGGGCAGGCCAATGATGCCAATACCGAGGTCAACAAGGCCATTGCGGCGATGGAAAAAAACCCTGACAACCCGGCGTTGCTGGCCGAGTTGCAGCACAAGATCAACAAATGGTCGGTGATCTACAACATCAACTCCACCGTGACTCGGGCCATGAAAGACCTGATGCAGGGTATTTTGCAGAAGATTTGATGATGAACCCTGAACTCAAGCGACAACTGGCCGAACTTGCGCTGGCTGGCACCGGCCACCATTGCCATCAGGAGGCGGCTACTATTGCCGACTGGCTGGCTGGTGCGCCGGAGATGACCGAGTGTGTAACGCTCATTCGCCTCTCATCCCTGATGAACCGGGGGGATTACCAGGCCGCTTTGCAGCTTGGTGGCGAGCACTGTACACCGGATATCGAACCCTGGCTGGCCCTGTGCGAGTGGCGGCTCGGTCAGCAGGAGGCGCTGGTTGTACGATTGCTCCGACTGGAACAGAGCGGTCAGCCAGCCTTGCAACAGTTTGCCGCAGGCCTGCGCGAGCAGATGACCTCATGAAAATTGAAGGCAGCGATCAGCCGGGGGGAGAGCAGCCGCAGCGTCAGCCCCCCCCGCCCGAATCCATGGCCCAACGTCAGTTTGAACGACTGCTGGCCAAAGCCCCCGAGCCGGATCTGTTCGAACGCTGGCAACAGGGGGCCCCCCTTGAGGGTTTGCTGGCCGGTGTAACACCAGCCGCCAAGCGTGAACTGCTCTGGCAGATCTACCAACAGGGCGACAAACCGGCGCCGGAGATTGGCAAGCAATTGTTTGCCCCTGTTATCGACAAGTTGATCGCGCGTTTTGGCGAGCGTCAGTCGCCTGTGGTGGATGCCATTGATCTGCCGGAGTTGCGAGCCACCATGCGGGAGTTTGATCCCTTGGCATCGCGGCGGGAGAAGGTGTTGCTGAACTTGTTGAACGAGCTCAGGGACGGGCAGGGCGCTGTGCCCGCGGGGCATCAATTTCTCGATGCACTGGCCCGGCGCGAGCTGATGACCCTGATCCCGCTCAACGGCATGGTGGACAATCTGATGCGCAATTCGCACAAACTTGATCTGGAGGCGTGATGGAAATTACACAGTCTGCCCAGGCGGTGGTCACCAGCCTGGATGAGTTGAAAGCGGTGGATCTCTCCTCGCCCCATGTCGCCAGTTTTGAACAGGCGATGGGGAGCACATCCCAGGGGATGGGGAGCTCCCTGCTGGGGGAGCTGGGGGAGTTGAAACAGCAGTTTGTCGAGGCCAAACAGAACCTGCAAGCCGAGCTGGCCACCCCGGGGGATGATCCCAACAGCCTGATGCAGATGCAGTGGTCGCTGATGCGGATCACCATGCAGGAGGAGCTGATTGCCAAGACAGTGGGCAAGATGAGCCAGAACGTAGAAACCCTGTTGAAGACCCAGTGAGGTAGTGTGAAGAGATCGATGCTGATGGGGGTGCTTGGCGCCTCGTTGCTGCTCAGTGGCTGCAAAGTGGAGCTCTATACCGGGGTCACTCAGAAAGAGGGCAACGAGATGCTGGCGTTGCTGCAAACCGAGGGGATCGCCTCGGACAAGCAGCCGGACAAGGATGGCCGCATCAAGCTGCTGGTGGAGGAGTCCGACGTGGCGCAGGCCATCGAGACCCTCAAACGCAAGGGCTATCCAAAAGAGAGCTTCTCCACCTTGCAGGATGTGTTCCCCAAGGATGGCCTCATCTCCTCGCCGACCGAGGAGCGGGCTCGTCTCACTTATGCCAAGGCGCAGGAGATCTCCAATACCCTGTCGGAAATCGACGGCGTGCTGGTGGCTCGCGTTCATGTGGTGCTGCCGGAGGGCAATGAGGGGATCAGCAAGAAACCCTCGCCCGCCTCGGCCTCGGTCTTTATCAAGCATGCGGCGGATATCCAGCTCGATACTTACATCCCGCAGATCAAGCAGTTGGTCAACAACAGTATCGAAGGGCTCGCCTACGACCGGATCAGCGTGGTGCTGGTGCCCTCGGCCGATGTGCGCCAGAGCCCGTTGATGCCGCGCAATACCTCGCTCTTCTCCATTGAAGTGAGCGAAGGCTCAAAGTGGCGGCTGGGCGGCTTGATTGCCCTGTTGCTGGCGTTGGTGGTGACCAGCAACCTGGCGCAATACATGTGGCACCGGAGCCGGAGTCGCGGATGACGGTCGGTTTGACCCCCTATCAGCTGCGCTTTTGCCCGGCCAGTTACCTCCATGAGGCGCACCTGCCCTCATCCTGGGCTCAGGTGCCCAAACTCTTGCCCGAGTGGCGGACGCTGCCAGCCAGTAACGGCGCCCTGCTCGAGGTGCTGGCGCTGGGGATTGGCTACGAGATGCCCGCGCCTCTGGGGGGATTGGCGCTCTTTCCCCAAAGCGAGCTGGTGTTGTTGTTGCGCCGTCTGGGGGCCGTGCTGCACGGAGAGGCGATCCGTCGCTGCCTGCTGGCACCGACGCTGCGCCAGATCATCGCCCTGCTGGGGGAGGAGGGGCACAGAGCCGTACTCTCCCAGCTCGACTTGTTGATTGGACCTTGGCCCGCTGGCTGGCAGCAGCCTCTGCCCGCTCAGCTCGATGAGGGGGTGCTGGAAGAGGCGGGCTTGCAGTTCTGGCTGGCGGCTGCTGGGGAGGGCTACCTCGACTGGGCTCGCCGCCTCGCGCTGCGACTTCCCCCGGCGCCACCCGGGCCATCATGGCCTCTGGCGGCCGATCAGCTGCCACTGGCCCGGGCGCTTTGTCTCAAGATTGCCAAACAGGTAACTCCCCAATGCTGCCATTTGTTGAAATAAAGAGTGACCATCTGCAACTGGCGCCAAGCCAGCGTATTTTGCGTAGCCAGGATTACCTCTCCTACCTGAGTGCACAGGAGCTGGTAGAGGCCGCCCGGGCCCAGGCGGCTGATATTGTGGCCGAGGCCCGCGCCGTCTATGAAGAGCAGAAAAGCCTTGGCTGGCAAGCCGGGATTGACGAGGCCCGGCGCGAACAGGCGGTGCTGATCCACCAGACCCAGTTGCAGTGCCAGGGGTACTATCGCACCGTGGAGCAGCAGATGAGCGAGGTGGTGCTGCAGGCGGTGCGCAAGATCCTGCACGATTACGATCAGGTGGCGCTCACCCTCAAGGTGGTGCGCGAGGCGCTCTCGCTGGTGAGCAACCAGAAGCAGGTGACGATACGGGTTCATCCCGAGCAGGTGCAGGCGGTGCGTGACCAGATCGCCCGGGTGCACAAGGATTTCCCCGAAATTGGCTATCTCGAGATCTCCGCCGATGCCCGCCTCGATCAGGGGGGCTGCATTCTCGAGACCGAGGTGGGGATCATCGATGCCAGCCTCGATGGCCAGCTGGAGGCTCTCTCCCTCGCCATGAGTTCGGCGCTGGAAAAGCGTGGTGAACAGCAGGCCCGACTCGCCGGGGCGAATGCCGCGGTTGAATAAGGCGGCTGAATATATGGCCGGCTACGTAAGAGAACATTCATCTGACAAGTCCCGCCGGTTGTTACCTGCGTAAAACAAAACCGCCCCGGAGATCCGGGGCGGTTTTTTTATTTAGCGATACCGAGATGAGTTGTGGACGACACAAGGGCTCAGCGATAGCGGCCACGTACCGAGCTGCTGGCACGGCCGGCCATCTTGATCAGGCTCTGGCGGGTGTGCAGGTGGCAGAGCGCGACGCCAAGGGCATCTGCCGCATCTGCCTGCGGGGTAGCGGAGAGTTTCAGCAGATGGGTCACCATATGCTGCACCTGCTCTTTGGCGGCGCCGCCGGTACCGACCACCGCCTGCTTGATCTGGGTGGCGGAGTACTCGCTCACCGGCAGATAGGCGTTGACCGCGGCGACGATGGCGCTGCCCCGGGCCTGCCCCAGTTTCAGGGCCGAGTCGGCGTTGCGGGCCATAAAGACCCGCTCGATGGCAAACTCGGTGGGCTTGAACTGGGTAATGATCTCGCATACCCCGTCATAGACCTGCTTGAGGCGCTCCGGCAGCTCGCCGCAATCGGTGCGGATGCAGCCAGAGCCCAAGTATTCGGCCTTGCCGCCCACGACCCGGATAACCCCGTATCCGGTGATCCGCGAACCCGGATCGATGCCCAAAATAATGCTCATGGGTGTTGATTGCTCTAAACGCGAGTGATGGCCGCCAAGATAGCAAACTGTGGACCGTTTGGCTGTATGTCCCGGGTCAAGCGGGCAAAGATTGGCCAGCCTGCGTCGGGCGTGGTTAGCCCTTGAACAGCGCTATGGTGTCGCCATCCTGCAGGCTGCCGGCACCGCGCACCACCACCCGATCCCCCTGCTTGAGGGCGCCGCTCACTGCCACTTGCTGGCTGTCGCCAAACAGCACGGTGACCGGCACCCGATTCACTTTGAGCGCCTTGCCGCTTCGCGCCACCTGATAGACCACGCTGCCATCGGTGCCGAGCACCAGAGCATCCCGGGGCAGCAGCATGCTCTGCTGATCCCCCAGTGGCAGTGCAACCCGTACCGGCGAGCCGATGATGAAGGTGCCCGCTTCCGGTTTGAGGCGCAGCTCGATGAGGCGCGACTTGGGATCGGCGCTGGCGGCTCGCTGGTAATAGACGCCGTGACCGCTCAGCTGCTCCCCCTCCACCCGCAGCCGGGTTTGCGGTGCCAGCTGCTGGGCCCAGAGAATGGGGGCCTGCAGGCGGATATCCGGCTGATCCGGGTTGACCAGCTCCAGCGCCTGCTCGCCCGCGTCCACATGCTCGCCGGGCTGGATGAAGTGGTTGTTCACCACCCCGTCGAACGGGGCATAGATGTGGCTGCGGCGCAGCTGTTCTTCAATCTGGTTCACCTGTATGGCGGCCAGTCGCTCGGCCAGCGCGGCCTGCTCCACATCATAACTGGCCTTGTCGTACTGGCTCTGGGAGGCGCTCTTTTGCTGGTGCAGTCGGGTGATCCGCTGGGATTCGGCGCGGGCGAAGCGCAGGTTGCTCTGCCATTTCGCCTGCTCGGCGCGAGCCTGCTCCAGCGAGAGGCGCAGTGCCGCGCTGTCGAGGCGCAGCAGCTCGTCCCCTTTTTTGACCCGGCTGCCAAATTCGGCGATCCACTCAACCCGGCCGCTCACTTCGGCGCTGAGCGCCGCCTGCTGGCGACTCGCCACCGTGCCGCTGACCCAGATATTGGCGGCCGCATCCCCTTGGGTCACATCCGCCAGGGTCACCATCTTGCCCTGATCGGCCAATACCGGTAGCGCACTGCCTGCAATCAGCACCGCGCCAGCCAACATTCGGGTAATCATGTGTGTCATCGATGAGATCCTTGCTCAGGCCCGCTGGCGCAGGGGTTGTGGGATCGCCACCTGCTCCCCGAGACGCAGGAAGGCAGGCAACAGGATCAGGGTAAACAGGGTGCTGCAGCTCATGCCGCCGACAATGACGGTGGCGAGCCCGCGGTAAATTTCGCTCCCCTCGCTCGGGCTCAGCATCAGCGGCAGCATGCCGAAGATGCTGGTGAGACTGGTCATGGCGATGGGACGCATCCGGCTTTGCAGGGCATCGGCCACCGCCAGCTGGCGGCTCATGCCGTCCCGCTCGGCGGTGCGGGTCTGATGCACCAGCAGGATGGCGTTGTTGACCACCAGTCCCAGCAGGATGACAAAGCCGATGATGGTGAGCAGATCCATCGGCAGCGGCACCAGCAGCCCGCTCAGTTGCAGTGCCAGCACGCCGCCAACTGAGGCAAGGGGCAGGGTGAGCAGCACCAGCAGGGCATCCTTGAGGGAGGCAAACACTCCCCACAGCAGCACCAGCAGGATCACCACGGCAAACAGGAAGATGGTCCCCAGATTGTCGAGCGCCTGTTGCAGGCTGTCGGCATTGCCGGCAATGCGCAGCTCGCCACCGGCGGGCAGCAGGGGACGGATGGCGGCAAAACTGCGGTTTTTCAGGGTGTCGATCACCTGCTCCATGGTCATACCCGCCGGGGGCGCTATCTGCAGGCTGATGCTGCGCCGCCCATCGGCCCGGAAGATGCTGGCCGGGCCCATGTCATGCTCCACCCGCAGCAGCTCGCCAAGGGGAACGATACGCCCGGAGGGGGTGGCCAGCGGCACTGCCTTCAGTTCGTCCGAATTGGCGGAGCTCTGCCCCATCAGCATGATGTCGAGCCGATCCTCGCCGTCGAAATACTCGCCAACCCGCAAGCCGTCGCCAAAGGTCTGGATGATGGTGGGCAGGGGCGTGCGATCCCAACCCACTTCGGCGAGGCGCCGATCTTGCGGCACCAGTTTGAGCTCGGGGGCGGTGAAGTCGAGACTCGGTTCGGGCCGGATCTGTGCTCCCGGCAGGTCCTTGCTGAGGATCCCCATGCTGGCACGGGCCGCCTGATAGAGCTCGGGCAGGTTGCCTCCCTGCAGCAGCAGGGAGACGCCGTTCTCGCTGTCAAAGCCGCCAAACAGCGACCCCTGACCGCCGAACACCCGGGTGTCGGGAATACCCACCAGCAGCTGTTTCATCAACAGGCTCTCCAGCTCCTTGATGCGGGTCTCGTCCTTGGGGCGCACGCCAATCTGGGCGCCCCCCGGGTAGCGCAAGATGTAGTAGTTCTTGAGGGCAGGCTCTTTCTCCCCCTTCATGTAGGGGGCGAGGCGGGTGATCAGGGTATCGATCACCTCTTCGCGCTGGGCCTTGAGATTGACCCCGGGGGTGAAGTTCATCCAGACATCCACCGCGTCCCGTTTCACGTCCGGCAGATAGTCCATCTTGGGCAGCAGCGCCCAGGTGGCCAGTGCCGGCAGGCTCATCATCAGGGTGATGACCGTCCAGCGCTGGCGTGAGGTCGAGGTCCAGCGGATCACATGACGAGTGGTGCGCTGCCACAGCGACTCATAGGGATCGGTCAGCGTTTCATGTCCCATCCAGCGCGCCGCCACCGCAGGCAGTACGGTGACGGCGACCAGCATGGAGACTGTCACGGCGCAGGCGATGGTGAGCGCCAGATCGGCAAACAGCTGACCCTCCACATCGTTGAGCAGCAGCACCGGCAGGAAGATGGCGACCGTGGTGAGGGTGGAGGCGACCAGCGCCGTCCACACCTGACGGGTGCCTTCAAGCGCTGCCTCCGCCTTGCTCAAATCCCCCCGCTCGTGGCGCCGGTAGATGCTCTCCAGCACCACGATGGCGGCGTCGAGCACCATGCCGACGGCAAAGGCGATGCCCGCCAGCGAGATGATATTGAGGGTGCGATCCATCACCTTGAGCAGACAGAAGGTGAGCATGATGCTGATGGGGATGGCGAGGGCAATCATCAGGGTCGCCTTGAGCCGGCGCAGGAAGAGCCAGAGAATGGCACAGGAGAGCAGCACCCCGAGCCCCAGGTTGGCGGTGACCATGCTGACGGCGCGATTGATGTAGAGGGAGGCATCGAACGACTGCTCCATGTGCAGCCCGACCGGCTCCAGCACCTCGCGGTTGAGCTCGTTCACCCGAGCCTTGATCGCCTCAAGGGATGCCAGGGCATTGGCGCCGCTCTCCTTGAAAATCTGGGCGGCGATGGCGGTATTGCCGTTCTGGATCCGCAGCACCGGGTTCTCTTCCCGGGCCACCCTTACTTCCGCCACATCCCGCAGATAGATGGGCAGGCCATCGCGCCAGTCCACCACCTTGTCCCCCAGCGTCTCGACATCATAGCGACCGGCGAAGCGCAGCTTGTACTCCCAGCGCCCGATGTCGAGGGTACCGGCCGACACGTCCCAGCCGGTGGTGGCCCGGCTGGCCAGCACCGGGATCTCCACCCCCAGCTCGGCGGCGCGATAGGGGTCGAAACGGATCTGGATCTGGCGCTCGTTGATCCCCTCGACTGCGACCGTCGAGACCCCTTCGATGCGCTCCAGCTCGGGTTTGACCCGCGCCTCGATCAACGCCTGATGATCATCGATCACCCCTTTGGCGCCGGGCAGCTGCTGGATGAAGAAGAAGGTGAGGGTATCGTTGCTGCTGTAGTTGTTGACGTAGGGACCGCCAATCTTGTCCGGCAATCCCGAGACCCGGTTCAGTCGCGAAATCACGTCGAGTTGGGCCCGCTGCATGTCGGTGCCGAGGGCAAACTCCATGTCGATTTCGGTAAAGCCGGGATAGCTGTTGCTGACAAGGCTCTTGAGCCCTTGCACCCCCTGCATCTCCTGCTCGATGGGGTCGGTGATCTCCGACTCCATCTCTTGGGGCGAGGCTGAACGCCAGCTCACCGAGATGTTGAGGTGTGGACGGTCGATGTCGGGGAACAGCTGGATCGGCAGTCCCCGGATGCTGAGCAGGCCCAGCAGGAAAATCAGCACGATCGAGACCGCCACCCAGATGGGGCGTTCGATCGCCGTTTTGGCGAGGTTCATTCACTCTTCCTGAGTTGTTGTTATCGGCCATTCCGCTGGCCTTGCTTCCAAAGCCCCTGCAAAGGGACTCAAGCATTTAACTGGAATTCTCCCGGCTTGTAAATGCATGGTTAACAAACAAAAAACCGGCCACGAGGGCCGGTTTTGTACAGGTTTGCCAAGGGGTCAGGCGGCGTGCTCGACCTTGTTTGGCTGCTTGTTTGCTTGCTGGGAGAAGCCTTCCAGCTCGCCCGGGGCGAAGTTGTCTACCTGAATCGCTTCGTAGCGCAGGGCATCGGCGGCCAGCAGTTTGTCCGCTTCGTCCTTGCTCAGGATGGAACCGGCCAGCGCGGCGGCAACCAGCTCCGGCAAGGCCAGTTTGCGGGGCAGTTTGCCCTCTTTCTGGGCCTGCACCAGCTTCTTCTCGTAGGGCTGCACGGCGACCATGGCCTGGAAGGCACGCTCCATCATACCGACCGGATCCGCCTCGTCTTTGCCCACATAGCAGAGAGCGGTCAAACGGTCGCGGAACTCGCCCGGCTTCATCATGGCCAGACAGATGGCGTGGCAGCGATCGTCGGCCGGCATTTTGTAACCCACGCCGAACGGGAACACCACGCGCTTGAGTACGGCACCCACTACCTTGTTCGGGAAGTTCTGGAAGAAGCCCTCGAACGCCTTGCCAATCAGGTAGAGGTTGCGCTCCACCGCGTACTGCACGAACGGCAGGTCGGAGACCATACGGCCCTGATCCTCGTAATGCTTGAGGGTAGCGGAGGCCAGATAGAGGTGGCTCAGCACGTCACCCAGACGGGCGGAGATCATCTCCTTGCGCTTGAGATCGCCACCCAGCATCAGCATGGAGACGTCGGCGCACAGGGCCAGCCCTTTACTCATTCGGGAGAGCTGTTTGTAGTAGCGGGCGGTTTCACCGGCTACCGGCGCGCTGTTGAACTGACCCAGAGTCAGCCCCTGGAACAGGGAACCGAAGAAGTTGCCGGCGCCGAAGGCGATGTGCTTCATCAGCAGGGCGTCAAACTTCTCGAGACCGCGTTCCACGTCGGTATCGGCCGCCGCTTCCAGCTCGGCAAAGACATACGGGTGGCAGCGGGTAGCCCCTTGCCCGAAGATCATCAGGTTGCGGGTCAGGATGTTGGCCCCTTCCACCGTGATGGCGACCGGAATACCCATGTAGGCGTAGCCGGTGTAGTTTTTCGGGCCCAGCTGGATTGCACGACCGGCGTGGATGTCCATGGAGTCATCCATGATCTGACGCGCCATTTCGGTCATGTGGTACTTGGAAATCGCGGTGACGATGGCCGGTGCCTGACCCAAATCCAGCGAACCTGCGGTCATGCGACGGGCCCCTTCCAGCTGATAGGTGAGGCCGCCGATGCGAGCCAGCGCCTCTTGAACACCTTCAAACTTGCCGATGGACATGCCGAACTGCTTGCGCACATAGGAGTAGGCGCCCACGGTGCGGCTCGCCATGTGACCGCAAGCGGTGCCCAGCGCAGGCAGCGAGATGCCGCGACCAGCGGAGAGGCACTCCACCAGCATGCGCCAGCCGCGACCTGCGTAATCCGGGCCGCCGATGATCCAGTCGAGCGGAATGAACACATCCTTGCCGAAGGTCGGGCCGTTCAGGAACGCCAGCCCCATGGGGTAGTGGCGATCGCCCACCCGCACGCCGGGGTGGCTGGTGGGGATAAGCGCGCAGGTGATGCCGAGCTCCTCCTTGTCACCCAGCAGTTTTTCCGGATCATAGAGTTTGAACGCCAAGCCCAGCACGGTGGCGCGGGGCGCCAGGGTGATGTAGCGCTTGTTCCAGTTGAGGCGAATACCCAGTACCTCTTCACCCTTGTGCATCCCTTTGCAGACGATCCCCTTGTCAGGAATGGCGCCTGCATCGGAGCCCGCTTCCGGCCCGGTCAGGGCGAAGCAGGGCACCTCTTTGCCATTGGCCAGCCCCGGCAGCCAGAAATCTTTCTGGGCCTGGGTGCCGTAGTGCATCAGCAGCTCACCCGGGCCGAGAGAGTTCGGCACCATGACGGTGACAGCCACGCTCAGGCTTTTGGTCGCGATACGGGTGACGATGGTGGAGTTGGCAATCGCCGAGAACTCGCGGCCGCCATAGGATTTCGGGATGATCAGGGAGAAGAAGCCTTCCTTCTTCAGATAGTCCCACACCGGCTCTGGCAGGTCTTTGGTTTCGTTGACGATCTTGAAGTCATCAACCATGGCGAGCAGGGTTTCGACCTGATTGTCGATAAAGGCCTGCTCCTCTGCGGTCAGCTCGGCCTTGCCGTAGCCGTGCAGTTTTTTCCAGTCGGGGTTGCCGCGAAACAACTCGCCATCCCACCAGACGGAGCCGGCTTCCATGGCCTCCCGCTCGGTGGCTGACAAGGGCGGCAATATCTTTTTGAAGATGCCGAACACCGGACGGGTTACCACCTTTTTACGGATGGAGGGTACGCCGAGCACAACGGCTATCGCCAGCACCAGCAGGACAAGCAATGTGATCATACCGAAGTTCCTTCTATTTCACTGTTTCCGTTGATTTATTGTTGGTTGTTACACGGCCAGGGAGAGCCTGGTCGACTCCACGGGCGCCCCGACTCCGGACGCCAGATAAGGAATAACGTTGCGCACCAGCCCTTCCACATCGAGCTGCTGGCCAAAATCGGCCAGGGCGATGTCGCGCAGCGCATCGGCAGAGGCCATGGTGAAGACGACGGTGCCCAGGGTGAAGTGCAGGCGCCAGAAGAGGTCCGCCGGCGACAGGGCCGGGTTGGCCTTGGAGATAGCCTGGGTGATCCGCTGCAAAATGGGGCCGTAGTGGGCGGTGATAAAGCGGCGCAGGTGGCCCTGGCTGTCGATATAGCCGCGCCCCAGCAGCTGCATGAAGATGGCCGGGCCGTTGGCCCGTACCGCCGAGAGCTTCATCAGCGGTTCGACAAAACTTTCAAACAGTTGCAGCAGGGTCAGCTGCTCCTGCTCCATCAGTACCCGCAGGCGAGCATCAAGATCGGGCATAAACAGGCTCAGATAGCGGTCGAGCACCGCCTGGATCAGCTCCTTCTTGGAGCCGAAGTGATAGTTCACCGACGCCAGATTAACGTCGGCCTCGCTGGTGATCAGACGCAAAGAGGTATCGGCGAATCCCCGCTCGGCAAACAGCACTTCAGCGGCGTCGAGAATACGGTTTTTGGTATCGATTTTACTCACTGGACACCTCACTTAAACGAATGTTTAAAAAGTACGTTTCATAACGTGAAGTGTCAAGAGAATGTGAATGAGTGTTAGCGGAATGTTTTTCGCTGAAAAAAGCAAAGTGGGCGGAACTTAGTCAAAAAGCAGGACTCTATATCTATGCCACTGCAATTAAACATTAAGTCTCGCCCAACCTGCACCATGCTAGTTGGGCCTTTTTTTGCGCGTCTGTTACCGGTTTGCGGTTGGCAGGCAAAAAAAACCGCCGCAGGGCGCGACGGTGGGGAAAGTGAGTTCGCGTCATCCTGACGGCAAACTGTCGATGCGAGTTCAGGCATGTATCGACGGGGGCAGTATGCCAGCCAGAGCCCCTCAGACTATGTCAGCTTCGCGGTATTTTGTGACAAAGTGTGGCAAGCACTGGCGTGGCCCAAGCTGCCGCTCTTTGCTATGCTGCCCTTTCAAAATATGAGGGGAGAGAAGATGAAGTACCCGGTCGATACCCACACTCACACCATTGCCAGCACCCATGCCTACAGCACCATCCACGACTATCTGCCGATAGCCAGGGCCAAGGGGATCAAGCTGTTTGCCACCACGGATCACGGGCCCGAGATGGCCGATGCCCCTCATGTCTGGCATTTCGCCAACTTGCCGATATTGCCAAGAGTGGTGGATGGGGTAGGGATCCTGCGGGGTATCGAGGCCAATATCAAAAACTTGGAGGGGGAGATCGATTTTCCCGAGCGTTACGAGTCGCGCCTCGACATGATCATGGCGGGTTTTCATGAGCAGGTATTCCCTCCCTGCGATCAGGCTACCCACACCCAGGCGATGATCAACGCCATCAAGAGCGGCCGGGTCGACATGATCAGCCACCCGGGCAACCCCGCATTTCCCATCGACATTCAGGCGGTGGTCAAGGCGGCAGCTGACTATCGGGTAGCGCTGGAGATCAACAACTCCTCCTTCATTGATTCCCGTCCGGGGAGCGAAGGCAACTGCCGTGCCATAGTCGAAGCCGCGCGAGATCTGGGGGCCTATCTCACTTTCGGCTCCGATTCCCACGTGGCATTTACTCTTGGCGATTTTGACCATTGCCACCGTCTGGTGACCGAAGCGGGCTTCCCGCAAGAGCGGATCCTGGTGCGCTCCCCCCGCGCCCTGCTCGAATTTCTCGAAAGCCGCGGCCGGGCCCATATCCCCGAGTTTGTCGATCTGTAAATCGGGCTCTAACACCATGAGCCAACTCATAAAATCGAGCTGGCTCAATTGACTTGCCGGTCATTTTTTATGAATGTGGAGAGCAACAAGCCGGTATAGCTCAGTTGGTAGAGCAGCGCATTCGTAATGCGAAGGTCAGGAGTTCGATTCCCCTTACCGGCACCATATAAAACAAATAGTTAGCCTCTTTGTGAGGTTGGCCATTTGTGATTTTTTACTCCATACCCCTCCGCGTACCCCTCCTTTACTTTTTGCTACCCATTAATGAGCCTTTTTATGGGCTCTCAAAATGGACTGCTAGACGGCTATCTCTTTTAGGTGTCTAGAAATGGACTAAGCCAAGCGGGGCAGACCTCTACCTCAAACCAATTGATACAGGTCTCAAAAAGAGACTGGTTTATCCAAACCTGACAAAAAAATCTTTACACTGGGTGCTCGTGATCACGATTGAAGGAATCGCTCAGTGTTAAAGCCCATTGCCGCATTACTTATCACCTCCACGTTTTTAGCTGGCTGCGCTTCCATCGCGCAGATTGGCCCATACACTCCGCCAACTCAAGACGTCAGCGAACCAGCTTTGAATCAAACACAAACCGCCTATGTAGGTGATCACCTGCTCAGTCAAGGCACATACAGCGAGCGAGAAGCGATAGAGTTTAAGTCGATGTTCAAGCTCAGCGGGTGGAGCTATGGAATTACTGCGGGCAAGTTCGTTAAAACGGGTGAAAACTCAAACTATGATTATTACACCCCTATGGAAGGGCCAAAAGGCGGGAAAATCGAAAGGTATAACGGACTATCAATGATATCACCAGCCATCGGACTTCAAGTCTCAAAGGCGGCTAATGACCTGTGTATATTCATGCTTTCCCATGAAGTTGTGTGTGGAGACGACAAGTCCCCAGCAACCAAAACAACCGTTAGAACGATAGATGAAAATGAATTCCAGCAAACGCTAATATACAACGGCATGGTAGGTAACAAGATCAATATTGCCTACCGTGAATTTAGTGGCAAGCAGGCTCGCTCTGCGTTCAGTAATGACGTTGAATATGACCTTTCACAATCTAAGGTCATTGGATACAAGGGCGCGAGAATCGAAGTCATCAAAGCCACCAATGAAAACATTACCTATCGAGTCATCAGTAACTTCAAATGAGTTACTTCGATGTGTCCTCAATGATTGCTGAATAGCGCAACTGACGACAGGCTACACAATGGCCGTCACTCGCATAGCGGGGTGAGTGGTGGCCATAGTGGCACGGCATCACGGGCTGATAGTATCGTTCGCCCAGCTCACGGGCTCGCCGTTTTCTAGCTCGGTTGATTGCGTCTCGGGTCATTGTTCCCCCGTCTGTTTTTTCCCTGTTTTTATCAGGCGTGAATAACCAAAGTCACGCACCCCATCCGGTCGATAGCCTTTGCCCCGTTCCTTGGTTAGATATGAGACACGGTAAACCGCCTCGGCAATATTGTGGCTGTCGGTCATCTGGAAGCCTCGAGGTGGTCTCGATAGGCTCCCGCTGTTACGTTGCCATATCTCCTCTAGTGCCACATACAATCTCGCGGGGTAGCGTAGCTTGTCGCCGTCTATGAGTAGTACCAAATGGTAGTGCTGGTGCTTTGCCTTCTCCTGCTCGCGGCACCAAACGTATTCTAATCGCGTTCCGTACTCTCTCATTACATAACGGCCAGCTTGCTTTAGAAATGCGCTCAGGCGCTCGCTGGTGGCCTCTCCCTTTCCCATATGAAGCTCAACACGTACAAACAGCACGCGCCGATAACGCGCCACCGCTTCCACGATGCGCCGGATCATCTCGCTTAGTGGTTTGGTGTAACAGCCGCTCGCTGGTGTGGAGTTGATCCGATAATCCTTCCCCTGATAGCGGTAAACGCGCTGGTGGGTGACGTGGTCATAACGCTTGCCCTGTTTACGCTTGGCTTTACCTGTTACCTTGGCAACAACAGCACTTGGCAGACCATCAGCTAACATAATGGGGCCGCTCCCTGTTCTAGCCCCTGCTTGGTTTGATTTCCTCCCAGATACAAACCTCTCACCTCATAGATATTATAAAATACCGCTCGATTTTCCGGTTTCCCGATCCCCGCCAAGCCGTGCCAATACTGGGGTTTCCCCTGTTCATCGATCCCAATTAGCATGTCCCAATTAGCGTAAATTGTGTCAGGCGTTACCAGAATGAAAAACGCGTACACGAAGAAGCGGCTTGCTTGGCCGCTTGCTGGTTGTTTCATGGGTGATTACACTCGATGGGCTGGTGGCTCCGCTCGCCAAAGTTGGCCACCAGCAGGTTGTGATTAGCGCCTCGGCTTTATTCGGCTGGGGCGTTTTCCTTTTCAAATTGCGCCAATCGTTCATTGGCATGTCTTAACTCTAGTGCCGCCCTCTCAAGTCTCTGATTTTCGCTCAATGCTCGCTGGTGACTCTTCTCTCTTAACTCGTTGAGGCGCTCAAGGCGGGCGCGGCCATCATCGGTTGGGCAACCTGTAAGGTGGCGCGGATCTAGCTTGCGAGCTGTAATAATCCCCTCGTCATTGATAACGTTAATGATCCGCCACTGGTAGCGAGCACCTTCTAATAGCTGAATAGCAGATCGGTAAGTATGCCCAAGACGGCGACAAAGCTCCTTTTCTGGCACCTCTTGACCATCGAGTAGCATCGTTAACAGCAGGCGGGCACGGGTGTTTTTCTTTGGATAGGCGCTGGCTGGTGCGGCAAGATTACGGATCATGCGTTCACCCCCCCAGCATTGCGGCGGCTGTCGATGTATTGATCCAGTTCATCAGAATCGAATCTCACGGAATTCGGGGCGATATAGATCGGGCGGGGGAATTTCACTGCCGGATTGCGGCGCAGTCGTTCGATGGTTGAGCGGCTAACGCCCAGACGTTCGGCGGCGGCGGTGGTGCTAATCAATGACATGGTGACGATCTCCGATTACCAAGGCGGGCTTGCCTTGGCTTCGGGTGTCACTTTATGTCAGCAGGGGGCAGGCGAGGGGGTACGGAATTCGGTAAATTCGAGGTCTCTAGCGAGTCTATAAATAGGCGAATCAGCCAAGGAGCTGTGGGGTCTAGGCGAAAATTCCCGCCCGCTGTCATGAATGGGATAGGCCGCCCCTTGGTTTTGGCGGCCAGTAATAGGCGATTCTCGGCGCTCTCAATGGTTGGAGTGAGCCAATCGAGTTTGTACTCTTGGGCCAGTAGCATCCTAACCAATCCCTGTGGCGTAAGACATGGTTCTGCTCCCGACTCGAGCAGCATCCGAATGCCCACCAATTCGGCGGCTTGGTATAGGTGGGCAACGCCTCGATACTTCCTCCATACGTCACGCCGCGCGTTTTGAACACCTGCCGCTTCTGCTGCCGTACCGTCCCTAATCCCCCAATCTGGATGGCCAATTACCGCTCTTAGTGTTTCGCCGCCAAACAACATACGGTGATGCGCCCTCACGATAAGCAGTCCGCGTTGAATATTTTCACAAGCACCAAAAAGCACGCGCTGGCGGGTTTCGTCGTTGATTTTCGATAAACACGAATAAGTGAGCCCCTTTGTTTGAAATTGGCGCGGCGCCAGACCCTCTGTGCGGTACATTTCAGCTCGCAGGCAGTCAACAACACGCCCTCTTCTGTCATGCGCGTGAGGGTGTGCCAGCACGGCGAGAAAGCACGCCGCACCAAAATGGTCGCGGGCAATTTTGGTACACTCAGCCACTACTTCTCACCCCCAAAGTTAATTGCAACCACATTATCCGGCACTTGCTCGGCGGGTTGAGTAAGTACCCGCACAAACTCGCCCCAGCGCAAAAACAGTGCTCGCAACTTCTCGGCCATGCCGCCCACTTGATAGGTGCGGATCAGCCTGTCTTTGGGAACGTGGTTTAGCATCAGTTCAATTAGGCGCTCGGGAGCGTCCAGATATTCCGCCGCGCCCGTTGCTACACTGCGGCGCAAGTCGTGCGGGCTGAATGGTACAAGCTCGGCAAGGTACTTGGTGCGAACACGCTCTAGCGCCTTGGTCACGGCATCCCCTGTGATTGGGTGTCCGGCCTTGCTGGTGGACTCGAACACATAGGGGCCACCGGATAACGCCCTTTGCTGCTCGAGAATCTCCAGCGCCAGCGGACACAGGGTCACAACGTGGGCGCGTCCGTTCTTGGTCTCGGGGATTGTCCAGCGGTCGCCGTTAATCTGCTCCCAGCGCATCCCGACAGCCTCAGAACGGCGTACAGCGCTCAAGGTGATTAACCGCAAGCAGTTTGCCACCGCCAGCGATAGCACTACATTAGACGCGATCCCACGGCCACCAGCGGCCACAGAACCGCCGCCAGCGGTCGCTTGTTCAAGTGCTGCCCATAACTGGCGCAATTCATCGCGGGTCAACCAACGTTCACGAGGTGGGGGCATAGATGCGCCAAACATGGCAGGTTTGAGCAGGCGAGCGGGATTGATTTCGATGTGACCTTGTAACACGGCATGATCAAGACACTGGTTCAGGACTATCAACCCCTTGCGTGCGCCCTCTGCGGTCTCTACTCGGCGGAAATGCTCATACAGTACGGCACGGGAGAGATCACACACTCGGGTATTGCCAATGGCCGATTCAATGTGGCGGGTGAATGTCCCCTCATAATCGCGCAGGGTGCGCGGGCCTATCGGTTTCGACTTGGCTCGCATCGCCAGCCAATCGCGGTAAATCTCGCCAAGGGTTGGCATCTCGATGTTTTTCGCCTTGGCTTGCTTGGTGACAGTAAGCGGATCAATTCCCTGCTTTACCAATTCAGCCGCTTTACCGTGGGCCTGTCTGGCTTTTGCTAGGGTCATGGCGGGATAGCCGCCAAGCAGCATTTCCCCAGCTTTGCCTCCAATCTTGTAGCGATAGACAAAGCGCTTGATTCCACTAGCACGGACTTCCAGCTTGAGCCCGCCACCATGCTTTGACTGAATCGCCACTCGACGCACAATAACGCCGGATTCTGGTTTGATTGCCGCAATCTCGGCATCGGTTGTAATCGCCATTTCGTACCCCTCCCCATACCCCTCTTTTGCTATGGTATAGGGTGATATTTCACGACACAACCTGATACAGTGGTTTGCTCTTAACCGGTTGATTTAATGGCTTTTATTTTTGATTTTTGAGGTGGGGTGAAACGGGCTGAAATTGGCAAAATCTGGATTCGTAATGCGAAGGTCAGGAGTTCGATTCCCCTTATCGGCACCATATAAAACAAAGGGTTAGCTTCTAGGTGAAGCTAACCCTTTGTGCTTTTAGGCTGGTGGCGCCCTCTCATTCCCCTCTTTAAATGCGCTCGCAAAGCCAAGGGGGGAAGGGTTGGCAGGCCAGACACCCAGTAGGTGGCCACTCAGGTGTTACCTGTCAAACGTAACACCAAAGACGGTGTTACCAGGGGGGGGTTACCACGGATGTTACTTTTAGAGCTGGATTAAATCGACGTCCTTGGATTTCTACAGACAACAAAAAACCCGCAAAGTCTTACGCTGTACGGGTTTCTTGGACTTCGTTGGTCACTGTTGGACCGGTATTTGGTGGAGCTGGGGGGATTTGAACCCCCGTCCAAAATTACTACATCCTTGGCACTACATGCTTAGTCACTCTTTACATTCGCCAACCCGCTGCGGAGAGACACGCCACGAATTGACTAGCTCGATTGGTTTTAATGCTTCCGCCCCGAGCAGGACTTCCACACGATCCTGTGAAGGATGACCTTCCGATTCCCTAGGACACAGGCAAGCTAGGGTAGAAGGGCTCTATGCAGGTTATTAAGCTGCTAGTGCGTAGTTTTCGTCGTTTGCGACTATTTTTTTGCGGTTTATTAACGAGGCCTACCGCACCTCGGCATGCACCTTGGGTTTCGTGAATCTTGTCGAATCCAGAATCAGCCCCAAGTTGTTAATTGCGATTGTACGCAAAAATGCTGTCATAGCAAGGCGTTGATACCCATTCCCTCTGGCTGCCAGTCTGTTTGCCGATTTATTGTACGCAGCTGAGCCTGAAGAGCCAGCTGCGCCGGGGGAAGGTGAACTGGCGTCCTGATCCTGCCAGTCGCAGGTTAGCCGCGATGCTTGTTCTTCATGATGCGAGCTTTTTCCCGATCCCATTCGCGGGCCTTGGTATCTTCGCGCTTGTCGTGCTCTTTCTTGCCCTTCACCAGGCCGATCTCGACCTTGACCCAGCACTGTTTCCAGTAGAGGGCGAGGGGAACTATGGTGTAGCCCTGACGGGCGATCAGGCTTTCGAGCTTGTCGAGTTCACGACGGCTCAGCAGCAGTTTGCGGGTGCGGGTCGGGTCACATACCACGTGGCTGGAGGCCGCTTGCAGTGGCAGGAAGCTGGAGCCGAACAGATAGGCCTCGCCATCGCGGAAGATGACATAGGCTTCGCTGATGTTGGCCTTGCCCGCCCGCAGGGATTTGACTTCCCACCCTTGCAGGGACAGACCCGCTTCGATCTTCTCTTCGATGAAGTATTCGTGGCGCGCGGTTCTGTTGAGTGCAATGGTGCTGGACCCGGCTTTGTTTTTACTGTTTTTTTTGCTCATGACGGGCGATTTCCGGCAATGACTAGGAGTCTCGTATTATACGTAGGCAGGGGCGGCTGTAAAACGCGCAGCTGGTCAAGTGGTGGCTTTCTGAGCGGTTTGGCTGAGGTTTTACCTCCACAACCCCAAACATGGTGATAAAATCGCGCCGATTGGATGAGGAAAAGCCATGCCCCGAATTACGCGCAGTGCCCTGGTGATGTTCAGTGCAGAACAGATGTTCAAGTTGGTTAACGATGTGGATGCCTATCCGCAGTTTTTGCCCGGCTGTGTCGGCAGCCGTGTCCACGAGGCTGGCGATGACTACATGATGGCGTCGGTCGATGTGGCCAAGGCGGGGATTGCCAAGACCTTTACTACCCGCAATCAGCTGGATGTGAACCGCCAGATCAGGATGGAGCTGGTGGATGGCCCGTTCCGCAAGCTGGCGGGCTGGTGGACCTTTACCCCGCTCGATGTGGATGCCTGCAAGGTGGAGTTTGATCTCGATTTCGAGTTTACCTCCAAGCTCATCGAGGTGGCCTTTGGTCAGGTATTCCGCGATCTGGTGAGCTCCATGGTCTCCGCCTTCTCCAACCGGGCGAAGGAGGTATACGGTGTCTGACCAGCTCAACATCGAGGTTGTCTATGCCTTGCCGCAGCAGCAGACGGTGATTGCCCTGCGGGTGGCGCCCGAGACCTGCGTGCAGGCGGCCATCGAGCAGTCCGGCATCGTGCAAAAGCACCCCGAGATCGATCTGGCGGTCAACAAGTTCGGCATCTACAGCCGACCGGTGAAATGGAGCGAACCGCTGCACGACGGGGATCGTATCGAGATCTACCGCCCGCTCATCGCCGATCCCCGCGAGATGCGCAAAAAGCGGGCCGAGAAGGCCAAAGAGGAGGGGAGAGCCGATAGCGTGACCGGGGGCCGCCCCGATGTGCATCGCAAGCACCGCGAGTAGCGCTCAGGTTTTCTTGCAGAAAAAAGGCGCCGAGGCGCCTTTTTTTGATCCCGTTAGCCGGTGAGCTGGCCGAGGGGATATCAAGAGAGGGTTGCTTCTGCCACACCCAGCCGTGCGCGTGCCCAGGCGGCCAGCAGCTCGACCCCGCTTTGCATCACCCGCTCATCGAAATCGAATTCGTTGTGATGGTGTGGTGCCGCCAGATCGGCCCCCAGAATGAGGTAAGCCGCTTCGCCCCCCTGTTTTTGCACCCGCTCCATCAGAAAACCGGCATCTTCGCTGGCGCCAAAGCGGCGAGTCTGGATAGTGGCGAGCCCCTGCTTGCGGGCCAGCGCCGCCAGCTCGGCTTGCAGGGCCGGGCTGTTGTCGAGGGCAATGGCCTCACCCTGCTTGATGATGCGATAGGTGACACCGTGGGCGAGGGCAGTCCCTTCGACGATGCGCTGTACCTGACTGAACATGTAGTCGTTGAGCGCGCTGTCGGCGCCGCGGGTTTCACCGCGCAGCTCGGCATGATCGGGGATGACGTTGCGGCCGCTGCCAGCGTGAAGCTGGCCAACGTTGATGCGGGTCATGCCGTCGCGGTGGCGGGGAATGCCGAGCATGGCGGTGGTGGCCATGCAGGCGGCGGCCAGCGCATTGCTGCCAGCGTTGGGTTCGAGTCCCGCGTGGGCGGCGGTGCCCATAAAGTGGACGTCGAACTTGGTGGAGCAGAGAAATTCGGTGGGATTGATCACCAGCTCGCCGCTGCCAGCGTGAATACCGATATGGAGCGAAAGCAGGGCATCCACGTCATCGAGTGCGCCACCGGCAGCCAGCGCCTTGCCACCGCGGCACCCCTCTTCGGCGGGTTGGAAGAAGAGCTTGATGCGGCCGCAAAGCTGCTCTTTCATCGCCATCAGGCTGCTGGCCAGCCCCATGCCGATGGCGGTGTGGCCATCGTGGGCGCAGGCGTGCATCCACCCCTTATTGTGGGAGGCAAAACCCTCCTGCTGCGGTTGGTGTTGTTCAGCGTCGGACTCTTCCACCTCCACCGCGTCGATATCGAAGCGAAAGGCCAGGGTCGGACCGGGACGGCCGGTATCCAGCTCTCCCATCAGGCCAGTGACATCGCCGATCCGCTCCAGCCAGTCGGGATGGGCTCCCTGACGACGGGCGCGAGCCTTCTCGGCCGCCACATCCACATCACGGCCCATCATCAGATTGCTGGCCAGGAGTTTGTCGCCAAGCACAATGCGATAACCGAGCTCGCTCAGGTGGTGGGCAATCAGGCTGGTGGTGCGAAACTCTTTCCAGGCGGCTTCCGGCAGGCGGTGCAGGTCGCGGCGCCACAGGATCAGGTGCTCAAGGGTCATCTTGGCTTCCTTGGTGATTCGATTTGTCGACTATTGTGCCTTTTTTCCCGGCTGACCACACGGGGCCTGCAGCTGGTCGGGGGAGCTGTGCGTGCGAGTGATGTCTGTGAGGGCCGTGAATAGTGGTGAGCGCCCATAAAAAAGGCTCTGTCCCAATTACGTGTTGAAAGGCTAATCTTGAAGTAGGCCATCACCTTGAGGTCTACCATCATGGATACCCCAGCCTTTCAACACCTG
>NZ_JBFODU010000006.1:0-135642 GCF_040908505.1 Aeromonas sp. R1-2 | reverse complement strand
TGACTCATCAGCGCCAGCTGCTGCTCGAGTTCCTTGATGCGCTGTTCGGGCGTCTGGTTGTCGGGGTCAGGCATGGTGATGCTCCTGCCGGCGCGTACAGAAGCCCCCTGGCTCCAATCTTGCCGACCATGTTTACGCAACCATACCAGAACGGTGGAGCGGCCCTGAATGCCATAACGCACCTGAGCCTGTTTGTAGGTGAGCTCGCCTTTTTCAATCTGCTCGACCAGTGNCAGTTTAAAAGTCAGCGAGTAATCGCGCTGTGTCCGTTTCACACCTTGTCCCATCGGGTTCTCCATTTATTGGGGGAAAGGTGTAAACCATATTCAGGACGGGACACACGCAATAAAAAAGGAGCGATCATCGCTCCTTTTTTGCTTTCTTGATCTGCCTGTTACCAACGTGACAGCACCATCTATATCAGCCCTTGTGCAACCAGGGGGTCAGTCGCAGCACGTCACCCTGCAGGCGCAGTTGCCCGGTCGCGAACGCGGCCAATTGCTCATTGCTCAGCAGCAGGTGGCCTTCCTGCCAGGGCAGCGCCTCCTGACGGGCGCCATCAATCAGATAAGCAGTGCCGTTCTGCTGCAGCAGGGTAATGCGCACCCCTTCCATCTTCGGCAAGAAGTGCTTGCCGACCATGCCCGCCATCTTGTCGAGCAACGACTGCATCTGCTGCTGACGGGCCGCCAGCTCGGCCAGCGGCAGCTCGAGCCCGTTCGGCGCATCTGCCATCACCTGTACCGTCATATCGCATGTGGCGTGCTCTTCTTTCAGGCCAACAGTCACGATCCCCTTGTCGAGGTTGAGATCCTCATCAAAAGGCAGGCGCAGTTCGCTATCGACCGTTACCTCGCCCGCGACCTCCTTGCTGTCGGTTGCAACCCGGGCAAAGGTGAGGCCGCAGCGCTGGCCATTTTGCGGATCGGTCAGATAAAACCCCAGTCTGGCGTGACCAAACTCCCCTTTGGCAAAGGTCTTCATCTGGCTGTAGAAGGTGCTGTATTGTAGATCCAGCACCGGCTCAGCCAGCGCCAGCCCAGGCAGAAAGAGCATGGCCAGCAGGCTCTGGCGCAAAACCTTGGTCACTCCATATCGACGGGTCATTCAACATCCTTTTGCATCATGCATTGAAATGGTTGGGGCCTTCTGTCACCTCGTTAACCTCTACCCCCACCCCGCAGAGATCCCGATAGAGGATCCCCTTGCAGTTGAAATAGAGCGGTGCCACCCAGATAAGCCCCAACCCCATGGGGATCAGAGCCAGGAAGAAGAGCGCGGTCATCACGCCGTGGAACAGCACAATGCTGGGCCAGCCGCGCGCAAAGAGCTTGAGAGAGACCAGAATGGCCTGGGGCGGCGTCAGGCCACGCTCCAGCACCAGCGGGACGGTAAAGAGCAGCCCCATGCCGATCAGGGCCGAGGGGATGAAAGAGAGTACGGCGGGCAATCCCAGCAGATCGAATAGCGGGCCAAACAGGCTGGTGAGCAGACTGCCAAGCAGGCTCAACATGCCGAGGCGTACAAAGTGGCGGAAGAAGTCGAACACCTGGTTGGCCCGGGCACGCACCCCGACCGACTGCTGCAACCCCAGCATATCGAGGGAGCTGGTCATGGGGGCCATCACCACCGTCATCAGCAGGCTCAGTACCATGGCCACATTCATCTGGCTGTCGTCCCCCAGATAGGGCAACAGCAGCACATTGCTGAGCAGGATCCAGATCGCCGTCACCCCGACAATCGCCAGCAGCAGGCCAAATCCGGTACGGCGGGTCTGTTGCCATCCCTCCTGGATGACCCCTTTCAGATCAAGGCGGTAGCCCTGGTTCAGAGACTGCTCAAGGGAGCCGCCAATACGCATTTTATTACTCAATTGACTATCCAATATCGAAAACGACCAAATCAGGTGGCACATTATAGCGATTTGGTCTGCTATTCGTAGCCGTTTTTCCTGCGCACTTGCGGCTAATTCGGGCCAAAAAGCCTTTAATTTCATGTGTCGGCTGCATAGAATGCGGCCCTCTTTCAACACGATGGCCACTGGCTGGGGTGAGACTGGCGGATGATGAACAATCCACAGGTAATTGTCGCGCTGAACAAGATCAGCAAAAAATACGATGGCAAGGTGATCCTGAGTGACCTTGACCTTGAAATCTACGATGGTGAATTTCTTACTCTGCTGGGCCCCTCCGGCTGTGGCAAGACCACCCTGCTGCGCCTGCTGGCCGGGCTCGAATCGGTCGACGGTGGCACCATCCATCTGGCCGGTGACGAGATCACCCATATCCCCGCCGAACACAGGCACATCAACACCGTGTTCCAGAGCTATGCGCTCTTCCCCCATATGACGGTGTTTGAAAACGTCGCCTTTGGCCTCGAGATGCAGAAAGTACCGGCCAGCGAGATCCGCCAGCGGGTCGAGGAGACTCTCGCCATGGTGCAGCTCACCGAGCTGGCCAACCGTCGCCCGGATCAGCTCTCCGGCGGTCAGCAACAACGGGTCGCCATTGCCCGCGCCGTGGTCAACAAGCCGCGCCTGCTGCTGCTCGACGAATCCCTCTCGGCGCTCGACTACAAGCTGCGCAAGCAGATGCAGAGCGAGCTCAAGGCGCTGCAACGTCGCCTTGGCATCACCTTTGTCTTCGTTACCCATGATCAGGAAGAGGCGCTCACCATGTCTGATCGCATCCTGGTGATGGAGGGGGGCCAAATCATCCAGCGTGGCACCCCGCGCGATATCTACGAATCGCCAGCAAACCTGTTCGTGGCCCGCTTTATCGGCGAGATCAACGTGATGGATGGCAAGCTGATCAGCCAGCGCGAGCCCGGTATCTGGCAAGCGGAGGTAGAGGGGCGCGAATGCCTGCTCCATACCACCTTGCCGTTCCAGCCAGACGACAAGGTGCTGGTGCTGCTGCGCCCGGAAGATCTGCGCATTCTCGATCAGGATGACGATCAGAGTGGTGCGCTGCGGGGCAATATCCGCGAGCGCAACTACAAGGGGGCGACGCTGGATTCGGTGATCGAACTCGAAAGCGGCAAACAGCTGCTTATCTCCGAGTTCTTCGACGAGGATGACCCCGACTTTGACTACCGTCTGGGTCAGGAGGTGGCGATCCACTGGGTTGACAGCTGGGAGGTGGTGCTGCCCTATGAGCCTCACTAATCTGCGGGTACCGCACAGCTTTGCCCACAACGGCTTTCGCAACGGGGCCATTGCGCTGATCCTAGGCTGGCTGACGCTGTTTGTCTTCCTGCCCAACCTGATGATCATCGGCGTCAGCTTCCTGACCCGGGACGAGTCCGAGCTTATCGCGCCGCTCTTTACCCTGAGCAACTATGGCCGCCTGCTGGACCCCCTCTATTTCGAGGTGCTGCTCCACTCCCTCTGGCTGGCGCTGCTCGCCACAAGCATCTGCCTGCTGGTGGGCTACCCCTTTGCCTGGCTGCTGGCCCATCTGCCAGCGCGTATCCGCCCGCTGCTGCTGTTTCTGGTGGTGGTGCCGTTTTGGACCAACTCCCTGATCCGCACCTATGCGCTGAAAGTGCTGCTCGGCACCAGGGGGCTGATCAACGGCTGGCTGCTGGATCTGGGGATCATCGAGCGACCGCTGCAGATGATGTATACCGAGGTGGCCGTCATCATCGGGCTGGTCTATGTGCTGCTCCCCTTTATGGTGCTGCCGCTCTACTCCAGCATCGAGAAGCTGGATGGCCGTTTACTGGAGGCGGCGCGAGATCTGGGCGCCAACGGCTGGCAGCGACTGGTGCGGATCATCCTGCCCCTCACCCTGCCCGGCATCATCGCCGGTTGTCTGCTGGTGTTCCTGCCCGCCATGGGGATGTTCTATGTCTCCGATCTGCTGGGGGGCGCCAAGCACCTGCTGATCGGCAACCTGATCAAGACTCAGTTCCTCAACAGCCGTGACTGGCCCTTTGGCGCCGCCATCAGTGTGATGCTGACGGTGCTGATGGCGCTGTTGGTCTACTGCTACTGGCGGGCGGGCAAACTGCTCAGCAAGAAGGGGGAACTGGCATGATGCGCGCATTGAAAGCTCTGTTTCTGCTACTGGTGTTTGGCTATCTCTATGTGCCCATCGGGGTGCTGATCGCCAACTCCTTCAACCTGTCGAAATATGGCATCGACTGGCGCGGCTTTACCCTGGGCTGGTATGAGAAGCTGTTTGCCAGCGCCAGTCTGATGCAGGCGGCCCAGCACTCCCTGACCATCGCCGCCCTCACCGCCACCACAGCCACCCTGATCGGCACCCTCACCGCCGTGGCGCTGTTTCGCTATCGCTTTCGCGGCAAGCAGTACGTGAGCGGCATGCTGTTCGTGGTGATGATGTCCCCCGATATCGTGATGGCCATTTCGCTGCTGACCCTGTTTGTAGTGACCGGCATTGAGCTCGGCTTCTGGTCGCTGCTGATCGCCCACATCACCTTCTGTCTGCCGTTCGTGGTGATCACCGTCTACTCGCGGCTGTGCGGTTTTGATGTGCGGATGCTGGAGGCGGCGCGGGATCTGGGGGCTAGCGAGTGGATCATCCTACGCCGCATCATACTACCGCTGGCCCTGCCGGCGGTGATGGCGGGCTGGCTGCTCTCCTTTACCCTGTCCCTGGACGACGTGGTGGTGAGCTCCTTTGTGACCGGCCCGGCCTACGAGATCCTGCCGCTCAAGATCTACTCCATGGTCAAGGTGGGGGTCTCCCCCGAGGTCAACGCCCTGGCCACCCTGATGCTGGTCGCCTCCCTCGGGATGGTGCTGCTGGCGCAACTGTTACTGCGTAAACGGCAGGGTTGACCCTGCCGTTTCGTCCCCGCCATCTTTGGCGAACTCTGTCACGGTGGGCCGCAAGGCCCCATAACCCCAAGGAGTTGTTGATGACAATCCAACACAAGGCCGGCGCCCTGCTGGCAGCCGCCCTCACCCTCACCACCCCGCTGCTGAGCCAGAGCGCTCACGCGGCCGACGACAAGGTGGTCTACTTCTACAACTGGTCGGAATATGTGCCGGACGGCCTGCTGGAGCAGTTCCAGCAAGAGACCGGTATCAAGGTGATCTACTCCACCTACGAATCCAACGAGACCCTCTACGCCAAGCTAAAAACCCATGGCGACGGCTATGACGTGGTGGTGCCCAGCACCTACTTCATCTCGAAAATGGCCAAAGAGGGGATGCTGCAGCCGCTGGATCGCGCCCAGCTGCCCAACTTTAAGCACCTCGACCCTACCCTGCTCAACCACGAGTACGACCCGGACAACCGCTACTCCATCCCCTATATCTGGGGCGCAACCGGGATCGGCACCAACACCGACATCATCGAGCAGCCGGTGACCAGCTGGAAGCAGCTCTGGGCACCTGAGTGGAAAGAGAGCCTGCTGCTGATGGACGATGCCCGCGAGGTGTTCCATATCGCGCTGGTGCAGCTGGGCTACAGCCCCAACACTCAAGACAAGGCGCAAATTGCCGAAGCGTTCGAATACCTGAAAAAGCTGATGCCCAACGTCAAGGCGTTCAACTCCGACAACCCGGCCGACCCCTTTATCGCCGGTGAGGTCAATATCGGCATGCTGTGGAACGGCTCGGCCTACGGCGCCCAGCGCGAATACCCCTCCATCCAGATGACCTACCCCGAAGAAGGGGCGGTACTGTGGATGGACAACCTCGCCATCCCGGCCAAGGCCAAGCATGTGAAAGAGGCCCACGCCCTGATCAACTTCCTGATGCGCCCCGATGTGGCCGCCAAGGTGGCCGAGGCGATTGGCTACCCCACCCCGGTCAAGGATGCCATTCCCCTGCTCACCCCGGCGTTTCGCAACAACCCCATGGTCTTCCCTAGCGACGAGATCAAGCGCAAGGGCGAATTCCAGTCCGATGTGGGGGATGCCTCCCGCCTCTACGAGCAGTATTTCCTGCAGCTTAAAGCCATGGTGGCTAAGGCGGGTTAAGTCGGCGGTTAATCGGCCCTGACGGGGTTAATGGATTAAGGGAGCAATCGCTCCCTTTTTCATCTTCACCTCTTCGATGCCTAAACACGACAGCACACCGATCGACAAATGGCGAGCCTCGTGTCTGGCCTCCATCAAGCTGGCCCATCGGCTCGAAAATGAGGCCAATAAAGACGCCGAGAAAATCAACCCAATGTACCAGCCAGGACCACACCAGATAGTGGCTGACCACTGAGTGTTTTTTGCGTGACCTCAAGGAAGAAGATTAACGCCCAAGAATGAACATATATGTGCACATATGTATAAATGTGTACATGTGTGCGCATTTCTTCTACACTAAACTCAAGTTAACATTTCACGCGCCAGACAGCCGTCTGGCGCTGACTATAGTAAGGAGGACATATGGCCAACACTGCACAAAAAGCCCTGAAAAATGGCGCCATTGACCCCAGTAAGGCACTGCCTGTGGTATTCCGTATCCTGGATAAGTGGCACTGCAATACAGATGAACAGCTGAAACTTCTTGGCATTTCATCCCGTTCAACATTGAACAAATACAAAGAGTCAAACGGCGGGATCCGTCTGACCGTGGATATGCAAGAACGGATGAGCTACATCCTCAATATCCATAAGTGTCTGAGGATGCTGTTCAGTGCCGACGACAGCATCTACGGCTGGGTGCGCAAACCCAACAGCCATCCCTTCTTTGCCGGGCGCAGCGCGATGGACATTATGAACGCTGGCCGCGTGGCTGATTTGTATGAAGTGGCCACCCGTCTGCATGCCTGGCGCGGGGGTATGGCCTGATGCAAGAGCCGCCACTGATTGAACTCAAGGGGGAGCGAGCCTATCGGATCATTCCAAGCCGCTACCCCACCATCGATCTCTATGAAGACGTGGCTAATGCGGACGAACTGGAGGCCGTCTGGGCCATAGAGTCACTGACCAATGATCGGTTGAATGAAGCGGCGGGTGATCTGTCGTTGGTACCGAAAGAGGATTGGTTGGTCGGGCTAAATGGCAGCAGCTATGTGATGGCAGCCTTCACCCATATCAACCCGGAAGGAGCCCGATTCACCACTGGCGATTTCGGCGGTTACTACTGCGCCCCCCTGCTCGATACTGCCATCAAAGAGACTGTGTATCACCAAGAGCGCATGTTCGGCTACACCAACGAACCCGCTCAGAAAGTACAGATGCGGGTGCTCTATACCGAGTTCAACGCCAATCTGGTCGATATCACCAGCGCGGAATTTCTCTCCACACCGCTTTATCACGCAACCAACTATGGTCAATCCCAAGCTTTCGCCCAAGAACAGAAAACCAAGGGGATAGACGGTATCCACTACCGTTCTGTGCGCCACAGCGGTCATAACTGCCATGTGCTCTATCGCCCCCGTCTGGTCACCAAGATCCACCAAGCCCAGCATCTGGAATACCACTGGAATGGCAGTGCCATCGCCAATGTTTTGGAAATTAAGCTATATGGGGAATAAGGTTCTGTCTTATTGATAATAATTGCGGTGCTCCCCTTCAAGCCTGAAAGGATCATCGCAAAAAGGATCTGTATTCCCGCACACGGGCATCAGTCTTCCACCTGCATGATTTCTCACAGATAGAGTGCATCGCGAGGCGGGAGCGCTATTGCCCCCCCAGTCCTTTCAGTACCAACTTGCCACCCCTCAGTCGTCAGCGATGCCATCAAGCTCAGCAACATCTGGTTCGAGGTTTTGGCCAAGGGGTTTAGGGTGTGGGCAAACAGCAAAGCGGCCAAAGTCGATTAATTCTGCGCTTTTTCATGCCCCCTCAGGGGTGTAGATTGGTTAAGGGGCAAGCGTTGCCCCCTCTCTTTTTTCATGACCCCTCGAGGTATCACGGAAAACACGTTTTTCGCCGATATCGCGGGTGGCCTGAGCCAATCAGGAGTATTCATGTCCGATCTGACCCTCTATTTCGCTCCCGGCACCTGTGCCATGGCCGTGCAGATTGCCCTGCTGGAAGCGAATGCCCCGTTCCAACCCCGTCTCGTCAACCTCGCCGCAGGGGAGCAGCGTGACCCTGCGTATCTTGCCATCAACCCCAAAGGGCGGGTGCCTGCCCTGATCACCGAGCAGGGCACCCTGACCGAGACCCCGGCCCTGCTGCTCTATGTGGCGCAGCGCTTCCCCGATGCCAAACTGGCGCCGCTGGACAACCCGTTCCTGCTGGCCCGCATGCAGGAGGTCAACAGCTTCCTCGCCTCCACCGTGCATGTCTCCCATGCCCACGGTCGCCGTGGCAGCCGCTGGGCCGATGACGAGCAGGCCATTGCCGCCATGCAGCAAAAAGTCGCCAGCAATATGCGCGATGGCTTTGCCCAGATTGAGCAGCACTATCTGGCAGGCCCCTGGGTGCTGGGCGAGCAGTTCAGCGTGGCGGACATCTATCTGTTCGTGGTCGCGGGCTGGCTGAAAAGCGATGGGGTCGAGATCAGTGAATTCCCCAAGGTTGCCGATCATTATCAGCGCATGCTGAGCCGTCCGGCGGTCGCCAAGGCACTGGCCAACTAACCATAAAATCAATAGCTCGATGAATAACAAGGGTGTCAGGGCTCTGCTGACACCCTTCCTGCCACCTCCCCTGCACTTCTTCTCCCGCCTTTGAGATCGTTTTCACATTTCCGTGGTTTTGCCGTGGCCCTTCCTTAGTAAAAAGCCTATCTTTGCGCCATGACGCAACCGGTTGCGTAACCGGTTGCCTAGCGGTTCACAGATTGACGGGCCAAGGCCTGATGAGGTGCTGTATGAAACGAGGCGTACTGCTCAATGCTCCCCTGAGTGCTCTGGTGGCACAGATGGGCCACACCGACGAGATCACCGTCTGCGATGCAGGCTTGCCCATTCCGGCAGGTCCGGAGCGGATCGATCTGGCGCTGATGGCGGGGACACCCAGCCTTGAAACCGTGCTGACCGCCCTGCTCACCGATCTGGTGGTGGAAAAGGCGATCATGGCAAGCGAGATCAAGCAGATCAGCCCCGCCGCCCATCAGGCGCTGGTCGATCAGCTTGAGGCCCACGCAGCCGCCCAGGGCAAGCCCATCGCCATCGAATACTGCCTGCACGAGGAGTTCAAAACCCGCTCCCGCCAGAGCAAGGCGATCGTGCGCAGCGGCGAGGTGACTCCCTACGCCAACCTGATCCTCTGCGCCGGTGTGGCGTTCTGACATTCTTCAAAGAAGGCCTCTTCAAGGAAGCTGAAAATGAGCACAACCTCCCCCCTCTCACCCATTCTGGAGCTGACCGGGATCGTCAAGACCTTCCCCGGTGTGCGCGCCCTCGACGAAGCGGGTCTGCGGGTCTATCCGGGCCAGGTGATGGCCCTGCTCGGTGAAAATGGCGCCGGCAAATCCACCCTGATGAAGGTGCTGACCGGCATCTATCAGGCCGATGCGGGCAGTGTCAGCTACCGCGGTCAACCGGTTCACTTCAAGGGCCCCCGCGACTCTCAGGATCAGGGGATCAGCATCATCCATCAGGAGCTGAACCTGCTGCCGGAGTTGTCGATTGCCGCCAATATCTTCCTCGGTCGCGAGCCGCGTACCCGTTTTGGCAGCATCGACCACAAACAGCTGCGCGAGCGGGCAAGCGGCCTGTTGGCACGACTTGGCGTCAAACATGGGCCGGATACCCGGCTCGGGGATCTCTCCATCGGCGAACAGCAGATGGTGGAGATCGCCAAGGCGCTGTCGTTCGATGCCAGCGTCATCATCATGGACGAGCCCACCGATGCGTTGACCGATACCGAAACCGAACAGCTGTTCAAAGTGATCCGCGAGCTGCGTGAGCAAGGTTGCGGCATCGTCTATATCTCCCACCGCCTCAAGGAGATCTTCGAGATCTGCGATCGGGTCACCGTGCTGCGCGATGGCAAGTGGATCGGTGAGAAGGCGGTGAGCGATCTGGATGAAGACAAGATCATCGAGATGATGGTGGGCCGCCGACTGGAAGAGCAGTATCCGCGTCTTGAGCGCGAGCTTGGCCCCGTCAGCCTGCAGGTGAAAGATCTGGCCGGTCCCGGCGTGCGCGGGGTGAGTTTCTCCCTGCGTCAGGGGGAAATTCTGGGCTTTAGCGGCCTGATGGGCTCCGGCCGTACCGAACTGATGAAGCTTATCTATGGCGCCAGCCCCATCAGCGCCGGTGAAGTGGCTGTGGACGGTCATGCGCTGGTGCCCAAAAGCCCGGCCGACGGGTTGGCCGCAGGCATCGCCTATATCTCCGAAGATCGCAAGGGGGATGGGCTGGTGCTGGAGCTGTCGGTGCGCGAAAACATGAGTCTGTGCGCCCTCGACGAGTTCATCAGCAACGGCAAGATTGACGGCAAGGCCGAGCGGCAGGCGGTGAGCGACTATGTGCGCCTGTTCAACATCAAGACCCCGAGTCAGGATCAGCTGATAAAGCTGCTCTCCGGCGGCAACCAGCAGAAGGTGGCCATCGCCAAGGGGCTGCTGACCCGACCCAAGGTGCTGATCCTCGACGAGCCGACCCGCGGCGTCGACGTGGGGGCGAAGAAGGAGATCTATCAGCTGATCAACCAGTTCAAGAAGGAGGGGATGAGCATCATTCTGGTCTCCTCCGAGATGCCGGAAGTGCTCGGCATGAGTGATCGCATCATGGTGATGCACGAAGGGCGCATCAGCGCAGAGTTCAACACCCGCGATGCCAATCAGGAGAAGCTGATGGCGGCGGCAGTCGGTAAACAGTGGCAAGCAGAGCAAGAGGCATCCCAATGACAACCCAAACCCTTTCCCGCCGTGGCGTCATGAGCAAGGCGTGGTGGATCGAGAATAAATCCCTGGTCGCGCTGCTGGTCCTGATTGGTGTGGTCTCCTTTCTGAGCCCCAACTTCTTCACCGCCGACAACCTGCTCAACATTCTGCGCCAGACCTCGGTCAACGCCATCATGGCGGTCGGTATGACGCTGGTTATCCTTACCGCCGGTATCGATCTGTCGGTCGGCTCTGTGCTCGCCCTGTGCGGTGCGCTGGCCGCCACCATGGTCGCCATGGAGTTGCCAATCTGGCTGGTGGTGCCCCTCACTCTGGGTGCCGGTGCCCTGCTGGGCGGCGTCAGCGGTCTCATCATTGCCAAGGGCAAGGTACAGGCATTTATCGCCACCCTGGTCACCATGACCGCTCTGCGCGGTATCACCATGGTCTATACCGAGGGTCGTCCCATCTCCACCGGTTTCAGTGACGGCGCCGATCACTTCGCCTGGCTCGGTACCGGTTACCTGTTCGGTCTGCCGGTACCCATCTGGCTGATGGCTATCGTCTTCCTGCTCGCCTGGTTCATGCTCAACCACACCCGTCTCGGTCGCTACATCTACGCGCTGGGTGGCAACGAATCTGCTACCCGCCTCTCCGGTATCAATGTGGATCGGGTGAAGCTGGCGGTGTATGGTCTGTGCGGCGCGCTCTCGGCACTGGCAGGGCTTATCGTTACCTCTCGTCTCTCCTCTGCCCAGCCGACGGCGGGCATGGGTTACGAACTGGATGCCATCGCCGCCGTGGTGCTGGGTGGTACCAGCCTGATGGGCGGCAAGGGCCGTATCATGGGGACCCTGATAGGGGCGCTGATCATCGGCTTCCTGAACAACGCCCTCAACCTGCTCGACGTATCCTCCTATTACCAGATGATCGCCAAGGCCAGCGTGATCTTGCTTGCCGTGATGATCGATAACAAAAGCAATCGTTGATAAGACAAGCCACACACAAGGAATGAAATGATGAAAAAGCTCAATACCCTGCTCGCTGCCGCCATCATGTCCGTGCTGGGCACCGCCCAGGCCGCCGATCAAACCCTGGCCATGGTGGTCTCCACCCTCAACAACCCCTTCTTCGTCACCATGAAAGAGGGTGCCGAAGCCAAAGCCAAAGAGCTTGGCTACGAGCTGGTGGTACTGGACTCCCAGAATGACCCGGCCAAAGAGCTCTCCAACATGGAAGATCTCACCGTGCGCAAGGTCGGCGCCATCCTGATCAACCCCACCGACTCCGAAGCGGTCGGCAACGCTATCCGTCTGGCCAACCGCGCCAGCATTCCGGTACTGACCCTGGACCGCGGCGCTGCGCAGGGTGAGGTCAAGGCCCATATCGCCTCCGACAACGTGGCGGGCGGCAAGCTGGCCGGTGACTTCATCACCGAAAAACTGGGTACCGGTGCCAAGGTGATCCAGCTGGAAGGGATTGCCGGTACCTCCGCCGCCCGCGACCGTGGTGAAGGTTTTGCCCTGGCCGTGGCGGCCAACAAGCTGCAGGTACTGGCTTCCCAGCCTGCCGACTTTGACCGCACCAAGGGTCTGAACGTCATGGAAAACCTGCTGGCAGCACATCCGACCGTACAGGCAGTGTTCGCCCAGAACGACGAGATGGCGCTGGGTGCCATCCGCGCGGTGCAGGCTGCCGGTAAAGAGGTAATGATCGTCGGCTTCGACGGCACTGACGATGGCAAAGCCGCCGTAGCCAAGGGTAAACTGGCCGCCACCGTGGCCCAGCAGCCTGCCCTGATCGGTGCCATCGGCGTCGAGACTGCCGACAAGGTGCTGAAAGGTCAGCCGGTCGAGAAATCCATTCCGGTACCGCTGCAAGTGGTCAGCAAATAAATCACAAGGGGGAGGCTCGCCTCCCCTTTTCCCTTTCGTTCAGGTGCCTCCCGGCTTGAGCTCACGCCATCACAGTGTTCAAGCCAAGATGCATTAGGAGTAGTCAACATGAATCGTCTCGTCGTTCTGGGCAGTGTCAATGCAGACCATGTACTGCGCGTTCCCCACTTTCCTCGCCCGGGTGAAACCCTGACCGGTCACAGCTATCAGGTGGTGCCCGGTGGCAAGGGTGCCAATCAGGCAGTCGCTGCCGCCCGCCTTGGCGCCCCCGTCTCCTTTATCGCCCGTATCGGTGATGACGCCATCGGCCACCAGATGAAGAGCGGTTTTGCCAAAGATGGCATCGACGTCAGCGCCGTCGAGCTCGATCCCAAGCTCCCGACCGGTATCGCCATCATCTATGTGAGCGATGAGGGGGAGAACAGCATCGGTATCTCCGCCGAAGCCAACGGTGCCATCACCCCTGCTGTGGTGAAAAACCACGAAGCGATGATCGCCGATGCCCACACCCTGCTGTTGCAGCTGGAAGTGCCGCTCGAGAGCGTCCATGAGGCTGCACGGCTGGCCCGCGCCTACGGCACCCGGGTGGTGCTCAACCCCGCCCCCGCCCGTCCGCTCTCAAGCGAACTGCTGGCGCTGGTCGATCTTATCACCCCCAACCAGACCGAGGCCGAGCTGTTGACCGGCGTGAAAGTCACCGACGAAACGAGTGCCCGCGAGGCGGCCGCCCGTTTCCACCAGATGGGCATTGCGGACGTGATGATCACCCTGGGGTCGCAGGGGGTCTATTGCAGCAACGCACAGCAGCAACAACTCATCCCGGGCTTTCGGGTCAAGGCGGTGGATACCACTGCCGCGGGCGATACCTTCAACGGCGCCCTGCTGGCGGCGGAACTGGCCGGTGCCGATTTCCACAGCGCGGTGCGCTTTGCCCACGGTGCCGCAGCACTCTCCGTCACCCGGTTCGGCGCCCAGAGCTCTATCCCGAGCAAGCAGGAGGTCGACACCTTCCTGCTTGAGCAGACTGCGCAGGGGCACTGATGGCCAATATCAAGGAGGTGGCGGCGAGGGCCCAGGTCTCCACCACCACTGTCTCCCATGTCATCAACGAGACCCGCTTTGTGGCCGAGGAGACCCGCGAACGGGTCTTTGCGGCCATGCGCGATCTCAACTATGCCCCGAGTCTGGTGGCTCGCAGCCTCAAGGTGAAGGAGACCAACAGTATCGGCATGCTGGTCACCACCTCCAGCAACCCCTTCTTTGCCGAGGTGGTGCGCGGGGTGGAACGTTACTGCTTCGAGCAGGGCTATAACCTGATGCTGGGCAACACCGAGGGGCAAGCCGAGACGGCGCTCTCCTACCTCAAGATGATGCTGCGCAAGCGGGTCGATGGCCTGCTGATCATGTGTAGCGAAGGACAGCAAGAGGTGTTCAATCAGCTCGACTGGCTCAAGAGCCTGCCGGTGGTGGTGATGGATTGGGGGCTGGTCAGCGAAGATGTGGATCTTATCGCCGACAACTCCTTCCATGGCGGTTATCTCGCAACCCGCCACCTGATTGAGCTCGGCCACACCGCCATCGGTTGCATCACTGGCCCCCACAGCCGCGCCCCCGCCAACCAGCGCCAAGCTGGCTTTGAGCAGGCGTTGCAGGAGGCATGTCTCACGATCAATCAAGAGTGGATCCAGGAGGGGGACTTTGACTGCGCCAGCGGCCATCAGGCGATGACCCGTCTGCTGGCATTGCCCGAGCGCCCCACCGCCCTCTTTGTCTGCAACGATATGATGGCGATGGGAGCCATCAGTGCCGCCCATCAGGCGGGGCTGGTGATCCCGCGGGATATCTCCATCGTTGGCTATGACAATGTGGCGCTGGCCGAATTTATGTCACCGCCGCTCACCACCGTCAACCAGCCCAAAGAGGAGCTGGGGCGCCTCGCCGTCACCCGCCTGTTAGCTCGCATCAACGGCGAAGCGGTGGAGAACCACCTGATCACCGTCGACCCGGACCTGGTGATCAGGCAATCCTGCGCCCCTCGCCCCTGACGTTCAGGGGCAATCAACGCACAAGGCGACCGCGAGGTCGCCTTGTGTCATTTTGTATCTTGCCGGTGCAATACCGCTTTTTGCCCTCAGGCCAGCGACCGGGTCTCCCTGGCCGCCAGCACTTGCAGTTGCACCAACCCCAATCGTCGGGCCAGAGGCTGCAGCAACTCGCCATCTTCATCACCCTGCGGCAACCAGTAGCGGACAGGCCAGCCGGCTGCCAGCTGCGCCGAGGTGGTACTGCCAATCTCTCTGAGTGCCAGAGTGCAACCCTGCTGGCGCAATCCCGCCAGCAAGACACCATCCGGCTGCAGCGTTGGTATCAGCAACACCAGCGGCGTGCGGGAAGACCCCGGCAGATAGGCCAGTAGATGGGTCAGCTGGGCCTGGTTGTCGAGCGGGACCAGCAGTGCCCGACCATCGGCATACTGCGCCTCGTGCGCTTGCAGCACCTGGGCCAACACGGGCCCCAGTACGCCGCACTCCTGCAGCCAGCGCATCTGACAGGGCGCCCCCTGCTCACGCCACTCAAGTGCCAACAGCCACATCTCGTTGCCCTGTCCGTCCGTCAGCGCCTGCAATGCCACTCGCAGCGGTGCAGGCTCGCGCCCAACCAGCCACTCTCGCAGCTGATGAAGCTGCTGCTGACTCAACTGCAACTGCTGCAGCATGGCAGGCTCAAACCAGCTGATCGCCCCCTCCTGGCTACGCTTGGCCTGGTTGAGGGCCAGGATGGCCTGATCCAGCAACCGGGCGGCATCCTGTTGTTGCGCCTTGGCGACCCCGAGCCGACAGGCCAGATCGAAGCTGCACTCCCGGGTCACGAACTCGAAATGGAGCAGATCCACCAGCTCATGAATGGCGGTTTCCAGCGCATCATTCGCCTTGGTCAGCACCACGGCAAATTCATCTCCGCCGAGCCGGTAAGCGTAGCTGCCATGGGCCTGCTGCAGCTTGTCGGCCACCATCTGCAACAGCCGATCACCGACCTG
This sequence comes from Aeromonas sp. R1-2, assembly GCF_040908505.1. NCBI lineage: Bacteria > Pseudomonadati > Pseudomonadota > Gammaproteobacteria > Aeromonadales > Aeromonadaceae > Aeromonas > Aeromonas sp. R1-2. The sequence continues at coordinate 120,011 of NZ_JBFODU010000006.1, read as the reverse complement.
ATAACCCAGCAGATCATTGACCTGCTTGAAGCGCTTGAGATCGAGCACCACCAGGGCGCTCACATCATCGGCATGCAGAGCGCGAGAGAGCTGTTCCTGCAGGGCACGGCGGTTGCCAAGCTGGGTCAGGGGATCGAGCAGGGCAAGCCGACGGTTTGCCAGATTGGCGCGAATAAGGGCTGCGACCAGAGCGCCACCGGTCAGCAACAGGATCAGTTGCCAGATCTGCAGCCAGAACAGGCTGTTGCGGATCTGGCTGACCGAATGCTCCCGCTCCTGGCCGGAGAGGATCTGATCCCCTATCTGTTCGATGAGACGGGTCTGGCTGGCGATCGCCTCCTGCAAGCGGGCAAGCTCTGCCCCCTCGCGCAGCGCACCAGCCTCCATCTGGGGTTCGAGCTGCTTGATCTGCTCGAACAGGGTGGCCAGCACCTTGCCGAGCCCGTGCCGCTGGCGCATCTCGGCGGTTTCACTGCTGATGAGGAAGATATCGAGCCGGTTCCACAGCAGATCGTAATCAAGGCTCAGGGTCTCCATCGACAATCTGCCAGCCCGGTAGAGCTGCAGGTCGTAGAGGAAACGCTGGGATTCGAGCATCACCTGGCTGATGTTCCAGTGGACATTGCGGTAGAAGGTATCGACCAGCTGCTCCTGCCGATACTGCAGATAGAGGCTGCTGCCCGACGAGAGCAGAAACAGCAGCGACACCGCAACCAACAGCAGATTTTGGCGGGATAGCCCCATCAATCGACGATCTCGATGCGGGTCACCTGCCACACCATGCAGTTATGGATGGCGGGCGCGTCCAGCTTGGGATAGGTGGTGAACGGGATGAGCAGCCAAAGCGGCCCCTTGTTGCGCCGGGTCAGCGGTTTGCCGTCCTCCTGACGCACCAGGGTCAGCGGCACGCCGTCGAACAGGGCCAGATCCACCACCTGCTGATAGCCGTTGAGGGCCGAGACGGCGATCTTGCGAGCATCCGGGATCCCTTGCGCCGCCAGCACGGCTGACAGGGTCGGCCCGCGATAGTGGTGGGCGCCCTGAGTCCAGGGGGTAGTCGTGGTGAATTCGGTCTGTGGCAAGGCGGAGAGGGCCGCCTCATCGAGGGTCACCTGCTGGCCATCTGGCAGTACCAGAGTCATCAGGGGGATGGAGGCCGATGCGCTGGCACTGGCCAGCATCAGGAGAAAAAAAGCGATCCATTGCTTTACTGCGGTCATGGTAATTTGCGCCAACTGCGTCCCATTTTTTAAATGGTTGCCAGTGTGGCGATTTCACCGAACCATTGCAACTGTCCCGTCGCACAGTAGCTCAGGGACCGCGCATCTCCATCCAGTTGTGCCCCTCGACTTGCCTCGGTTGATGAATGCCGCACGCCTCCAGCAACTCATCGACATAGGCGGGCACCAGCAGGGAGGCAGGGCCATAGCGTTTTTCGTCAAACTGGCTACCCACCTCGCTCGGCTCGAGATTGAGCTCGATGGTGTGCGCCCCGTTGAGGCCCGCCTCATGGACAAACCCAGCGGCCGGATAGACAGCGCCAGAGGTGCCGATGGAGATAAAGAGATCGCACTGGGCAAGCGCGCTGTAGATGCGATCCAGCCCGAGCGGCATCTCGCCAAACCAGACCACATGGGGACGCATCGGCTGAGGGAACTGGCAGCAGGAGCAGAGCTCGTCCTGATGGAGATCGCCGCGCCACTCGATCACCTGACCGGACTCGGGGCAGCGGGCCTTGAGCAGCTCGCCATGCATATGGATAAGGTTCTTGCTGCCAGCGCTCTCGTGCAGATTGTCGATGTTCTGAGTCACTAAGGTGACCGAACCGGGCAGCAGTCGCTCGAGGCGGGCCAGCGCATAGTGGGCCGGATTGGGGTGAACCTGGGGCTGTTGGAGCTGTTTGCGGCGGGAGTTGTAAAAGCGCAGCACCAGTTCGGGATCCCGGGCATACCCCTCGGGGGTCGCCACATCCTCGACCTTGTGTTCTTCCCACAAACCGTCGCAGGCACGAAAAGTCTTGATGCCGGATTCGGCAGAGATCCCCGCGCCGGTCAGGATCACGATATGTTTATATGACTGCGCCATAAGCTGCTCCGTCTATCCCCGCACAATAAATGTGACCTTAGCACAGGGAAAAAAGTGTCACTATTCGCCCTTGGTCTTAAGCGGCGCCGCTGGCGGTGCGGGTAACCAGGAATCCAGTACCGACAGATCCAGCCTGACAAAGACCATCTCCCGCCCGGTCACCAGGGTCAGCGGCAAGCCAAGGCGCTTGAGCAGGGTCAGCATGGGCCGGTTCTGGGCCAGCACTTCCGCCGTCCACTCCCGGATCCCGTCCGCCCTGGCCAGCAGTGCCAGCGCCAGCAGAATGCGCCGCCCCGCCCCCTTGTGCTGGAAGTGATCCGCCACGATGCAGGAGAACTCCGCCCGACCGGGATGAAGGCGACGGCGGATTGATTGCGCCTGAGCCAGCGGCTCACCAGCCAGATCGGTCAGCAACAGCGAAATCTGTTGTTCGGGATGGTAATTGAGAAATTGAGCCACCTGTTCCGGTGGCGGCGTCCGTTTCGGACGCATAAAGCGCAGATAGATGCTCTCTTCACTCAATGCATCGTAAGCGGCCAGCATGCGGGCAGGCGCCACACCATGCAGCTCGCGCAGCAAGCAAGGCACCCCGGAGACCTCCATAGCCAGTGGCAGCGCGGCCCGGGAAACCGGATGGGGCCAGCCCTCCAGTCCTTTGCCAAGGCGCTCCCGGTGCATGGGCCAGCAGAGGTAGCGCGGCATGGCTTACCAGCGCCCCGTCATACCGCGCTCTCGCCACACCTCGACGTCGAGCAGGTTGTAAGGATCATCCAGATAGACGGCGATCCCCAGCTCCCGAACCCGGGCCATAAAACGCCCCAGCAGGGAGTCACCGGTCAAGGACTCCATCTCCGGCAAGATCCCCTGCCCCAGCAGCAAGGCTTGCAGCGGCAAACGCTCCAGCAGATCGAATGGCAGATGCTGGCTGTTATCGAGCAGCAGCGCAAGCTTGCTCCCCGCCAGACTGGCTTGCAGCACCAGCGCGAAGCGATCGGCATTGCCGAGCAGGTGGTCACGACGGTGGATCAGCAGGGTCAGTTCGGCTGGGGTACGCGACTGCTCCGTCAGCCAATCCTTGAGCGCCTCCCAGCGGCTGGGCAAGCCTGTCACCGCCAGCCAGACCGGATGAGGGGTTGCGGGACTGGAGAGCAGCCCTAGCTGACCCTGCACCTCCCCCTGCCACCGGCGGATGGAGCGGCGCTGGCCGCTCAAGCGCTGCTGACGCAGCGGGCCCAGATAGAGTCGGCGCAGCAACCTGAGAAGTTCGTCGCAATCAAGCGGCTTGGCCAATGCTGCAAGAATGTTGAAACCGGCATCGTGCAGCAGGCGGCGGGCACCGTCGATCAGCGTCTGCTCATGGGCCGAAAGCAGCACAATGGGCAGCCCGGCCTCCTGCAACTGGGGCTGGTTCATCAGCAGACTGATGGCATCTTGCTCCACCAGACTGAGATCGCACACCAGCAGGCTGATGTCGCCCGCCGACAATGCCGCAAGACAAGCCGATTCATCCTGTACCCACTGACAGGAGAGCCCCAACCCGGCGATGGTCTGTTGCAGTTGCATCCCCTGAAACGGGTGATCCTCGAGCAGCAGCACCTTGTTAGCGGCCAGCCAGCTGCACCAGTTACGGTAACTGGCGGCAAGCCCCCCCAGCCAATCCTCGCTAATAGCGTAAATTCCCTCATGCTGCTGCAACTGGGGGAAATAGTCCGCCTGCTGATGAGCGGCGGGGTCGTAAAGGGCAATGGCACCTGCCGCAAACAACCCTTCCCACTGCCAGCAGGCATCCGGTCGGGTACGGTGCAGCGTGACATAGGAGGGCAATGTCATGGTGCTGGCCAACTCATGGGCGGTGCTGTCGAGGGCATAGAGCACAATGGGGCAAAATCCTGCCGCCTCATGCTCTTCCGAATCGAGCAACGCCAGTAATTCTTCATCAGTGATGATCATCTTGAGCCCTCTTTGAAAACTGCTGGCTGAACTCATCCAGTGCCCGGTTCAATCTGGCTTGCAGCATCGGATGGGGCGCCTGTTGCCACTCTTCAATGGCCGCCACCAACGCAGTCGCCCCTACCATTCTGGCGGCCCCCTTCAACTTGTGTAAAGCAGCATTCACGCCAACTTCATCTTCTTCTGTGCTGCAGTGCTCAAGTTCGGCCAAATCATCACGGGTAGCCTTCAGATAAAGGGCGGCCAGTTCATCGGTCAGCAGCGAGGCAATCGGTGTCGGGGCGACAACATTGCTCCCCTCTTTGGCAATATGGCGCAGCAAGGTTGCCAGCTCCTTGAGGGCGACCGGCTTGTCCAGATGGCCATCGCAACCGCAGGATTGCAGCTCCCTTGCCGCCTGATCACTGAGATCTGCGGTGATCACATAGACCGGCAGACGGGCCCAACGGGCGGATTGGCGCAATTGCCTGCACAGCTCGGCCCCGTTCATCACCGGCATCTGCAGATCGGTCAGCACAAAATCCACCTCTTGCTGCGCCAGCATCTCCAGCGCCAGCTGCCCGTTGGCGGCAGTGATAACGCTGGCACCAAGTTGGCCCAGTTGCAGGCTAATCAGCTCGCGATTGACATCGTGATCTTCAACCAGCAGTACCCGCATGCCGAGCCCGGGCTGGGTGCCGGCCACCGGTTGATCCGGGGTCAACCGTGGCTGCAGCAGAGTGATGATGGTCCCGGGCACCCAGGACTCCCCTTGCCAGGCCCAATAGTAGAGCCCCTTCTCGTCCACCTCCGCTTGCAGCGTATCAACGGCGTTGCTGACGGTTGCGATCCCCAAGCGACTGAGCCAGGGCGACAGCGCTTGCGCCTCATCGTGGGGTAAAGAGAGTGCCAGCTGCCGCACATTGGGCAGCCAGTCCGGCTCCTGCTGCACCCGCTTCAGAGGCAACTCGCAATAGAAGCGGCTACCACCACCGGCGCGCCCCTCGACATCGATAAGCCCACCCATCTGCTCGATCAGCTGCTTGCAGATCGCCAGACCAAGACCGGTGCCCGGCGCCCGCAGCTGCCCTTCAACGGCAAACTGCTCGAACGGCATAAAGAGCGTGGTGCGCATCTTGGCGGTGATCCCCGGCCCCTGATCATCCACACCGAAGCGCAAGGTTGATGCGACCACCTCGGCCCACAGCACCACTTCCCCACGCAGGCTGAACTTGATGGCATTGGAGAGCAGGTTGTGGAGCACTTGCCGTACCCGGTGAGGGTCGAGGGTCTGCAGGGCTGGCAGAGCCGGGTCCAACGTAAGGCGCAGTTGCAATCCCTTGGCCCGCGCCTTGGTCCAGTGCACTGCCGCCACGTGCTCGCACAGCTCGGCAAAATCGGTGGGCTGGGGCGAGAGGGAGAGTTTGCTGTTTTCGTTGCGGCTAAAGTCGAGCACATCGTTGAGCAGGCCGAGCAGCTCATCCCCCGCCTGACGCACCCGCGCCAGCGCAGAGTCTTGCTCTCTCGACAAAGGGGTGCTGGCCAGCCACTCCAGCAAGCCGAGCATGGCGTTCATTGGCGTGCGGATCTCGTGGCTGATGGCGGCCAAAAAGCGCCCCTTGGCCAGAACTGCCTGTTGCGCCTGCTCATGGGAGTGCTGCAATGCCTGATCCTGCTCGACCCGGGCAGTGGCATCCTGCATCACCGCATAGATCCGCCAACCCTGCGGCTGACTGCGGCCACGGCCATAGAGCTGCAACCAGCGCAGACCCTTGGTCGGATGGTAATAGCGCATGGTGAACGCGAAGGGTTTGCCAGCCTGCAACATGGCGAACATCTCACGGCTTACCCGGCGGCGATCCTCGCGCTCCAGCATAATGAGCACCCGTTTGGGCTCACGACGGATCTGCTGACTCGCCAGCCCCAGCTGCTCGTAACAACCCCGGCTGATAAACTCGATCCCCCCTACCCGTCCCCGTTCGAACATAAACTGCAGCACCACGCCGGGCACGGTATTGGTCAGGGCACGCAGGCGGCGCTCTGCCTGACGCAGAAAACGGGCCTGCTCACGCAGCACACTGATATCCGACAGGGCGATAAGATCGGTGGCAGGTGCCTGCTTATCCAGCCGCAGCGGATGCTGGGCATAAGCGAAGACCTGATCCCCCAGCACCAGCTCTCCTTCACTCTTCTGGGGCTGTACCGGCGGCAGCATCAACTGCTGCGAATAGCGCAGGGCCAGACGTCGCCCCTGTTTATTGGATTTGATCACCTTGCCCTGGCTATTGCGCAGATAGACGGGCACCGGCAACGCCTGAAACATGGTTTCCCGCAGCTCGCTCTCGATGGCCAGCGCCTTCTCGGCGGCGTGACGCTGGGCCACTTCCCTCGCCAGTTGCTGGCGGGAACGCCAGATCCCGCCGATGACGATACCGCTGATCAGCAGTGCCATGGCAATGGAGCCAAACCAGGCGGCGTAGCTCACGCCAGGCTGCTGCACAACGAGCAAGCGGCGCCAGCGCTGGTTAAGTTCGTCAATCTGGGTGCTGGTCAGCGCCATCAGGTTGCGATCCATCACCCCGGCCAGTTCGGTCTGACTCTTGTTGATGGCAAAGCCAAGGCTGAAGCGATCTTCCAGCTCCTCAATATCGAGCCCTTCCAGCAAGTTGGTACGCTGGGGATATTGCAGCTGATATAGCTCGCTCAGCATGGCGTCTGCCTTGCCCTGTTTGATCGCGGCAAGCCCCTGCTCAAGGCCGTCGGTGCGAACCCACTCCTGATCACCGAGCAGGGCGAGCAAGGAGGGATCGTAGAGGGATTCCGGCACCAGAATACGCTGCCGCTTGAGTTGGGTGATGCGATCGGCAGCCAGCTTGCGCTTGCTGATCAAGGCAAACCGATTGGTGGAGATCGTCCGGCTGAAAATGAACTGATCCGTCAATGCCGGGGATTCCGGCAAGCCGGCCATCATATCCGCCTCACCAAGGCGCAACTTTTCTACGGCCTCCGCCTTGCTGGCTGCAGGTACCAGCTTGTATTTCAGGCCGGTCTCCTGGGTGACCCAGCGCAGCACATCCGCGCTCCACCCTTTCGCCTCCCCCAGATCATTGACGCCGCTATAGGGCATCAACTCGGGATTGACCACCAGGCGAATGGTGCGACCGCGGCCGGATAACCAGGCCTGTTCGGTATCGCTGAAGTGGGGCTGGTTGACATATAGCGACCCCTGATCGAGATAGCGAGCCAGATCGGTATAGATAGTACCGGCGGGCATATGACGGATCAGGGTGTCCACCAGATTGGCCAACTCAGGCTGATCACGCATCATCAGGCGATAGCTGATAATCCGATCCTCACCAAACAGGCGGCGCAGACGCAAACCATCGGCCGGAAACTCGCGCATCAGATAGCGCAGTTGCAGATAGTCCCCCAGATAGGCATCCCCCTTGCCACTCTGCAGCGCGTCGTAGACCTTCTCTCCGCTTTTTAGGGAAATAATACGCGCCTGAGGATAGAGCTCGTGCAGCAGGCGGGCAGAGTCTGCCACCGAATAGACCAGAAAGCGGGCCTGTTTGAGATTTTCTCCCTTGTAGAGGATGGCGGCATCGGTCTCCATCATCGGACGGCTTAACCGCATACCCTCCACGGCCTTCTTGCGGGTTCCAACATAGGGAATGATGTCGCAGTCACCCTCTGCGAGCCCGTTGCGCAATGTCTGCCAATCGGGCAACTCTTTGAGCACAAGCGGAATCGGGAACAGCTCCTGCAACCGGGCGAGACGATCCTTGAGCAGACCCCCCTCGGCCATCAGGTATGGTGGAGGAAGCGTCGCAGGATAGCAGAGCGAAAGCTGACTCAGTGAATTTACATAAGCTTGGGTCGCCGGCGCCAACGGCAGCACTGTGGTCTGCAAAGGCTTGGCGTGCAATGGCAGTGCCAGTACGGCACCCAGAAGAAAAACGGGGAATTTGGTCATCTGAAAACAAAAGCCAGGCATCTGCCTGGCTTTTTATCACTCGTTGGGTTCAACATTTTCTACCCTAGCCTTGAGCTTCTGGCCAGGCCGGAAGGTCACCACGCGGCGGGCGCTGATAGGAATATCCTCGCCCGTCTTGGGGTTGCGTCCGGGACGCTGATTCTTCTCACGAAGGTCAAAGTTACCGAAGCCTGAAATCTTGACTTGTTCACCACGCTCAAGCGCCTGTCGGATTTCCTCAAAGAAGGCTTCCACCATATCTTTGGCTTCACGCTTGCTCATCCCGAGCTGGGTGAACAGGTGCTCTGCAATGTCGGCTTTGGTAAGCGCCATAGATCAATCCCTCAAGGATGCATTCAACTCTTCACCAAGGGCCCGCACGACATTGTCTACGGTCTCGGCAATCTCTTTCTCCTCCAGGGTGCGCTGGGTGTCTTGCAATACAAGACTGATGGCCAGGCTCTTCTTGTCCTCTGCCATACCAGCACCCTGGTATACGTCAAACAAGTTTATTCCAACTACCTGATTTCCGCCAACTTTTTTAATTACCGCAAGCACATCACCTGCCAGAACCTGACGATCGACCACGACGGCGATGTCGCGACGGTTCGCCGGGAACTTGGAAACTTCGGCTGCCACAGGCACCTTGGCCGGGGTCAGCTTGTCCAGCTCCAGCTCAAACATCACCGCGCGGCTCTTGAGGCCCAGCTTCTTCTCGAGGCTCGGGTGGATCACACCGATGTGGCCGATGATCTCGCCATTACGCAGGATGGCTGCGCTCTGGCCCGGGTGCAGGGCGCTGTGCTCGGTGCGCTCGAAGGTAAAGGTGGCCCCTTCGGCGGTCAAGTCCAGCACCGCTTCCAGATCCCCTTTCAAATCAAAGAAGTCGGCTGCGCGGGTTTTGATGTCCCAGTGCTCGTCGCTCTGATTGCCAGTGATGATACCGGCCAGCATCGGCTCCTGACGGATACCGTTCTCGGCGCTTTCATCCTTGATGAAACGCAGACCCTGCTCGAACAGACGCACGCGCGGCTGCTGACGGTTCTGGTTGTAAACGACGGCCTGCACCAGACCCGGGAACAGAGAGACACGCATGGCGGACATCTCGACCGAGATCGGGTTCGGCAGCACGATGGCATCGCTCTGCGGGAACAGGGTTTGCTGGGTCTTGGGATCGACGAAACTGTAGGTGATCGCTTCCTGGAAACCGCGGTCAACCAGCAGGTCGCGTACGCGCTTCAAGGTCACCTGCCCTTCTGCCTGCTCAACCATCGCCAGAGAGGCGGCCGGTTTCAGGTTCGGGATGTTGTTGTAGCCGTAGATGCGAGCCACTTCCTCGATGAGGTCTTCCTCGATGGCGATATCGAAACGCCAGGAGGGTGCCAGCGCAGTCCAACCGTCAGCATCCACAGTCACCTGCATGCCAAGGCGGGTGAGGATCTCGACCACCTGAGCGTCAGCCACGCTGATACCGATCACCTTGTCGAGCTTGGCGCGACGCAGCTTGATGGGGGCAGCCTTGGGCAGATGGGCATCGGATTTGACCTCGATGACCGGACCCGCTTCACCGCCGCAGATGTCCAACAGCAGACGGGTGGCTCTGTCCATCACCTTGGCTTGCAGCTCGGGATCAACCCCACGCTCGAAGCGGTGGGAAGAGTCAGTGTGCAAACCGTAAGCGCGAGCACGACCGGTGATGGAGAGCGGCGCGAAGAAGGCGCACTCCAGCAAGATGTCGGTAGTGGTCTCGGATACACCGGTGCGATTGCCACCGAAGATACCGGCCATGCAGGCAGGACCTTTGGCATCGGCAATCACCAGGGTAGTCTCTTTGAGCTTCACTTCGTTGCCGTCGAGCAGGGTCATCGGCTCGTCAGCGTGGGCGCGACGCACCACCAGTTCCCCTTCCAGGGTAGCCAGATCGAAGGCGTGCATCGGCTGACCGTATTCCAGCAGCAGATAGTTGGTGATGTCGACGATGGCGTCGATGGAGCGAATGCCGCCACGGCGCAGCTTCTCTTGCATCCAGAGCGGGCTCTGGGCCTGCAAGTTCAGCCCCTTGATGACGCGGCCCAGATAACGGGGGCAATCAGCTGGTGCTTCAACCCGGATCGGGAAAGTTGCATCAATGGTGGCAACAGCTGGTGCCCAAGTCGGCTCGACCACGTCGACGCTGTTGAGCACGCCGATTTCACGGGCCAGACCGGCGATACCGAGGCAATCGGCACGGTTCGGAGTCAGATCCACGTCGATGGAGACGTCGTTCAGATTGAGGTAGTCGCGAATATCGGTACCGATGGGGGCATCGGCCGTCAGCTCAATGATGCCATCGGCTTCAACATCGATACCCAGCTCGCTGAAAGAGCAGAGCATGCCGTGAGACGGCTGACCGCGCAGCTTGGCTTTCTTGATGGTGAAATCACCCGGCAGGGTCGCCCCTACTTTGGCCACACACACTTTCAGGCCTTGGCGGCAGTTTGGTGCGCCGCAGACGATGTCCAGCAGCTCGGCTTCGCCCACGTTGACCTTGGTCACACGCAGTTTGTCGGCATCCGGATGCTGGGCGCACTCGACCACTTCACCCACAACCACATTGTTGAACTGGCCAGCCACCGCTTCCACGGCGTCCACTTCCAGACCGGCCATGGTGATCTGCTCGGCCAGTGCATTGTCACTCAACTCGGTGCGGACCCACTCCATCACCCAGGATTTACTGAATTTCATGTTCTCTCGCCCTTACTTGAACTGCTTGAGGAAGCGCAGGTCGTTTTCGAAGAAGGCACGCAGGTCGTTGACCCCGTAACGCAGCATGGTCAGGCGCTCAACGCCCATGCCGAAGGCAAAGCCGGAGTATTTTTCCGGATCGATGCCGACCGAACGCAGTACGTTCGGGTGCACCATGCCGCAGCCCAGCACTTCCAGCCACTTGCCGTTCTTGCCCATCACGTCCACTTCAGCGCTCGGCTCGGTGAACGGGAAATAGGAAGGACGGAAGCGAATGGTCAGGTCTTCCTCGAAGTAGTTGCGCAGGAAGTCGTGCAGAATGCCCTTCAGCTCGGTAAAGCTGGCATGCTCGTCAACCAGCAGACCTTCAACCTGATGGAACATCGGGGTGTGGGTCATGTCGTAGTCGTTACGATAGACGCGGCCCGGTGCAATGATGCGGATCGGCGGCTGCTGATGCTCCATGGTACGGATCTGCACGCCCGAGGTGTGGGTACGCAGCATCAGATCAGGATTGAAGTAGAAGGTATCGTGATCGGTACGCGCCGGGTGATGAGCCGGAATGTTCAGCGCATCGAAGTTGTGGAAGCCATCTTCAATCTCGGGACCACGGGCAACCTTGAAGCCCATCTCGCCAAACAGGCGCTCGATGCGCTCGATGGTGCGGGTTACCGGGTGCAGACCGCCATTCTCGATGCGACGACCCGGCAGACTGACGTCGATGGTTTCGGCAGCCAGCTTCTGGTTCAGCACGGCGACTTCGAGGGCTTCACGGCGCTCATTCAGCGCATCCTGAACCTGCTGTTTGGCCTGGTTGATCACGGCACCCGCGGCAGGACGCTCTTCGGCAGACAAGGCACCCAGGCCCTTCATCTGCTCGGTAAAAAAGCCCTTTTTACCCAGATATTTGACCCGGATTTCGTCGAGGGTCGCGATATCGCTCACGCCCTCAATTTCGGCTCTGGCTTGGCCGACTACTTCTTCAAGCTGTTGCATGTCTTCCTCGTCACCACTCCCGGTACAGGAGCCTTTAGGCTAAATAAGGTCAAGGGGGGAATAATACAAAAAAAGCCCCTTCGCTGACCATAGCTAAGGTTGGCTTTTCTCCCTACAAATCATTTTGTTATATCAAGCGAGTCTTATCGGTTCACCGCCACTCCTTAAATAGTGGGACAAACGTCTAGTTTGTTGGCATATAAGCCATTTGTAAAACAGGTCATCTCGCACATATCGCCTTGTGTGGAGAAAACTGTAGCGCGTGTAAAACAGTGGACAGAATATGGAAGGGACAAAGGGAAAAGTAATGTAAAACCGCAAATGACAGATACAAAAAAGGAGGCCTGAGCCTCCTTTTAGCGTTTATAACAGAACTGGATTAAACCAGAGCTGCTTTAGCTTTTTCAACCAGGGCGGTGAAAGCCATTTTGTCGTGAACGGCGATATCGGACAGGATCTTGCGATCGATCTCGATAGAAGCCTTCTTCAGACCGTTGATCAGACGGCTGTAGGACAGACCGTTCTGACGGGCTGCAGCGTTGATACGCGCAATCCACAGCTGACGGAACTGACGCTTTTTCTGACGACGGTCACGGTAGGCATACTGACCAGCTTTGGTTACCGCTTGTACCGCTACGCGGTAAACACGGGAACGTGCGCCGTAGTAACCTTTGGCGGCTTTCATTACTTTCTTGTGACGAGCTCGAGCAGTCACACCACGTTTAACTCTTGGCATTTTTCACATCCCCCCTTATGCGTACGGCAGACAAGCGACAACACGTTTGTGGTCGGCAGCAGAAACCATGAATTTCGGTCCCAGCTGACGCTTACGCTTGCTGCTCTTCTTGGTCAGGATGTGACGCAGGTGGTTGTGCTTGCACTTGAAGCGACCCGAGCCAGTCTTTTTGAAGCGCTTTGCAGCACCCCGGTTGGTTTTCATCTTCGGCATTTCATACTCCGCATTGTGAGTGACAACAAAATCGCAAGGCGAACCAACTCATGGGGCAGGCCCCATGAGTCAATTTCTTGTGGGCCTTAAGATTTCTTCTTAGGTGCGAGGACCATCACAGCTTGACGGCCTTCGACTTTCGGGAACGACTCGACTACAGCCAACTCTTCCAGATCGTTCTTGACGCGCTCCAGAACCTTGATACCAAGATCCTGGTGGGCCATTTCACGACCACGGAAGCGCAGGGTGACCTTAGCCTTGTCCCCGTCTTCCAGAAAGCGAACCAGGTTGCGTAGTTTTACCTGATAGTCGCCTTCGTCAGTGCCAGGACGGAATTTGATTTCCTTAACCTGGACGACTTTCTGCTTTTTCTTCTGTTCTTTGGTTGTTTTGCTCTTTTCGTAGAGGAATTTGCCGTAATCCATGATCCGGCAAACGGGCGGCTCAGCATTTGGACTGATCTCTACCAGATCAACTCCGGCCTCTGCGGCCAAGTTCAGAGCATCCTGAATGGAGGTGATGCCAATGGCTTCACCATCCAGACCAGTCAGACGAACTTCTTTCAGACGGATCTCTTCATTGATCCGGTGAGCGCGGGCTTGCGGTTGCTTGCCCAGTTTTTTTCCGCCTTTTATAGCTTATTCCTCCACTTTCTTTTGTCCGCGGGTCTGAACTTCCTGGGTCAACAGAGCGATGAACTCTTCAACAGGATAAGTGCCCAGGTCAGCCCCTTTACGAGTCCGTACTGCAATCTTACCGGCTTCAACTTCTTTATCGCCGCAGACCAGCATGAAAGGTACTCGCTTCAAAGTATGCTCGCGGATTTTAAAGCCAATCTTCTCATTTCTCAAGTCCGCTTTTGCGCGAAGGCCCGCATCATTCAATGCTTTGGCTACTTTCACCGCATAATCGGCCTGATTGTCCGTGATATTCATGACCACAGCCTGAGTCGGTGCCAACCAGGTCGGGAACAGACCGGCGTACTCTTCAGTCAGAATACCGATGAAGCGCTCGATAGAACCCAGGATGGCCCGGTGGATCATCACAGGTACATGGCGATCGTTGTTTTCGCCCACATAAGTGGCACCCAGACGACCAGGCAGGGCAAAGTCGAGCTGCACGGTACCACATTGCCACGCACGATCAAGGCAATCGTGCAGGGTAAATTCAATTTTGGGACCGTAGAACGCCCCTTCACCCGGCTGCAGATCGTACTTCAGACCGTTGAGTTCCAGCGCTTCGGCCAGCGCTTTCTCGGCGCGATCCCACATCTCGTCGGAGCCGATACGCTGCTCGGGACGAGTGGAGAGCTTGACCACGATGTTCTCGAAGCCAAAGGTACCATAGACGTCATAGACCATACGAATACAGCCGGAGACCTCTTCCATGATCTGCTCTTCGGTACAGAAGATGTGAGCGTCATCCTGAGTAAAGCCGCGCACCCGCATCAGACCGTGCAGGGAACCAGACGGCTCGTTGCGGTGGCAGGAACCAAACTCGGCCATACGCAGCGGCAGATCGCGGTAGGACTTCAGACCCTGGTTGAAGATCTGGACGTGACCCGGGCAGTTCATCGGCTTGATGGCGTACTCGCGGTTTTCGGACTGGGTGGTGAACATGGCCTGGGCATACTTCTCCCAGTGACCTGAACGCTCCCACAGAACGCGGTCCATCATGAACGGACCTTTCACTTCCTGATAGTCGTACTCTTTGAGCTTGCCGCGGATAAAGGTTTCCAGCTCACGGAAGATGGTCCAGCCATCGTTGTGCCAGAACACCATACCGGGTGCTTCTTCCTGCATGTGATACAGGTCAAGCTGCTTGCCGATCTTGCGGTGGTCGCGCTTGGCGGCCTCTTCCAGACGCTGCAGATAGGCCTTGAGCTGCTTCTTGTCAGCCCAGGCGGTACCGTAGATACGCTGCAGCATCTTGTTGTTGGAGTCGCCGCGCCAGTAGGCGCCGGACATCTTCAGCAACTTGAAGTGGTGGCAGTGACGCATGTTGGGCACGTGCGGGCCGCGACACATGTCGATGTACTCTTCGTGATGATAGAGACCTGGCTGGTCATCACGGGCAATGTTCTGATCCAGGATTTCGACTTTGTAAGACTCGCCGCGCGCCTCGAATACATCACGCGCTTCTTGCCAGGAGACTTTCTTCTTGATGACGTCGTAATCCTTGGCTACCAGCGCCAGCATGCGCTCTTCCAGGGCAGCCAGATCTTCATCGGTCAGGGTACGGTCAAGATCAACGTCATAGTAGAAGCCGTTGTCGATGACAGGACCGATGGCCATCTTGGTCTGGGGCCAGAGTTGCTTGATAGCATGACCCAGCAAGTGGGCGCAGGAGTGGCGCAGGATGTCCAGACCTTCTTCGTCTTTGGCGGTGATGATGGCCAGCGCAGCATCGGCTTCGATCAGCTCGCACGCATCTACCAGTTCACCGTTTACCCGACCGGCAATGCACGCCTTGGCGAGACCGGGACCGATGTCCGCAGCCACATCCATGACGGAAACAGAGTGGGCAAATTGACGTTGGCTGCCGTCAGGCAGAGTAATGATTGGCATTATGTGTTTCCTTATACAGTGGTGACCCCTACCAAAGGTCACATGCGGGATGGAAAAGAGATTCAAAAAGGTGATGTTCTGGTTCTCCACAGCACTTTGCGAAGACGGCCTGACACGTAAACCACATGTCTAACGTGACAAACCAAGCCAAAACGGTCCCATGCTACCAGAAGTCGGGCGTGCTGTATCGGATTTGCAGATATTTTCTACAGTCAAATGAGTCGCCTGCCGACTATTCGCCAAGCAGGGATTGCCAGTTGAAGTCAAAGTCACTGCTCCCCTCCTCGGCCAGGGCCAGTTGCTGCAGCACATGAAGCGCCAGTTTGTTGCCCTTTTGAGCCGCCTGATAGAGCCACTGTTTCCCCTGCGAGAGATCGACACGCCCGCTCGCCCCCATCAGATGGAGCACCCCGACTTTCAGCATCGCCGGCACATCGCCATTACGGGCGGCAAGATCCATCCAGTGAAAGGCTTCGCGCAGATCCCGCTTCACCCCGGCGCCACGCAAATAGGCATCCGCCAACCGGTATTGGCCAAAGGCATCCCCCGCCTGCGCCGACTGGCGATAGAGCGTGATGGCCCGATTGATATCCTGCTCGCTCCCCTGCCCCACTTCATGGCTCCAGCCCATCAAGGCTTGCGCCCGAGGTTGGCCTTGATCGGCCAGTGGCGACCAGATCCGGGTCGCCTCATCGAAATGACCGGTACGCCAGGCACGGTTGGCAGCAACCATCTCCTGCTCGGTGGAGAGCGGAAGCAGACGCCAGATAACAAGGGCAAGCAGACCGATAAACAGCCAGCGGGAAGTGGTGGGTCTCATGATGATTTCCGTGATCCAGCTCTCATTTCGTCTATGTAAACGAAATGTAGCGCCGCGATCAAGCAAGAGATCCCTGCGATAACCCTTTTTGCACCCGGTCTATCAGCAGTAGTTGTCATTTATCCGGGGCACCTGCAAAATAACTGTACGTATAAACAGTGTCGGTGCACACCATGGCAGGACGAGGCAGCCCCCACAATATAGATCACCGTTTTAGCGGCCCCCTTGTCGAAGCGGTTGATGACGGCTGGCAATCGTCCGATTGGGATGCCGCCTTTACTCCTTCTGTGCCTGGCACCGAGGTGCGGGAGATCGATGCACGCAGCATCATCAGCTACAACAGCTCGCCAGATGTCCCCTTTGGTCGCTCCATCAACCCCTATCAGGGGTGCGAGCATGGTTGCATTTACTGCTATGCCAGGCCCAGCCATGCCTATCTGGAGCTCTCCCCCGGTCTCGATTTCGAGAGCAAGCTGTTTGCCAAACGCAATGCAGCCGACCTGCTGCGCCGGGAGTTTGCCAAACCTGCCTATCAGCCACAGACCATCTTCATTGGCGCCAATACCGACCCCTATCAACCCATCGAGCAGCGCTATCGCCTCACCCGGCAGTTGCTGGAAGTGATGCTGGCCCACCGCCACCCGGTCGGGCTCATTACCAAGAGCGCCATGATCTTGCGCGACCTCGATCTGTTGACCGAGCTGGCCAGGGAGGGGCTTTGTCAGGTAATGGTGTCGGTGACGACCTTGAACGAAACCCTGCGCCGACAGCTGGAGCCCCGCGCCAGCACGGGTGCAGGCCGCTTGAAAGTGATCGAGAAGCTGGCCAACGCTGGCGTGCAGGTGGGGGTACTGGCCGCCCCCATGATCCCGCGGCTCAATGAGCCGGAGCTGGAGCAGATCATCAAATCGGCTGCCGAGGCAGGCGCCAGCTGCGCCGATTACATCCTGCTGCGGTTACCCCACGAACTGGCGCCGCTATTTGGGGACTGGCTCGATACCCACTACCCGGGCCAGAAGGAAGCTATTTTAAATCAGTTGCGAGCCAGCCGCGGTGGCGGGCTCAACAGTACCGCCTTCGGTACCCGCATGCGCGGTGAGGGGCACTTTGCCGATCTGCTGGCCCAGCGCTTTCGCCTCATCAGCAAGCGCCTCGATCTGGGCAAACGTCATATTCAGCTCAGGCTGGATGGGTTTATCCGCCCCGGGGAGCAGCTGTCGCTCTTCTAATCCCCCTCTCATGCACTGCATATATCAGGTGCACAGTCCTTGCCTGCCAAGAGGTCTATAGGAAGGATTGTCGCGACAGGATCGCGCTATCCGGTAAAGACAGGGCTAACGCCTTAGCCAGCGCGCTGATCCCGACCCTGTTGCACCATTTCAACCGGTAGTCGCGAGGGTTCATGAGCCACTTCGTGCTCATCCTCTTCATACAGCGGCACCTCTGACTCGCCCCATACCCGGCTCCACCAAATTTCCCACGTGATCCAACTGGTCATATGCAGCTCCTGACGGTGAAGGTGATGGCAACAACGCACCACTCGCCCGGCAGGATAGCGACTGGGAATGACAGGGAAATGACAAAAAAATCACTTGTAAAAAGGCAACTGGCGGTGGCGAGGAAAAGCCGAAACAGTTCACATATTCGGCGAAATCACTCTGAAAGCGGTCACAAATCTGCAGGTTGTGGATTGTAGCTCACTCTGTTCCCGCCAAAGCTGGGTTGCCCATTCAGGCATCTATAAAAACAGGGACACAATAATGAAACACACAGCGGGAATATGGGCGATCGCAGGCATGCTGATCGTCCCCTTGGCGCACGCCGACGTCATACTGCACGCCTTCAACTGGAAGTACAGTGAAGTGACCGCCAAAGCCGACCTTATCAAGTCGGCCGGTTACAAACAGGTACTCATCTCGCCGCCTCTCAAGTCATCCGGCAACGAGTGGTGGGCCCGTTACCAGCCGCAGGATCTGCGTCTTGTCGACTCCCCTCTTGGCAACAAGCAGGATCTCGAGCAGCTGATCGCCGCCATGAAGGCGCGGGGCATCGCCGTCTATGCCGATGTGGTGCTCAACCACATGGCCAACGAAAGCTGGAAACGCCAGGACCTCAACTATCCCGGCAACGAGCTGCTGCAAAGCTACGCCAGCAACCCGGCCTATTTCGAGCGCCAGAAACTGTTTGGCGATCTGGGGCAAAACTTCCTCTCCGGTCAGGATTTTCATCCCGAAGGGTGCATCAGCGACTGGAGCGATCCGGGTCATGTCCAGTATTGGCGTCTCTGTGGCGGTGCCGGTGACAAGGGGCTGCCGGATCTGGATCCCAACAACTGGGTGGTAAGCCAGCAACAGGCCTATCTCAAGGCACTCAAGGGGATGGGGATCAAGGGTTTTCGGGTAGATGCGGTCAAACACATGAGCGATTACCAGATCAATGCCGTGTTCACCCCCGAAATCAAACAGGGGATGCACGTGTTTGGCGAGGTGATCACCACAGGGGGGGCTGGCAGCACCGATTACGAGCGCTTTCTCAAACCCTACCTCGACAGCAGCGGTCAGGGAGCCTATGACTTTCCGCTGTTTGCCTCCCTGCGTGGCGCGCTGGGGTATGGCGGCAGCATGAACCTGCTGGCGGATCCGGGCGCCTATGGTCAGGCGCTACCGGGCAATCGCGCCGTCACCTTTGCCGTGACCCACGACATCCCCACCAACGACGGCTTCCGCTATCAGATCCTGACCCAGACTGACGAGAAGCTGGCCTACGCCTACCTGCTCGGCCGCGATGGTGGCTCGCCGCTGGTCTATTCGGATCACGGCGAGACCCAGGCCAAGGATGGACTGCGCTGGCAGGATTACTACCAGCGCGCCGATCTCAAGGGGATGATCCGCTTTCACAATGCGGTGCAGGGCCAACCGATGCAGCTGGTCGGCAACGGTGACTGCTTCGTGCTATTCAAACGGGGCAAACAGGGGCTGGTCGGCATCAACAAGTGCGACTATGAGCAGGAGTATTGGCTCGATACCGCCAAATTCGAGATGAACTGGTATCGCAACTATCGTGACGTGCTCGACCAAGGAGCCGTGGTCAACGTGCAGAGCCAGTGGGTACGGGTCGCCATTCCCGCCCGCAGCGCCAGAATGTGGCTGCAGGAGTGATCCAGCCGTAAGATCAGCGGAGAGTCATAAAAAGCAGACTAATAAAAAGAGCGACCACCAGGGTCGCTCTTTTTGATCAGAGACGTTGCTCGGGTAACTGATGACGATTACTCGTCGCCCGCTTCCCCTGCATCGGCCGCATCAGTGCCGGTCGCGGTATCGGTACCTTCAGATACCTCACCGTCAACGGCCAGCGCGTCGTTCTCGTCTTCGTCGCTCTCGGCGATGCGCTGCAGGCCAACCACGGTCTCGTCTTCACCGGTACGGATCAGACGGACACCGCCGGTGTTACGGCCAATGACACTCACCTCGGCAACACGGGTACGCACCAGGGTGCCGCCGTTGGTGATCAGCATGATCTGGTCGGTATCTTCGACCTGGATCGCATCGATCACCTTGCCGTTGCGCTCATCCACCTTGATGGAGATAACGCCCTGGGTACCACGGCTCTTGGTCGGGTATTCGGCCAACGCAGTACGTTTGCCGTAACCGTTCGCGGTGGCGGTTAGGATAGCACCTTCGCCGCGCGGAACGATGAGGGAAACCACCTTGTCACCGGCGCCCAGCTTGATGCCGCGCACACCGGCCGCGGTACGACCCATGGGACGCACACCCTTGAAGGTACCCTTGGTTTCGGTGCCTTCGCCGTTGTCGCTGCCATCATCGTCGTTACCGGCGTCATCGTCGGTTTCAACGTCATCGCTGACATCCGCATCGGCGCGACCGCTGCCTTCGGCGAAGCGAACGACTTTGCCCGCGTCGGAGAAGAGCATGATCTCGTTGCTGCCATCGGTGATATCCACCCCGATCAGCTCATCACCCTCTTTGAGGTTGATGGCGCGGATACCGGAGGAGAGCGGACGGCTGAAGTCAGAGAGGCTGGTCTTCTTCACGGTACCATTGGCGGTGGCGAAGAAGACATACTTCTCGGCGTCATACTCCTTCACCGGCAGGATAGCGGTGATACGCTCACCCTCTTCCAGCGGCAGCAGGTTGATGATCGGACGACCACGGGCACCACGGGACGCTTCCGGCAGCTGGTAAACCTTGAGCCAGTAGACCTTGCCACGGGTGGAGAAGCACAAAATGGTGTCGTGGGTGTTGGCCACCAGCAGACGCTCCACAAAGTCCTCTTCCTTGATCCGGGTGGCCGACTTGCCACGACCACCGCGGCGCTGGGCCTCGTAGTCGGAGAGCGGCTGATACTTCACATAGCCCTGGTGAGACAGGGTAACCACCACATCTTCCGGAGTGATCAGATCTTCGATGTTGATCTCGGCACTGGACATGCTGATTTCGGTACGACGCTCGTCGCCATACTGCTCACGCACAGCCAGCAGTTCATCGCGGATCACTTCCATCAGACGAGCCGGGCTCGCCAGGATGTGCAGCAGCTCGGCGATCAGATCCAGCAGAGATTGGTACTCTTCCAGGATCTTCTCGTGCTCGAGGCCGGTCAGCTTGTGCAGACGCAGGTCAAGGATGGCCTGGGCTTGCTGTTCGGTCAGGAAGTATTGACCTTCACGGATACCAAACTCAGGCTCCAGCCACTCTGGCCGTGCCGCGTCGTCGCCCGCTTTTTCCAGCATGGCGGCCACGTTGCCAAGTTCCCAGCCCTTGGCAACCAGGCCCGCTTTCGCGTCGGCCGGGGTCGCGCTGTGGCGGATCAGCTCGATGATGGGATCAATGTTGGCCAGCGCAACCGCCAGACCTTCCAAAATGTGTGCCCGATCCCGCGCCTTGCGCAGTTCGAACACGGTCCGGCGAGTCACCACTTCACGGCGGTGCAGCAGGAACGCATCCAGGATCTCTTTAAGGTTCATCACCTTGGGCTGGTTGTTATCGAGCGCCACCATGTTGATGCCGAACGTGGTCTGCATCTGGGTGTGCTTGTAGAGATTGTTCAGCACAATCTCGCCGGATTCGCCGCGCTTGATCTCGATAACGATGCGCATGCCGTCTTTGTCAGACTCATCGCGCAGGGCACTGATGCCCTCGATCTTCTTCTCTTTGACCAGCTCGGCGATCTTCTCGATCAGTCGAGCCTTGTTCACCTGATAGGGGATCTCGTGAACGATGATGGTCTCGCGACTGGTCTTCTCGTCCACTTCCACTTCAGCCTTGGCCCGCACATAGATGGAGCCACGACCGGTACGGTACGCCTGCACGATGCCGGAACGACCGTTGATAATGCCGCCGGTGGGGAAATCCGGGCCGGTGATGTAGGTCATCAGCTCGTCAATGGTGAGGTCGCCGTTTTCGATCAGCGCCAGGCAGCCATTGACAATCTCGGTGAGGTTGTGAGGCGGAATGTTGGTCGCCATGCCCACCGCGATACCGGAGGAGCCGTTGACCAGCAGGTTGGGAACCTTGGTAGGCATGACCGCCGGGATCATCTCGGTGCCGTCATAGTTCGGCACCCAGTCCACGGTCTCTTTGTCCAGATCAGCCAGCAGCTCGTGGGAGATGCGGGCCATCCGCACTTCGGTATAACGCATCGCCGCGGCGCTGTCGCCGTCGACTGAACCGAAGTTGCCCTGACCATCGACCAGCATGTAACGCATGGAGAAATCCTGCGCCATCCGGACAATGGTGTCATACACAGCGATATCGCCGTGCGGGTGATATTTACCGATTACGTCACCGACCACACGGGCCGATTTTTTATAGGGCTTGTTCCAGTCGTTCCCCAACTCGTTCATAGCAAACAGAACGCGGCGGTGAACCGGTTTCAAGCCATCACGCACATCCGGCAGAGCTCGTCCTACGATCACGCTCATGGCGTAATCAAGATAGGAACTCTTGAGCTCTTCTTCGATGTTGACCGGCGTGATCTCTCTGGCCAGATCGCTCATAGAAAGCCTTATCCCTAATTAGTTGTTCTTTGGCTTAAACAGCACGACATGGTAACACACTGAGCCAAATACCTTAAGCCACAAATCGGGTATCAGATCGGGCTGGTGTGACAAAGTCCGTCCGTTATAATGCCCGCCAGGACAATAGATTGCGCCCATGACTCAGAAGCGGGCGCCCTGCCACAGGATCTTCGAAAAATGAACAGTGATGCCAATGTCGATCTGACAGAAATCGCCAAGTTTGAAGCCATCGCCTCCCGCTGGTGGGACATGGAAGGTGAATTCAAACCCCTGCATCAAATCAATCCGGTACGCCTTGACTGGATCACCGACAAAAGTGGCGGTCTGTTTGGCAAGCGCATTCTCGATATCGGCTGCGGTGGTGGCATTCTCTCCGAAAGCATGGCCCGCCGTGGCGCCAAGGTCACCGGCATCGACATGGGCAAGGAGCCCCTCGGCGTCGCCCGCTTGCACGCTCTGGAGCAGGGTGTCGAGCTCGAGTACCGCCAGATCACCGCCGAAGCCCATGCCGCCGAAGTGCCGGGCCAGTATGACGTAGTCACCTGCATGGAGATGCTGGAGCATGTGCCGGACCCCGCCTCCGTGCTGCGCGCCATCGCTACCCTGGTGCGCCCGGGCGGCCGGGTGTTCGTCTCCACCATCAACCGCAACCCCAAATCCTATCTGATGATGATCATCGGGGCCGAATACCTGATGAAGATGGTGCCCAAGGGTACCCACGATCACAAAAAATTCATCACCCCGGCCGAACTGTGTCGCATGGGTGAAGCTGCTGGCCTGCTGGTGCGGGACATGAGCGGCGTCCACTACGCCCCCCTCACCAACCAGTTCAAGCTCGGCAAGAATGTCGACGTCAACTATATGGTGGAGTTTGTCCGCCCGGAGCACGGCTGATGAGCGCCTCTCGCCCTCTTCCCCTGCGCGGTGTGCTGTTCGATCTGGATGGCACCCTGCTCGACACAGCCCCGGATCTGGGTGCCGCCGTCAACCACGTGCTGATAAGCGAAGGCTTTGCGCCGCTCTCTGACGACATCATTCGTCAGACCACCTCCCACGGAGCGCTCGGGCTGCTGAAAGCGGGCCTCGGCGACGAACTGCTTGAAGAGCTGGGGACCACGCGCCTGCGCAATGCCCTGCTCGACTACTACGCGGCCAATCTCTGCGTCGGTACCCGCCCCTATGAAGGAATGGTGGATCTTATCGAGTGGCTCGACGAGAAACAGCTCCCCTGGGGCATCGTCACCAACAAGCCGGGCTTTCTCACCGAGCCGCTGCTGGCGGCCCTGCCACAGCTCGCCAGCTGCGGCGTCACCGTCAGTGCCGATACCCTGCCAGTACGCAAGCCCGACCCCGCCCCCATGTTCTTTGCTTGTGAGAAGCTGGGGGTCGAAGCAGCTCACTGCCTCTATGTCGGGGATCATGTGCGGGATATCGAAGCGGGCCGCAATGCTGGCATGCGCACTGCGGTCGCTGGCTGGGGCTATCTCAATAATGAGGAAGATCCCGCCCAGTGGGGCGCCGATCTGCAGTTTGATACCGTGCAAGCCCTGCACCACTGGCTGCGCTACGAGTTGACGGCCAAGGTGTAACGCACAGCCTTACCGGCTGACATGCGATAACGGGGCGAAGAGACTCTTCGCCCCTTGCATCTCTTACTTTACGCTCCTGCGTCCTGCGCCACCATCACGCCTCTATTCATGGATAATAAAGGCAGCTTTCTGCCTGTTGGATACCCATTTGACAAGCTCACAGCCGTCACAAAGCGGCCACAAACCACCGTCATCTGATGCAAAGCCCTTGCCACGCTGAGCCCGCGGCTGCGACAACTGGACAGCTTTTGACCCTTGTTGCATAAGGGATAATCAGCCGCCGTTTGCTAGTAAAAAGCCCCCCGTTTCGCAAGCAAAAAAAGTTATTTAAATTTTCCATCTTCGATCGGGAGACTTGCATTTAGCGGAGCGGACGAATGAAAACCCGCTCACTGTGAGCGGTCACTAACTGATGGGGCAAGACTCACAATTTATCCACAGCTCGTCACTTATCCACACATTGCAATGGCGGGCTGACCTCACTATCTTGTAGCTCGAACTTAAAATAACACTACATCTTGTGATTCATCGCACAATCTCTACCCAACTCCCGCACACCGTCGGGGCCAGGGTGGCACCATTGTGCGATGGTTTTTCGGGAATCAACTGAAGGTCATCAGCCAATGAACTTGTTTGTGACGAAGCGTAACGGACACAAAGAACCCATCGATCTGGATAAAATTCACCGCGTGCTGGACTGGGCCGCCGAAGGGCTCGACAACGTGTCGGTCTCCCAGGTAGAGCTCAAATCCCACATCCAGTTCTATGACGGTATCCGTACCGCCGACATTCACGAAACCATCATCAAGGCGACGGCTGACCTCATCTCCGAGCAGACCCCGGACTACCAGTACATGGCAGCCCGTCTGGCCATCTTCCACCTGCGCAAGAAGGCCTACGGCCAGTTCGAACCGCCCCACCTCTACCAGCACGTGGCTCGTCTGGTGGACATGGGCAAGTACGACAAGCACCTGCTGGAAGACTACAGCCAGGCCGAATTCGAAGAGCTGAACACCCATCTGGATCACTGGCGCGACATGGATTTCTCCTACGCGGCAGTCAAACAGCTGGAAGGCAAATATCTGGTCCAGAACCGCGTCACCGGTGAGATCTACGAGAGTCCGCAGTTCCTCTACATCTTGGTAGCGGCCTGCCTCTTCTCCAAGTATCCGAAAGATACCCGTCTGGACTACATCAAGCGCTTCTATGATGCGGTCTCGACCTTCAAAATCTCCCTGCCGACCCCGATCATGAGCGGCGTGCGCACCCCGACCCGTCAGTTCAGCTCCTGCGTACTGATCGAATGCGACGACAGCCTGGACTCCATCAACGCCACCGCCAGCTCCATCGTGCGTTACGTTTCCCAGCGCGCCGGTATCGGCATCAACGCGGGGCGCATCCGCGGTCTGGGCAGCCCCATCCGTGGCGGCGAAGCGTTCCACACCGGTTGCATCCCCTTCTACAAATACTTCCAGACTGCCGTGAAGTGCTGCTCCCAGGGCGGCGTGCGCGGCGGTGCGGCCACCCTGTTCTACCCACTGTGGCACACCGAAGTGGAAAGCCTGCTGGTACTGAAGAACAATCGCGGCGTGGAAGAGAACCGTGTTCGTCACATGGACTACGGCGTGCAGATCAACAAGCTGATGTACCAGCGCCTCATCAAGGGCGGTGACATCACACTGTTCTCCCCGTCCGATGCACCGGGTCTGTACGATGCCTTCTTCGCCGATCAGGACAAGTTCGAAGAGCTCTACGTCAAGTACGAGCAGGATCCGGCCATTCGCAAGAAGACCCTGAAAGCGGTAGACCTCTTCTCCCTGATGATGCAGGAGCGTGCCGGTACCGGTCGCATCTACATCCAGAACGTCGATCACTGCAACACCCACAGCCCGTTCGACCCGAGCGTGGCGCCGGTACGCCAGTCCAACCTCTGCCTCGAAATTGCGCTGCCGACCAAGCCGCTCAACAATATCGACGACGAGAGTGGCGAAATCGCCCTGTGCACCCTCTCCGCCTTCAACCTCGGTGCCATCGAGAAGCTGGAAGATCTGGAAGAGATGGCCGATCTGGCCGTGCGTGCCCTCGATGCCCTGCTCGACTATCAGGATTACCCGATTGCCGCCGCCAAGAAGGGCAGCATGGGTCGTCGCACCCTGGGGATCGGCGTCATCAACTACGCCTACTACCTGGCCAAAAACGGTGCCCGCTACTCCGACGGCTCCGGTCTGGCCCTGACTCACCGTACCTTCGAGGCCATTCAGTACTACCTGCTGAAAGCCTCCGTGCAGCTGGCCCGCGAGTTCGGCCCCTGCCCGCTGTTTGGCGAGACCACCTATGCCCAGGGCATCCTGCCCATCGACACCTACAAGAAGGATCTGGATGCGCTGTGCAACGAGCCTCTGCATCTGGATTGGGAAAGTCTGCGTTCCGATATCAAGTCCGTAGGCTTGCGCAACTCCACCCTGACCGCCCTGATGCCGAGCGAGACCTCCAGCCAGATCTCCAACGCCACCAACGGCATTGAGCCGCCACGCGGCCTGGTCTCGGTCAAGGCCTCCAAAGATGGCATTCTCAAACAGGTGGTGCCCGAGTATGATCGCCTGAAAGATCAATACGAATTGCTCTGGAAGCAACCGAGCGTTGACGGCTACCTGCAGCTGGTCGGTATCATGCAGAAGTTTGTGGATCAGGCGATTTCCGCCAACACCAACTACGACCCTGCCCGTTTCGAAGGCAACAAGGTCCCGATGAAACAGCTGCTCAAGGACTTGCTGACCGCCTACAAATACGGCCTCAAGACCCTGTACTATCACAACACCCGTGATGGTGCAGACGATGCCCAGACCGACCTGCAAGATGACGGTTGCGCTGGCGGGGCTTGCAAAATCTAAGTCACGGCAAGAACTGATAACCGGGCGGGAGCGACAAGCTCCCGCTCTCCTGTTTTCTCTATTCACATATTCTGGTAACCATGGCCTATTCAACTTTCTGCCAAACCCAAAACGACCAGCTCAAAGAGCCGATGTTTTTTGGCCAATCGGTC
Source organism: Aeromonas sp. R1-2 (assembly GCF_040908505.1). Taxonomy (NCBI): domain Bacteria; kingdom Pseudomonadati; phylum Pseudomonadota; class Gammaproteobacteria; order Aeromonadales; family Aeromonadaceae; genus Aeromonas; species Aeromonas sp. R1-2. The sequence continues at coordinate 93,299 of NZ_JBFODU010000006.1, read as the reverse complement.
AACGTAGCCCGTTATGATCAACAAAAGCACGAAGTGTTCGAGCGGCTGATCGAGAAGCAACTCTCCTTCTTCTGGCGCCCGGAAGAGGTGGATGTCTCCCGTGATCGCATCGACTATCAGGCCCTGCCACCGCACGAGCAGCACATCTTCATCTCCAACCTGAAGTACCAGACCCTGCTGGACTCCATTCAGGGTCGCAGCCCCAACGTGGCCCTGCTGCCGCTGGTCTCCATTCCGGAGCTGGAAACCTGGATTGAGACCTGGGCCTTCTCGGAGACCATCCACTCTCGCTCCTACACCCATATCATCCGCAATATCGTCAACACCCCCGCTCAGGTGTTCGACGACATCGTGACCAACGAGCAGATCTTGAAGCGCGCCGGCTCCATCAGCCACTTCTACGACGACCTGATCGAAGCGACCGCCCTCTACAACCTGCATGGTGAAGGGACCCACACCGTCGCGGGCCGCGAAGTGACCATCACCTTGCGCGAGCTCAAGAAGAAGCTCTATCTGTGCCTGATGAGCGTCAACGCGCTGGAAGCAATCCGCTTCTACGTCAGCTTCGCCTGCTCCTTTGCCTTCGCCGAGCGTGAACTGATGGAAGGCAACGCCAAGATCATCAAGATGATCGCCCGCGACGAAGCGCTGCACCTCACCGGCACCCAGCACATGCTGAACCTGATGCGCACCGGCCAGGATGACCCGGAGATGGCCGAGATCGCCGCCGAGTGCGAACAGGCATGCTTCGAGATCTTCAAGGAAGCGGCCATTCAGGAGAAAGAGTGGGCCGAGTACCTGTTCCAGGACGGCTCCATGATCGGCTTGAACAAGGACATCCTCTGCCAGTACGTGGAGTACATCACCAACCTGCGCATGAGCGCGGTCGGCCTGCAGCCAGCCTTTGCCGGCACCAAGCAGAACCCGATCCCCTGGATCAACACCTGGCTGTCATCCGACAACGTACAGGTCGCCCCGCAAGAGGTAGAGGTCAGTTCCTATCTGGTGGGTCAGATCGACAGCGAAGTCAATGCCGACGACCTGGGTGATTTCGAGCTGTGAGTGACGCCACCAACACGCTGACACCTGCCCCGCACGCGCCTGTTGAACAGCAGGCGGACGTGGCACCACGGGTGCATACCCGGGATGGTGCCGTGCTGCACGCCCATCCAGGCGAAAGCGTGTTGGAGACCCTGGAGCGCCACGGTCATCATGTGGAATTCCAGTGTCGCAGCGGCTATTGCGGCGCCTGCCGCACTCCGCTGATAGCCGGCAAGGTCCACTATCCCAATGTGCCGCTGGCATTTGTCGCCCAGGGGGAGTGCCTCCCCTGCTGCTGCAAACCGGTCGGCGCCATCAAGCTGGATATCCAGAAGAGCTGAGGCAGCCACAGGACGGCAACTCGCACAAAATAGAAAGCCGCCGGAGCAATCCGGCGGCTTTTTTTGTCTCTTCATCTTTGCTCGGGTTTGCTCAGGCGCCCGATGACAGACGCCCACCCACTCAGAGGATTACAACCAGGGGGCGGCAGTCGGCCCGTGGTGCAGACCCAGCTTCCAGACCCGGCCAAAGTGCTTGTAGTGACCGGCTGCGACGCCAGCCTTCTCGCCCATGCCGTGGTAGAGATCGAGGTGGCCCTTCTTCACCGCCCCGCCCACATCCAGCGCAATCAACAGCCGCAGCTGGTGCTTGCCGGTCCAGTTGCCCTCTCTGTCGAGCAAAGGAACTTCGGCCAGGATCGGGGTCCCCATCGGCAGCAGGGTCTTGTCGGCAGCGACGGCCGCCAACGGCAGCAGTGGGATACCGGCAGCGCCGATCACCTCATTGGTGGGGCGACGCTCGAAGAAGACATAGGAGGGGTTCTGCTCCACCAGCTCCTTGACGGTCTCCTCCGGTTGACGGTTGGCCCATTCCTTGATGGCCTTCATCGACATCTGCTCTTTGGGCACTTCACCGCGGTCGATCAGTACCCGGCCGATACTCACGTAACCGTGGCCGTTCTTGCCGCTGTAACCCAGATATTGCAGCCGATCGTCATCCCCGTAGTGGACAAAGCCGGAGCCCTGCACATCCATCAGGAAGTTGTCGATGAGGGATTTGCTGTAACCCAGCTCCAGCCCTCGGTTGGCCAGCGCTCCCTGATGGATCTCGGCCCGGGTAGGACAACGGCCGCCACATTTGGGCATGGCATAGATGGGATATTTGTACTTGGCATCCGGGCGGTGGCGCACCTCCAGCACCGGCGAGTAGTAACCGGTAAACAGCACGTTACCCATGCGATCTGCGCCGCCCAGCTGAGCCAGGCTGATACCGTAACGGGTGATGTCGGCAGGATTGCCGCCGCCCGCCACCCAGCGGGAGAGCTGGTGATAGAGCTCGCCATAACGGCGGGTCATCTTGCCGGAGCGCTCCAATACCAGTCTGCTTTGCGGGCCAAACTTGCTGTAGTCGGCACGCGCACGGCTATTGACCCGCTCCACCCTCACCAGATCCTCTGGCAAGGTCCCGTCCAGATACTGCTTGCCCAGATTTTCCGGCACCTCGCAGTTAAGAAAGCATCTGTTGTCGGTCTGTTTTTTGGGCACTTCTGCTTTGTCAGAGTTGCCCGCACAACCGGCCAGTCCCAGCACTGCGGCGGTCAGCCAGTACACGTGTTTGTTCATATGTCCTCATATAACACCAAGAGCCATGCTCGGCGGGGAAGATGCCAAATTTGCAGGGGGAAAGCAAACGACATCAATCACTTGAAGCAGGATTTCTCCAAAGGGGATCCGCTGGGTTATAACAAGGTGACAGGATGTGCGAGGTGATGGATGGAACAGCTCGAAATATTCCCGCTGCAGAGCCCCTGCATCGGGGTCTGCGAAGTGAACAACAAAGGCTACTGCAAGGGGTGCCTGCGCAATCGCGAAGAGCGTTTCAACTGGCTCACCATGACCCCTGCCCAGCAACAAGAGGTGATGCGCCTGTGCCGGGATCGCAAACGCCGGGTCGAGGCTGCGCGGCGCAAGGCACAGGAAGGCGCGCCCAATGAGCCGCAAGCACAGCCCGGCTGGGATTTTTAAACTCAGCCTACCTGCAATCCCCACCTCACAACTCACCTATATCACCGGCAAAACAAAAAGCGGCACGCAGGCCGCTCTTGGTTATGACGTGTTGCCGGGTGGCGAGGCTTATGCGGTGGCCAGTTTGGCCTGCTCTTCGCCGCGCTTGAGCATGGCGTAGGAGACACCGGTCAGCAGTGACCCTGCTGCAATCGCCACGATATACATCATGACGTTGCTGATGGCGTGCGGGATAAAGAGCACGAACAGACCGCCGTGGGGTGCCATCAGCTCACAGCCGAACAGCATGGAGAGCGCACCGGTCAGGGCGCCGCCGACCATGCAGGCCGGGATGACGCGCATCGGATCCTTGGCGGCAAACGGGATGGCCCCCTCGGAGATAAAGCACAGACCCAGCACGAAGGAGGCCTTGCCCGCTTCCTGCTCCGCCTTGATGAACTTGGTGCGGGCCAGGAAGGTGGCGATCCCCATCCCCAATGCCGGCACCATGCCGGCGGCCATTACCGCTGCCATCGGGGCGTAGGTTTTGGAGGCCAGCAGGCCAACCCCGAAGGCGTAGGCCGCCTTGTTGACCGGGCCGCCCATGTCAAAGCACATCATGGCGCCGATGATGACACCCAGCAGCACGGCGTTGGCAGAGCCCATGTTGTTGAGGAACTCTGTCATGGCATTCATGATGCCAGCCACCGGACCACCCACTACGTAGATCATCACCAGACCGGTAAAGAGGCTGGCCACCAACGGAATAATCAGGATGGGCTTGAGTGCTTCCAGGGTCACCGGCAAGCGCACCTTGTCGCTCAGGTACTTGGCGCTGTAACCGGCCAGGAAACCGGCCACGATGCCACCGAGGAAACCGGCACCCAGCGAGCTTGCCAGCATACCGCCGATCATGCCGGGAGCGAGACCCGGGCGGTCAGCGATGGAGTAGGCAATGTAACCGGCCAGCACCGGGATCATCAGGGCAAAGGCGGAGCCACCACCGATCTTCATCAGAGCGGCGGCCAGAGTGCCTTCCACCTTGAACGCTTCGATACCGAACACAAACGAGAGCGCGATGATAAGGCCGCCCGCCACCACCATGGGCAGCATGAAGGAGACGCCGGTCAACAGGTGCTTGTAGGGGCCTGCTTTTTCCTCTTTCTTGGGCTGGCTGGCACCGCTGTGGCGATAGGTTTTCGCCTCACTCCAAGCCTTGTCCAGCTCGGCGCGGGTTTTCTTCAATGCCGCACCCGTGCTGGTGCGATAAACCTGCTTGCCATCGAAACGGGCCATGTCCACTTCGATATCGGTGGCGAGGAACACCAGATCGGCAGATGCAATCTCCTCGGCAGTCAGGGCATTCTGGGCACCGACCGAGCCTTGAGTCTCGACGCGGATCTGATAACCCAGCTGTTTGGCCATGGTCTCCAGCGCTTCTGCCGACATAAAGGTGTGGGCCACCCCGGTCGGACAGGCAGTCACCGCCACGATGCGCTTGCCAGCGGCGGCCGGTTTGGCGGCTGCGGGCGTCGCTTGATGGCGATAGAGGCTGGCGCCGCTGGTTGCGGCTTCCAGCAAGGCAGCGGGATCCTGCAGGGCGAGATCCATGCTGCCCTGATAGACCCGCTTGCCATCATAGGCAGCGAGATCCACCGGGGCACTTGCGACAACCAGCACCAGATCGGCGGCGGCAATCTGCTCTTTTGAGGGGATCTGGCGCGGTTGCACGCTGGAGCCGACGTCGAGGGTGAGCTCCCAGCCAGCCAGTTTGGCCTGCTGTTCTATCCGTTTTGCAGCGAGAAAGCTGGTGGCAATGCCCGCCGGGCAAGCCGTAACCAAGATTGCTTTCATTGGGCATCTCCTGAGTTTTCCATTGAGGGGGTATGGCACTGAACCGGTGCCAGCGCATCCAGACGCTCTACGCGCACCTGTTCAAGTAAGGGGTTGAGCACATTGATATCGTCAAAGCCGACCGCCACCTGACTGACCGCCAAGGCCGAGACGGCGGTGGCCAGCCGCAGGGTCTGCTCCGGCGTCCAGCCGAGGCTGAGACCATGGGCGAGGCCGGCGACCAGCGAATCGCCGGCACCCACGGTGCTGACCACCTGCATCCGCGGCGGAATGGCTTGCCAGACGGCATCCGGAGCAAACCAGATCAGGCCATCGGCGCCGTTGGAGATCACCACGTTGGGGATCCCGCTGGCCTGCAACGCGCGGGCACACTCGGCCTGCTCGCTCAGCGTCTTGACGGGGCGACCCGCCCACTGGCTCAGCTCCTCCAGATTGGGTTTGACCAGGGTCGGCGCCGCCTTGATCCCTTCGCTTAAGGCCGCGCCACTGCAATCGAAGATCACCTGCTTGCCCTTGGCCTTGAGCAGGCGGATCAGATGGGCGCAGTAATCGAGGGCCACCCCTTTGGGCAGGCTGCCCGCCAGCACGAACCAGTCGGCGTGAGGGGCCAATTGGTCGATGGCCTGCTCCAGCGCGCTCACCTCCCCTTGCTCGATGGTGAGCCCCGGCAGGTTGAGATCGGTGACCCGACCGGATTGCTCGGAGATCTTGACGTTGATGCGGGTGCTGCCCGCGACACGGACAAAGTGATCATCCAGCGCCCGCTCTGCAAACAGGGAGACAAAGCTCTGTTCATTGTCAGCGCCCAGCCAGCCGGTGACGCCTACCTCGCGGCCCAAATCCTTGAGCACCATGGCGACGTTGATCCCCTTGCCCGCCGCACGCAGGTTGGCCTCGCTCACCAGATTGACCTCACCAAGGCTCATCGCCTCGAGGCGAGTAGTGAGATCAAGGGCGGGGTTGAGGGTGATGGTAACAATCTTCATCAATGCGCCCCCTCGCCCAGACCAGCGGCGATGGCCTCACCGATCCCCTTGAGGGCGGCTTCGGCATCTGCCCCTTCGGCGCGAAATGCCAGACGGTGACCGCACTTGACCCCAAGGCCGATCACCTTCATCAGGCTCTTGGCGGAGACCGCTTCGCCACTACCATCCAGATTGGCAACCCGGATGTCGGATTCAAACTCTTTGGCCACCTTGACCAGCATGGCGCCCGGACGGGCGTGCAAGCCGTGGGGGTTGATGATGGTGAAGGTTTCGGAAAGACCGTTCGCGGGCCCCGCCAGCAACATGGCCAGCCCCTCGCCGCCCGCCAGCGTCGCCAGCTGACCGGCAGCCGCCAGTTTGGCCAGATTCTCCAGTTGCGGCAGATGGCTGCTATCTGCGGCGCACAGCAGCAGCATGGCGCTGACCGGCAGCTCCCCTGCCGTGAGGGCGCTACTCGGGGTGGCCAGCACCCAACCGGTCTGGGCCGATGCTGTTTGCTGAACATTGGCCCGCGCCAGCCAGACGCCCTCGCCCAGATAGGCGGGATCGCTTGCCAACAGGGCGCTTACCATGGCGGCATCGCCCCAGCCCGCCGATTTGGCGCGGGCGGCTGCTCCCAGCAGCAGTTGGTCGCGATCATCGGCCGGGAAGTCAGCCAGAGTCAGGTATTGCACCTCTTTCGCGGCAGTGGCGCCGGTCAGGATATTGATGATGGTGTCGGCATCGGTGGCCTCTTTGAGCTGGGCTGCCGCCTGCTCGTCACCCAGCACATGGGTGAGCTGGCGCAAGATGCCCAGATGCTCGTCTGACTTGGCGGCGATGCCGATGGCGACATAGGCGATCTGCCCCTCATCCCACTCGATACCATTGGGGAACTGGGCCACCATGACGCCTGTGCTCTTCACCAGATGACGGGTATCGGTGGTGCCGTGGGGAATGGCGATGCCGCTGCCAAGATAGGTGGCATGCTGCGCTTCACGGGCCAGCATCCCATCCACATAGCCCGCGTCCACCAGACCGGCTTCGGTCAGTTTGCCTGCCAGCAGGGCAATGGCGTCCGACTTGGTCGCCACCGACTGTCCCAGCAAGATCTGCTCTCGCGCCAACTTCAACATAGAGACTCTCCATCAGGTTCCGGCCGCGCCGGTACGTCACAATTGAACATTCGGGTAACTCGCCAGCTGACAATAGACCCGAACACGGTTGACTGTGATCGGAGCCTGATTTTCAGGCCACTGGGTCTCTTCGTTGCTGACAGGCTGAATCGTTTCACTTACACTCAGACTGAATCGTTTCAGCGAATTGATCAAGTACCCACAAAGAGTGCTTTTCAATGATATGATCCCGCGCACACTTTTCGGTGCCCTCACCCGGCAGTGACCGTGGGCCTTGCAACTCAAACAGAGCCAATATGATGAAACTGGATGAAATCGCCGCCCTCGCCGGTGTCTCGCGCACCACGGCAAGCTATGTGATCAATGGCAAGGCCGACCAATACCGCATCAGTCAGGCCACCCGCGACAAGGTGATGGCCGTTGTCACCGCCCATAACTATCAGCCGGACAGCCGCGCCGCCTCCCTGCGTGGCGGCCAGACCAAGACTCTGGGCTTTATCCTGCCCGACCTTGAGAACGCCAGTTACGCCAAACTGGCCAAACGGCTGGAACAGGGGGGCCGGGCGCAGGGCTATCAGCTGCTCATCGTCTGCTCGGAAGATGAGCCCGCCACAGAAAAAGAGCTGGCCCAGATGCTGGTGAGCCGCCATGTGGACGCCCTGCTGGTGGCCAGTTGCCTGCCGCCGGACGACCCCTTCTACGGCAAATTGCAGGCGCAAGGCAGCCAGATCCTCGCCATCGACAGGGCGATGGCCGCCGACAAGTTCGTCACCGTCGCCAGTGAAAACGAGAAAGCGAGCTTTGATCTCACCAGCTCCTTGCTCACCCCGACTCTGCGTCATATCGCCTTGATCACCGCGCTGCCGGCACTCACGATCAGTCAGGAGCGCAAAGCCGGTTTCGAGCAGGCGGTCGCCAGTCACAGCGCGGCTCGCCACCTGTGCGAGGGGGATCACTTCTCCCGCCTTGAGGGGTATCGCCTGATCAAAGATCTGCACCAGCAGCTGGGCCAGTTGCCCGAGGCACTGATCACTACCTCCTATATCCTGATGGAGGGGGTGCTGGACTATCTATTGGAACAAGAGAGCGATATGAGCCAGCTTGCCATGGCCACCTTCGGGGACGATCGCCTGCTTGACTTCCTCCCCTTTGGCATCAACTCCCTGCCCCAGCAGCACGATGCCTTGGCGAGCCAGGCGCTGGAGCTGGCGCTCAAGGCGGTGAACGGCGACTACCAGAGCGGGCTGCACTATGTGAGCCGCACCCTCAAGCGCCGTCGCTAACCTGCTCGAAGCAGACCCGATTTGCTATCAATGGGTGGGTAAAGAAAGCAGATGACAATAAGGCTGCCAGCATCGGCAGCCTTATTGTTTTTCCCCACAACCCTACCCGCCCGCTTTGCTTTCTCTACCGTCTGGCCGGGCCTCCACACTCCTTTCACCCCGCAACTAAACGCCAACGCCACGACAAGGCCCTCCCCCATCCGTGCTGCAACCACTTGGCTGACCTGTATCAATGAGCCCCTGCCAATCATTTTTTCGGTGCTTTTTTCTGCAATTAGCTACCGCTGTCATCATTTATTTCCACTTGTTGCCACAATCCAACACAAGATCCGTATAAAGGGGGTTGTTTCCGCTATTTTGATCCGCTAACGTGGCAACCATCTTTTACAACTGACAGGTTTTAGGTACAGATGTTACCGTTCCGATATTGCTAGCCTCCGGCCCTATCACCGGAGGCACCTTCTGATAACGCCAATTGGCCCCCTCTTGTTGACGTCAATGCCGACATCGCCTGTTTGCACTGACACCGCTACGTTCGGATGGATAACATGAATACCAAAACTCTGGGTTGTACCCTGTTGATTGCCGGCACCACCATAGGCGCCGGCATGCTGGCCCTGCCGCTGGCCTCCTCCTCCCTCGGCGGCCCCGCCACCCTGATGCTGATGGTCGGTCTCTGGGCCCTGATGGCCTTCACCGCCATGCTGCAAGTAGAGGCAAGCCTCAACACCGGCAAATGGTACCTGCACCAGCTGGCGGATCATTTGCTCGGCCCCTGGGGCAAGCGCATCGCCTCCTTCTGTATCCTGATGCTGTTCTACTCGCTGGCCTCCGCCTACATCAGCGGCGGCAGCAGCCTGTTGGCACAGGCGCTGGCCGATGCGGGCATGACTCTCAGCCAGGAGCAGGCTGCCTGGGCCTTTACTCTGCTGTTTGGCGGCATGGTCTGTGTCGGCACCCGCTCGGTGGATTACCTCAACCGGCTGATGTTCACCGTCAAACTGGTGATTATGGTGGTGGTGCTGGCGTTGCTGTTGCCCCGCACCGAAGGGCAGCATCTGCTCTCGATGCCGCTGGGTCAGGGCCTGTTGCTGGCGGGCCTGCCGGTCATCTTCACCTCGTTCGGCTTTCACGGCTCCATTCCGAGCGTGATGCTCTACCTCGGTGACTGCCCCAAACAGCTGCGTCGGGTCTTTGTCTGGGGCTCAGCCCTGCCGCTGATCCTCTACGTGCTGTGGCAGGTGGCCATTCTGGGGCTGCTCGGCCAGCAAGCCCTGCTGCAAACCGGTGGAGCGCTGGACAGCCTGCTGGCCAACGTCGGCAAGCTGGTGAGTTGGCCTGCGTTTAATCAGGCGATGCACCTGTTTGCCGATCTGGCACTCGCCACCTCCTTCCTCGGGGTAACGCTGGGGCTGTTCGACTTTATGGCCAAGGTGACCCGCCGCAAGGACAACTGGCAGGGCCGCACTCAGACTGGCCTCATCACCTTCGTGCCGCCATTGCTGTTTGCCCTCTACTTCCCGCAGGGCTTTATCATGGCGCTGGGCTACGCAGCCATTGCGCTGGCGATCCTCGCGGTACTGCTGCCGGTGGCACTGGTATGGCAGAGCCGCAAACAGGCGCCAGCCCACCACTACCGCGCCCCGGGTGGCGTAGTGGCGCTTGGAGTGGCCGCCGCCATGGGGGTGCTGATTGTCGGCGTACAGGTCAGCGTCAGCCTCGGAATACTGCCTGCGCTCTAATCCTTGCCGCGATTCAATGCTCAACTCCAAATAGCAAAAGCCCCGCCAATCAGATTGGTGGGGTTTTTTATTGCAAAAGAAATGCACGCTATCAGCTTATAGCTGGCTTTGCTGTCATAGGCACCATCCGCATAAACACATCCCAACTTGAACCGAAATGGGTTGAGCAAGGTAGGCAACATCTCGGTAACATGGACATTTTCCAACGAGACTTGTGCTGCCACGATATTGTTAGTGGCCGGGTCTATCGCCAGATGCAACTTGCGCCACACTCTCCGCTTCTCGGCGCCGTGTTTTCTGACCTTCCAATCGCCTTCACCAAACACCTTCAGCCCGGTTGAGTCGATACCTGATCGGTAACCTTTGCTTTAAATGGCTGCCGATACGCCACCGTCACCGTGCTTATCCGCTTGCTGGCACCTCTATAGTCCGACAGACACAGCGGCACATTCATCAACGCGAATAAGGAGTAGAGTATTCCCTGAGTGGCCAGCAGAGTGAGGTTGAAATTCCCCTTGAGCATCTAAGGTGCAGATGCTCCGGTCGCTGTAGAGCTGGCTGCGGTCCCGTAGCCCGTGATGGTCTTGGTGAAAGTAGTTGTGCATGGCATCGGTATCAACCCAGAAGGTGAGTGAACCACGGTTAATCAAAGACTTGTTGTATTGAGGCCAGTTGGTGATGGGATGAAGCGACGTGCCCATGATGCAGACTTGAAGAGGATGGATCACCAAGTCCTCAGTTAGTTCCATTCAAACGGTATCGATCTGGGAAACAATGTCCGTAATAGAGCCAAGCCAGACCTGTCCAGCTGTTTCATATTTGAAACACCACATGCAGAAGTTCGTGTACATAAACTGCAGAAGTTCATTTTCCTGTTATATTTAAATAACTTGCTGAATAATTCAAACAACCTCACTCGAGCCTGAAAGGCTCCCCCATGTAGAAAGCACCCACCAGCAGACCATAAACAAGCCGCACTCGCTCATCCCTGCCCAACAGCACATCGAGTAGCACTTCGCCGCTTGCCAAATCGTCACCATGCCAGAAGCACCAGAGGGCAGCCTCCACTACATCCAGCCAACTGGCATGGCCCAGCTGATTACGAGACTTGCGCCGCCAGCTACCACGCACCACCAAACCAGTATTCGGGGATCTGGCCGCCAGCACCCGCCGCTCCATCACGCTTGGCGTGAGTCCATCCAGCTTGGCCTGACGGCTGCCACGCCCTCCTCGCAGCAATTTGTCGAGTAGCAGCGCCAACAGACGAAACGCATCCTGTTCTTCAAAGCTGGCATCCTCCCCCAGCAAATCGGCTGCACCGGTCATCAGTTGCTCACGCCCCAGATAGATGGGCTGTGACGTGCAATCCAGCCGATGTTGCTCGACATGGATAGCCAATGCCGTCACCACCGCCAGTGGTGAAGTCTCACCCTCTTGGTGACACGTGCCTTTGGCAAGCAGAACGGTCAGCTCCCTAGCTCGCTCGGCTGACAGTAGGCAATATATCCCCTTGACCAGGGGCATGGTCGCCTGACCTGATAACAGTCTTGAGTTCATAGCGCCTCAGTGACGATCGCGTTTGAAGTGGGTGGTTTTATGACCGACGGTGACAATCTCACCGTCTTGCAAAACCAGATAGTGACGGCGCAGACGCTGGCAACATTCCGCAGGCAATCCGCCTCCGGCTTGCAGCATGGCCAACGCTTTACGGTCGAGATAAACCAGTTCGCGCCCCTGGTGATAAGCCGAGCGCCCGATGCTCAGCAGCAGATCCACCAGCTCGGGTGCAATACCGCGCTGCTGCATCCGGCACGCGGCATGATGGCTGTATGCACTGTCCAGCTTCCCGTTCATGACATGTTCCTTTGGCGCTCATTTCGATGGACTCATTATATGTAGCCTGTATACTCATGCCGATACTGGTTACATAAACATGTCGCATTTTGGAGCACGTATGGCACCCAAAGAGCTCACCTGGGATCAAACCTTGCGTTTTCGTCTGTTGGAGATCGTGTTGCAGTGGGAGGGACGGCTGACCACCAACCACCTGACAACCGCCTTCAATATCGGCCGTCAACAGGCGTCACGGGATATCAACCACTACCTGACCCACTACTCGCCGCAAGGGCTGATCTATGACAAAAGCCTGAAGGGATACAAACCCACAGCGCACTTTGTGCCGCGTTTTAGTGAGGGAAAAGTCGATGAGTACCTGATGCTGCTACACCGTGAAAAGCAGCACCAGCGCCAACATGAAGCGGGCCTGTTGACCCTGCCGCTGATGGATCTGCGCTACGGCCATATCGAGATCCTGGATGTGCCAAACCGCCATATCGACCCGAACATCGTGCGTGGCTTGGTGCAAGCGGCGCGTGGCCAACTGCGGGTCGATGTCGATTACGTATCGCTGAGCTCGGAGGAGCAGAGTGGCCGCAATATCGTGCCCCATACGCTGGTCTATGACGGGATCCGCTGGCACGTGCGCGCCTATTGCGAGAAGAAGGGGGAATATCTGGATTTTGTGATGAGCCGTTTTCGCGGCGAACCGGATCTGCTGGATGCCTCCCCTCACGGCCGGGATCAGGATCGGGAGTGGAACACCCAGGTGACCGCCGTGGTTATCCCTAACCCGAGCCTCAGTGAAGGACAACAGGCCATCATTGCCAACGACTACGCCATGCCCGATGGCAAGCTGTTGCTGAGCCAGCGCATCCCCTTGATGCACTATGCACTGGAGCGGATGCAGGTGAGTTATAACGGCGAACACCAACAACATCCCCTGCTCTACCCGCTGGTGCTTGCCAACCGGGACGAGCTGATCAAGCAAGGTTGCACCTTCAAACTCAAGAGCGCGGATTTGCAGGTGCGGCAGGTAGAGTAAGCAATACAACCAATTTTCCCTAGCATCAACGCTGGGGGCTTTGGCAAAAAGCTGGTTATGGTAATCCAGCAAAGAGACAAACACCGAACGAAGCTACTGCTGAAGACTAACAACTCATCACTGAGTCCACTTTACTTTATCACTACACTCTGCAGCACCTGACAAACTTTGGCATTCGCCTCTACAAACTCTTCCCAACTATACAGACCTGAATAATTCATCCGGAATTGCCGTTCCACCCGGCAAATATCTGGCCGGGTTTCATAAATTCGGCATTGCTTGTCTGCATCACAGTAGTGCAGGCAAGCGCCATCCCCCCGATCCAGATATCGGGTTTCCTCCGCCAGATGCACATTGCGGCAGCACTGCCCGCATTGAGTACAGGGAAAAGCTGGTAACGTCATACCTTTGAAGCCAACCAGCTACGGGTGCTGGCGGCATTCCCCATCTCGAACGGCAGTTCTATACCGCGGGCCAGCACCTGTTGCTGCAACACCACACTACGCTCAAGTTCATCGTTACAGCTTTGCAGTTCGAGGGTAAAGGTCTGCAATTCTTCTACGTCTAGATTGAATTCCAATTGACTCAACTCGGCCAGATAACGATCCAGTTCCGCATTGATAGCCTGGAACTGTTTAAGCGTGCCTGCATGTGGCCCCATGGATTCGACATAGGCCCATAGCTTACAAGCCACATTGCTGTGCAGCAAAAAATAGTTGAGTCCGAGGGTAACAGTGCCTGTTATCAGAGCACTGGCAAAGGCTGCAAGCTCGGCACCGAACGGAAAACTGCATATTGGCAGCAGGTGGGTGTAGGCCATGGAGCCTACGGTGGTAGCTGCACCGACTGACAACAATGAAGTGACCGCCTGGCACAATTCAACGAAGCTGAGCTTGTCGGGATTGAAGGCCAATAACTTGATGGCTTTGACCAATACACCCCAGGTCTCGCGAATGATCTTAATAGCCATTACATGGGTGGTGGCGAGGATGTTGAATACGGTGGTGGTAAGGCTACCGAGGATACCTGAAAATACGCCGTCTTTGAATGCAACCAAGAAGGCGTTAAAACGTGCTTTGACTCGTTCCCAGATGCCTTTAAGCGAGGCAGTGATGCTGCCTACGAACGTTTTGAAGCTGAAATTGACTTTGAGCTTGGTCAGCAGGGCTGGCAGTTGCTCGCGTAGTTCAAACCACACCTCTGCCATGACCATTCCGAGCATTTGTCGGGTACCCATGGCCAAGCCAGCTTTACCTGCGACACTGGCGGTTTGGTGGAGAAACTTGCTGCTAGTGTAGTAGGTGTGGTTAATCTGTTGCTCATACGGCGCTCTAGCTTCAGCATCACGTTTACGCATGGCATCAGGATCGACCAACTTGAGTTTTGATACTTTGATTTCGGTTTTACGGATCGTGTCTTCCAGTTCCCGGGCCTTGTGCTGCTGCTCTGGTGTGTCGCGTTGCAGGGTAGCCAAGCGTGCTCGGTCTTTAGCCAGCTGAGTTTCGTGCTCATTAATCAGACCCGGTAGCCGTTGCAGATACTGGTTGATAGACGAATCTTTTTTCGATTTATTGACGGTTTCGAGGGTGGTTTGCAGGTTGCTACTTTGATTAGCCAGTTCCACCCCATTTAGACCGGCCAGAACACGACCAGGATCGTTATGGATTTCATTTGCACTGATAACGTGATCGAGGTTGCGCTGTTCGTTCGCGCCCATCATCGTATTGCGATAAGGGTCATGCAAGGTGCCGGCGGATTGCTTGGCTTTATCCCGCTCGCCGGTGGCAATGTAATTAGCGTGCTTATGGTAGAGCCCACTATTGTAATCTTCGCGTTGTTCATAACACAGCTGTTCATCCGTTGTGGCCCACACGCCATTACGAACATTGTGGATCGTGTTTACACCACCACCCTTCTGATCTTTAAACAACAAAAAGTCCAGTCCAAAACTGGTAACCAAGCTATTGATAACGGTTTTCTCGAGCTCTACAGTCCACGGGAAGTCTTGCGCGGCGGTGTGCATAGTGGCATCCATGACTATCTCAACAATATCAAAAGGGGGCCTAACGGCCCCGCAAATAAGTTACGCAGGCTCAATGCGGGCCGCGCTGGTTTTGGTGTCGCAGAGTTGTTTATCCAGCTGATCTGTATTGAGGATCATTGAGCCGTCTTCGTCCGTATCCATCACCGGCACGCCATGTGTGTCTTTCTGGATCTCACCGTTGACATGCTTGACCCGGAACAACGGTGTGGTGATCAGGTCAACGAGGATGGCTGCCAGTGCATAGCCGTTACCAATTGCACGCATAATAGTGTCGCTCAATTGAGTCAGCGCCACTTGTGAATCCTGCTTGAGCACCTTAGCTGCTTCAATTTGGCGGGTGACTGCCTTGAGGATGTCGAAGTACTGGTCAAACTGGGCGTAAACAGCCTTCAGCACTTCGATAATTTCGAAAGCATAATCTTCTGTATTACTGAGCTGTTCCTGAGCCTTTTTAAGTTTCGCAATAGCACTACCAACTTGACTGTTTATTTTATTCGCATTCTTAATCGCTTCCTCGCCATGGCTGTTGTATGCCCAGCCAGCAATAGCTAGCACTGGACCAGCCACGGCTGCACCGAGGATCGCACTGCCTCCAGCCATTCCCAAGCCACCTGTGGCAAGAGATCCACCGCCAATGGCCGCCAGAGTAGCGTTGGTAGCGGCGACGCCAGATAACGCAGAAATACTTATACCGGTAGAGGCCGCCCCCAGTGCCATGACTCCACCATAAATGGCAAATCCAGCCGCAGCTCCGGCGGCTCCGGCTCCAGCCGCCGCGCCCAACACACCAATGGCCGTATAGCTGTAACCCTCAATTTTCTGTAATTTGTGCTTGGGAATACTGATCTCGAGTTTATTCTGGCGACCGCTGTTGAGCTTTTGCAGAATGTCATCAGCAAGTGTTTTGAACTCGTTGAACTGCTGTCCGATTTTTAGCTCTTCCTGCCCCAATACATCAAGGACGTCATTGGTGGCTTTTTCCTGTATGTCAAACGGTGCTCTTGTTTCCTCGTAACGCCTTTTTGCAGAGTTAACGGTATCATCTGCTTCAGAGTGTTTCTGGTAGCCGTCATAACCCTTTTTGGCGCCGTAAGCTGCAGTAGCCAGTGCAGCTGCACCGAGGATAATTGGAATTGGCATAATCAAGATCCCTTTAATAAATCGTAAACAATGGAATACACCAAACAGTTGCAGTTCACCGATAAGCATCTGCATACTCGGTATACATTATTTCGTCGCATTAATTTTGCGAAGGGGTGGAACAATCTGTTTTTTTGGTTCAGCTATCATACATAAAACTATATATTTCGGAACTGGTGTATAAAAAAACATGTCACATTTTCAAACATATATCGGATCTATCCACTCAATTACCAGACCAAAACCACCACCACTGCGCACTTACCGCCCAATAAACCGCCACCTGCACGGCTCGCCCTTCGTTCTGCCTGCGCTATGGTTTACCATGCACACAATTGTGGTGCCTGGCACCGCCCACCCTGGCGCTAGCCGCCGTCATCGGATACCTCATCTCGAGCAACATGAGCAAAACAGCACACGCGGGCGACGAGCCAACATTCTACTTTCACGACTACGAGACCTTCGGCATCAGCCCCGCCAAGGACAGGCCGTCGCAGTTTGCCGGTATTCGTACCGATGCGGATTTCAACATCATTGGCGAGCCGCTGGTCATCTACTGCAAGCCGCCGGCTGATTATCTGCCAGATCCGGAGGCGTGCCTGATCACCGGCATCACGCCGCAAAAAGCGATGAAGGACGGGCTGTGCGAGGCGGATTTCATTCGCCAGATCCACGAGCAGTTCGCCACGCCGAATACCTGTGTGCTTGGCTACAACAGCATCCGCTTCGATGATGAAGTGACCCGCTACACCCTCTATCGCAACTTCTATGACCCCTATGCCTACAGCTGGCAGAATGGCAACTCCCGCTGGGATATTCTCGACATGCTGCGGGCCTGCTATGCCCTGCGCCCGGAGGGGATCGAGTGGGCCTTTGATGATGAAGGCAAACCGAGCTTCCGGCTGGAAAAGCTGACGGTCGCCAACGGCGTGACTCACGCCAATGCTCACGATGCACTCTCGGACGTGCTGGCCACTATCGAGATGGCCAAGCTGGTGAAAAAAGCCCAACCCAAGCTGTTTGGTTATCTCTTTGATCTGCGGAACAAAAACAAGGTGAAGGCGCTGATTGACGTGGTGACCATGAAGCCGCTGGTGCACGTCTCCGGCATGTTCTCCCCCTGGCAGGGTTGTGCAAGCTGGGTCTCGCCACTTGCCTGGCACCCCACCAACCAGAACGCGGTGATCATGGTGGATCTGACCCGTGACCCCACCCCGCTCATTGAACTCTCCAGCGAGGAGATCCGCGAGCGCCTCTATACCAAAAAAGAGGAGCTGGGGGATCTGGCGGGCATTCCGGTGAAACTGGTACACATCAACAAGTGCCCGGTGCTGGCGCCGGCCGCCACCCTGACGGCGGAACGGGCCGACGAGCTCGGCATCAATCGGGAGCAGTGCCGCAAGAGCCTGGATCTGCTGCGCGCCCACCCCGAGGTACGGGAAAAACTGGTGGAGGTGTTCAATCAGGAGTTCGCCGGCAGTAATGACAGCGACCCCGATACCCAGCTCTACGCCGGATTCTTTGGCCATGGCGACAAGTCCACCATGGATCTGGTGCGTGCCACCCCCGCGGATCTGCTGGGTGAACGGGAGTTCGCCTTTACCGACTCCCGGCTGCCAGAGATGCTGTTCCGCTACCGCGCCCGCAACTGGCCGCACACCTTGAGCGAAGCGGAGCAGAAACGCTGGCGCCTGCACTGCAGCGACTACTTCAGCCGCCGTCTGCCGGACTATGTGCCCCGTCTCGAGGCGCTGGCCGAGCAGAACCAGAGTAACGAACGGAACTTTGCGATTCTAAAGAGTCTCTACCACTATCTGGAAGATTTATGAGTTGTGAGTAGTTTCACAATAAATCCTTCCCTCTCATCCCCTTCTTCAGGTCATAATGACGAAGGGGATTTCCCCAAAAACCAATATCTTGCAACATCCTGAGCGGATGTCTCCCAAGCAAGAGATCTTTTTGGCCGAACGGAAGCCATTTGCTGATGCCTCGTCACCACGCACTGCTCGGATTACTGGCCCTGCTGCCGCTGGCAGCCAACGCCGCATACCGGTTCGATGTGCCGGATTATCTTGCTCGCCTGCCCGAGCAGACCTATCGCATCGTAGAACAGAACTTCAACACCCTTTATCAGCAGACTGATTTCACTCCCCTGATCACCAACAGCTACTTCAACGGCTCCCATCTCTACAAGTTTGTCGGGGTACCGCTGGCCATCAGCGCCCAGTCAGGTTTCCAGCTGGAGGTGTTTGGTCAGGTCTATAACCGCGCTTCGCAAGCCTATATGCACCTGAGCGAGGACATGTCCCTCTATCGGGTGATGCGGGTCGATCTGATGGGGAACCCCAATGATCAACTGGCCATCGGTTTTGGTCTGGGGGTGCCCATCACACCATTGCTGACCCTCAAGGCGATCGCCTCCGGCAGTGATATCCCGGGCTATGGCTCTGCCAAATACGCCGTTGGTTTTGAGTGGCGTTACTGAATAGCCGCTGGTTGAAACAATTCAGGCTCCGTAATGGAGCCTGAATTGTATGTGGTGATGTTGTGATCAGGCGTAGCGGATCACCCGCCCCTCGCCCCCTTGCAGGGTGACAGCCGTACCGACAGCCTGCTCCTGCCAAAAATCGGTTCCCCCTTCCGGCAGCAGAAACTCCTGTGGTTGCCCCTCCCAGTTGAACAAGCAGAGCAGAGTCCCCCCCTCGGGCAGCCCCACTTCACCGCAGGCAAAGTCCATCGACTCGAAACGGGCAGAGGGTGCCCGGGCGGCGCAGAGCGCCAGCAACTTGCACAGTTGCGCAGCCAGCTCCTCATCAAGATCTTGCAGTCGATCACCGGCCAGCATCATGCCACCGCTTGCCACCAGCGCTGCCAGATGGAAGCTGTAATCCGTCTTGCTTGCCTGCTGGCTTGGCAGATCCCGCAGGCAAATGCAGTCGGGGTCGAGGGCCCAGAGTTTGTCGTTCTGCCAGGCGCGGCAGAAGGCCTCGCGGGCGATCTGGCGATAGCGGTGGCCATTGCGCTCCACGTCATCGCTCACCCGCATGCCGTGCACCAACCCAAGGCTTGGCCAGGTGGGGGCGTTGCAACCGAGCAGGAAAGCGCCTTCACCAGCACCACGCAGGATGGCCGCCATACCGCGTCGATAGGCTTCAACCCGGGTGGCGGCCGGATCGTGGAAACGGCCACCGTGGATGGCGCCCCAGAAGTTGGCATCAAGCTTGAAGTAGTGAATGCCCCACTGCTCGCGCAGGGTACGGAACACCTGCTCGAGGTGCGCCTGCACCTCGGGGTGAGTGCCGTCCAGCACATACCAGGGAGTGCAGCGCCAGCCGCCATAGGTAACCCGTTCGGAAGGCAGCGGCAATCCGTCATCCCCCTTCACAAACCAGTCGGGGTGCTCCTGAAACACCTGCGAAGTGGGTTCGGCAATAAAAGGGGCGACCCAGAGGGCAGGCTCACAGCCAGCCTGTTTGATCTCCGCAGCCAATGAAGCCACCCCTTGCTCGAATTTGGCGGAGGGAGTGAGCCAATCGCCCATTTTGGCCTGATAGCCGTCGTCGATCTGCACATAACGCAGGGCCGGGAAACGCTCGGCACGCACCTGCAGGTTCTCGCGAATATCGGCAGCGCTCACCTCGGCGTAGTAGTGATACCAGGAGCACCAGCCGCTCGGGCGCTCACTCACCTTGCCGATCAGCGAGCCGTGCTCGGCCTCGATCAGCCGTGCCAGCTCAGCCAGCAGATCCTCGCGCTCCGCCCCTTCGAGGCAGATCAGCGCCTCGCTCTGCCAGTACTCACCGACCGCGAGTGTTCGCCCTTCGCAGTTCATCAGGATCTGCAAGCGGCCATCGGGGTAGAGACGAAACTCCCCGCCAAAACGGTGGCAGCTGGCAAAGGCGAGCAGCAGCCACCCCTTGCCATGCTCCACCAGCAACAGGTTGTGAATGGTGTGATAGCCATTGTCATCGGTGATGCGATAAACGCTGGCATCGGGGCAACGGCCGACATGTTGCGGTGATTGCCAGCTACCCATGGTCTGAGCCAGCATCTGGAATCCTTCGCCATAGATGGCACTCTCCACCGGCAGGCCAAGCTTGCCGTCAAACAGCACCCAGCGCTCAACCGGGGTGGCATCAGGGCCAGTGTTGTCGAGTCGCACCCGACACAGGGGCCCTTCCCACTGACGGGTTTGCAGCAGATGGGGTGGCAACGCATTATCATTCGCCAGCTGGCGAACTCGGGACAAGAGGGATGTCATCACTACTCCTTGTAGTTCGAAAAAGGGTTCTATCAGACGATGTTCAACAGATAATCTGCATACAAATCAGCTTCAAACGAACTGATTTCAGTTGTTATTGTTTTAATGCCGCGACCCGGCCTCTCTGGTAAACTGCGATTTTTCTTCCCAGTCGATGAGGTTCACGTGATCGCGCAACGCGCCTTGCTGTACTTTCGTGACTTTATGGTCATCGTCGCCTGCCTGCTGGCAGGCAAATCCGTGGCAGCCATCCTGCCGTTCGCCTTTCCCGGCAGCATCATCGGCATGCTGCTGCTCTTCGTGCTGCTCTCCCTGCAACTGATCAAGCTGCACTGGGTCGAGCTGGGCGCAGGTTTGCTGCTGCGCCACATGGGCGTTTTGTTCGTGCCGGTCGCGGTCGGGCTGGTGGCCTGGCTTGAGCCCCTGCGCCAATCCTTCGGCGTCATCATGCTCTGCATCGTGCTCGGGATCGTGCTGATCCTCGCCACCGTCGGTCGGCTCTACCAGAGGATGAACAAGTGATCTTCTGGCTAGCCATTCCCCTGACCCTGGCGCTCTATTTCGCCACCCGCGCCCTCTATCGCCGCCTGCCCTGGCCCATCATCAACCCTGTGCTGGTGCCGACCGCGGTGATCATCGGCCTGCTGCTCTGGTTTGATCTGCCCCTTGAGCAGTACGAGCGCGGCAGCAGCCCCATTACCATGCTGCTGGAGCCCGCAGTAGTGGCGCTGGCGCTGCCGCTCTATCAGCAGGCGCGCCAGATCCAGGCCAAACTCAAGCCCATCCTAATCTGTACCCTCGCCTCCGTCTTGATCTCGGTGTGCACAACCCTGCTGATCGGTCATTTTATGGGCACAGATCCGGCGCTGCTCGCCTCCCTTGCCACCAAGTCCATTACAACCCCGCTCGCCATGAGCGTCAGCCAGTCCATCGGCGGCATTCCCGCCATCGCGGCCGCCGTGGTGGTGGTGGTGGGGATTGTCGGTGCCCTGATCGGCTACCCGCTGCTCAAACTGCTCAAAGTGACCGATCCGGAAGCGCAAGGGCTCGCCATGGGGGCATGTGCCCACGCCATCGGCACAGCTACTTCCGCCGAGAAGGGGATCACCCAGGGGGCCTTTGCATCGCTCGCCATGGTGGTGTGCGGCATCCTCACCGCGGCCGTCGCTCCCCTCCTTTTTACCATCTATCACTGGCTGATCTGATGACCCCATTGACCACCTGTTGACCATTCCGGGGGGCCTGCTGGCCTCTCGGGGTGCGACCTGCCGCACAATTTGCACAAAACAAACGTTTCCATTACCATCCCCCTCCGTTTGCCCGTCAGGGCGTGAGCCTGCTCACACATTTACCCGAGCTTGCTCCCTACAATGGCCGCCCAATTGGCCTTTGAGGACACACTATGCATCCCCGTTTTGCCAAGCCATTCGATACCCTCTCTGCCCAGCTCAAAGCAGCCGTGCAGCCCATGCTGGATAGTGCCGACTTCAACGCCCGCTTCACGCCGGAGCAAGTCGCCACCCTGAAAGCCGCCACAGGTCTCGATGATCGCGCCCTGCGCCTCGCCCTGTTGCCGCTGGCAGCCGCCTGCTCGGTGGCGCCCATTTCCAAGTTTTACGTCGGTGCCATCGCCTGCGGCCTGAGTGGAACCTGGTACTTCGGTGCCAATATGGAGTTTGCGGGGCAAGGTCTGTTCCACTCGGTCCACGCCGAGCAGTCCGCCATCTCCAACGCCTGGCTGGGTGGCGAGACCGGGATCAGCGAAATCACCGTCAACTACACCCCCTGCGGCCACTGCCGTCAGTTTATGAACGAGCTGAGCACCGCCAAGATCCTGAAAGTCTCTCTGCCCGATGACCTGAGCGCCCTGCAATCCTTCCTGCCCCACTCGTTTGGCCCGGCGGATCTCGACATCACGGATGCGCTGATGAGCCCGCAGGATCACGCAGAGCTTGAGCTTCAAAGCGAAGACCCGCTGTGGCAAGCCGCGCTGGCTGCTGCTCGTCAAAGCTACGCTCCCTATAGCCAGGGCTATGCCGCGGTGGCGCTGCAGTTTGCCGATGGCCGGATCTTCTCTGGCCGCTACGCCGAAAACGCCGCCTTCAACCCCAGCCTGCCGCCGATGCAGATGGCCTGCGCCCATGCGGTGCTTAACGGTGAAGATCTCGCCACCATCCGCCGCGCCGTGCTGCTGGAGAATAAAAACGGCCAGATCAGCCAGCGTGATTCCGCCCAGTCCACCCTCAAGGCACTGGGCTCCGTCGAGCTGGAGTATCAGGCGGTCTGACCCCCGCTTCGCTTCGATAAACGAAAGCCCCCGCACCTTGGTGCGGGGGCTTTTTTACTGGGCCGTTTAACCGGGAGCAGCCGTGAACCTCACGGCTTGGCTGGGTTGATCACCAAGTCTGACCGGTTGCTGATCAGACAGGTTTCAGCCGCGCGGTGAAGTGGCGCAGCAGCGGCGGCTCGTAGTCAAAGGTGAGCCCGCGAATGTCGCTGGCCCGCGCTTTCACCGCGATCAGGCTGTCGGCCACATAGTCCATGTGATCCCGGGTGTAGACCCGGCGCGGAATGGTGAGGCGCAACAGCTCGAAGTCCGCCGCCTCCTGCTTGCCGGTGGCGGGATCACGCCCCAGCAACAGGGAGCCAATCTCCACCCCGCGCACGCCCCCTTCCAGATAGAGCTCGCAGGCGAGCGCATGGGCCGGAAACTGCTCGGCCGGAATATGGGGCAGCAGCTTTTTGGCATCGACAAACACTGCATGACCGCCGGTGGGGGTCTGGATGGGGATGCCCGCCTCGGCCAACCGCTCACCGAGATAGGCCACCTGACTGATGCGATAGGTGAGATACTCCTCATCCATCCCCTCCCGCAGGCCAATGGCGAGCGCCGCCATGTCCCGCCCCGCAAGGCCGCCATAGGTGACAAACCCCTCCATCGCCACGCAGCGCACCTGCACCGCACGGAACAGGTCGAGATCCTCCTTGAAACAGCAGAGCCCGCCGATATTGACCAGTCCGTCCTTCTTGGCCGACATGGTGAAGATGTCCCCCAGTGCGAACATCTGGCGCACTATCTCCTTGATGCTGTGCTTGGCATAGGCCGGATCCCGCTCCTTGATAAACCAGGCGTTCTCGGCAAAGCGGGCGGCGTCGATCACCACCGGAATATGGTGGCGACGGGCCAGTTCGGCGACCGCCTCCATATTGGCCATGGAGACCGGCTGGCCACCGGCACTGTTGCAGGTCACCGTGATGATGATGCCGGCCACGTTGTCGGCCCCCAGGGTCTCGATGGTGTCGCTCAGGCGAGGGAGATCAAAATCCCCTTTCCAGGCGTAGGGGGCCGTGGTGTCGAGGGCTTTCGGGGTGAGCAGGTTGATGGCCCGTGCGCCAGCCAACTCCACGTGGGCCTTGGTGGTGTCGAAGTGGTAGTTGGAGATAAAGACCGGCGCCTTGCCCTTGCAGCGTTTGACCAGCTCGGGGAAGAGGATCTGCTCGGCCCCGCGCCCCTGGTGGGTGGGCATCACATGCTGATAGCCAAAGATCTCGCGCACCGTGCGCTCCAGCTCGACGAAGTTGCGACTGCCCGCATAGGCTTCATCCCCCATCATGATGCCGGCCCACTGACGATCGGACATGGCGCCGGTACCGCTGTCGGTCAGCAGGTCGATATAGACATCCTCGGCCAGCAGCAGGAAGGGGTTCCAGCCAGCGGCCTCGAGGGCGGCACGGCGCTCGGCGCCAGTGGTCTGTTTGATGGGCTCGACCATCTTGATACGAAACGGCTCGGGTATACGACGCATAAAAGACTCCTCACCGGCGCAAGGCCAGTGTGTTTGAAATCGGAATTGGCAAAGAGGCCGGGACGATCAGGGTCGTCCGGCTGACAAATTCAAACGGCGGGTGCCGCCAATCAGCGGTGAGGAAAGTCGAAGGTCAGAATGGGATCCCGGGTATACCAGTGGGCGAGCAGGCAAGCTGCCCGGGGCGTAGCTGTCATGATTGGCATCACTCCCCTCCATATCGGTTGTAGACAGTCGGTGGCCAACAAGATCCATTGATGGATGCTGCCAACAGGCAGCCTCGCCACGTTAACGGCTGGTTAATTGGCAAACAAGGGGTGCACCGACGGGCTGTGCGCCCGCTCACAAAGTGGGCATCTGCGCGGCAAACCGGCAGTGAGGTTGATCCGCCCGCGCTCCCGCTTCGTTATTCTCCCTACCCACACGCCACATCCCCCATCAGCCAAGGCCGTAAGCCATCATGCATCGCAAACCCCATCTGCCTGAGAAGATCTGCCCCGTCTGCCAGCGCCCCTTCAGCTGGCGGCGCAAGTGGGCGCACAGCTGGGAGGAGGTTCGCTACTGCAGCGAACGCTGTCGCCACGCTCGTCACCGCAGCCAGCAACCTGAGGGGGAGCGAGTCTGATGGAGCTGCGCCTGATTCTCGGCGATCAGCTGAACGCCGCTCACAGCTGGTTTCGCACGCCGGATCCGGCGGTCTGCTATCTGATGGCGGAGCTGCGCCAAGAGACCGACTACTGCCGCCACCATCGCCAGAAGGTGCTGGCCTTCTTTGCCGCCATGCGCGCCTTCGCAGCGGCCCTTGGCAAGGCGGGCCACCGCGTCTGTTACCTGACCCTTGATGAGAGCGCCCGCTGGCCCGATTTGCCCAGCCTGCTGGCAGCCCAAATCGCGGCGCATCAGGCCAGCAGCTTTGCCTGGCAGAGCCCGGATGAGTGGCGCCTTTCCAGCCAGTTGAAAAGCTGGGCGGCGGGCCTTGCCATCCCTACCACCGAGGTGGAGAGCGAGCATTTTCTCACCCCCCGCGATGGCTGGCAGCGCTATCCCCATAGCCGGATGGAGTTCTTCTACCGCGCCCTGCGAAAACAATACAGGGTGTTGCTCGATGAGCGCGGCCACCCCTTTGGCGGGCGCTGGAACTTTGATGACGAGAACCGCGCCAAACTGCCGGCGAGCCAGCCGATCCCGGCACCCCTCACCTTTGCCAACGAGGTGAGCGAGATTGATGCCATGCTGACCCGTCACGGGGTCAGTACCATCGGCGAGGCAGATGCCAGCAAGCTGCCGTGGCCCATCACAAGGCGCCAGAGTCGCGAGCTGCTGGCCCATTTTCTGGCCCACTGCCTGCCCCACTTTGGCCGCTATCAGGATGCCCTGAGCGAGCGGGGCTGGAGCCTGTTTCACAGCCGTTTGTCGTTTTCCCTCAACAGCAAGATGCTTCATCCGCTTGAGGTGATCCGCGCCGCCGAATCCCACTGGCAGGCCAATCAGGCCACCATCACGCTGGCGCAGGTGGAGGGGTTTATCCGCCAGATCCTCGGCTGGCGCGAGTTTGTCCGTGCCCTTTACTGGGAGAAGATGCCCGACTACCAGCAGACCAATTTTCTCGGGGCCAACCGGCCGCTGCCCGGTTTTTTCTGGAGTGGCGAAACCAGAATGGCCTGCGTGCGCCACGCCATAAACCAATCCCTTGAGCACGGTTACGCCCACCATATCCAGCGGCTGATGGTGACCGGCAACTTTGCCCTGCTGGCGGGGATCCATCCTGACGAGCTGGATCAGTGGTATCTCGGCATCTATGTGGATGCCATCGAGTGGGTCGAGCTGCCCAACACCCGCGGCATGAGCCAGTTTGCCGATGGCGGTCTGATGGGCAGCAAGCCCTACGCCAGCAGCGGCGCCTATCTCGAGCGGATGGGCCACTACTGCAAGGGATGCCACTATCAGGTGAAAGCCCGCCAGGGCGACGGAAGTTGCCCCTTTAACAGCCTCTACTGGCACTTTCTCTGGCGCAATCGGGACAAACTTGGCGGCAATCCCCGCCTTACCCTCCCCTATGCCAACTGGGATGGCCAACCGGCAGCGCAGCAGCAGGCCATTCTGGCAACGGCGGAGCACTATCTGATCCATCTTGAGCTGCTGTAAGCGGGCCATCCCCCCTGACACATGCCCTGACAACAGCGCAGCGATTTACGCTGGCAATCAGGCTCACCATCGCACCAAACACCAGCTTGTGACAGGCAAGCAGACGGAGATCCCAATCCTGCGCAGAGCAGTTGAATATCCTGTGGCGGCTGATTATGGTGGTGGCCACATCAGGAGATCAGTCAAGGAAAGACGATATGGAGATAGTGGTTCTCGGTGGCGGCGTGATCGGGGTAACCAGCGCCTGGTATCTGGCCAAAGCGGGTCACAAAGTAACCCTGCTGGAGCGACAAGGTGGCGTCGCCCTTGAAACCAGCCATGCCAACGCCGGGCAGATATCCCCGGGTTATGCGGCCCCCTGGGCGGCCCCCGGCATCCCGCTCAAGGCCGCCAAGTGGATGCTGCAAAAGCATGCCCCCTTCACCGTGCGCCCCACCGCAGATCCCTTCCAGCTGCGCTGGATGCTCAGAATGCTCGCCAACTGCACCCCGACCGCCTATGCCACCAACAAGGGGCGCATGGTGCGTCTGGCCGAATACAGCCGCGACTGCATGAAGCTGCTGCGTGACGAGCTGAACATCGATTACGAAGGGCGCCAACTCGGTACCCTGCAGCTGTTTCGCAGCCAATCCCAGCTCGATGCCAGCCAGCGCGATATCGAGGTGCTGGAGGAGTATGGCGTCCCCTACCAGTCGCTGGATGCCAGCGGCTGCGAAGCGGCAGAGCCTGCGCTGGCGCGGGTGCGCGGCAAAATCGTCGGTGGCTTGCGTCTGCCCGGCGACGAGACCGGCGACTGCTTCCGCTTCACCAAGGCCCTTGCCCTTGAAGCCGAGAAGCTCGGGGTCAAGTTCGTCTTCAACTGCGACATCGACGAGATTGAGCAAGCCCGCGGCCGCGCCGTGGCGGTGCGGGCAGGCGAGCAGCGCTATCGCGCCGATGCCATCGTCTGCGCGCTCGGCAGTTATGCCACCGGCTTTTTACGGCCGCTGCTGCGCCCGCTCGGGCTGGAGCTGCCTGTCTATCCGGTCAAGGGCTACTCCCTCACCCTGCCGATGATCAACGCCGAGGCCGCGCCGCGCAGCACCGTGCTCGACGAGACCTACAAGGTGGCCATTACCCGCTTTGACGAGCGGATCCGGGTCGGCGGCATGGCGGAGCTGTCGGGCTACAACCTCGCTCTCAACCCCAGACGCCACGACACGCTGGCAATGGTGGTCGGCGATCTCTTCCCCGAGGGGGGCGATATCAGCCAAGCCGAGTTCTGGACCGGCCTGCGCCCCATGACGCCGGACGGCACCCCGCTGGTGGGGCCAAGCCCCATTCCCGGCCTCTGGCTCAATACCGGCCACGGCACCCTGGGCTGGACCATGGCGGCCGGTTCGGGTCAGCTTCTGTGCGATCTTATCAGCGGCAGCGAGCCCGCCATCAGCGATGAGGGGCTCACTCTGGCCCGTTACGGCTAAGCGCATAACAGGTCGGGCTGTTTCACTCGCCAACTGCGCCCCCAGACAACAGCAGAGAACGTCCTCAACCGCTTTATTGACAGGCCACCGCCAAAAACGGTGGCCTTTTCGTCTGATGTTGACCTTCTCCCTCCCCGTCTACCTGAGCGGTGCGCTGGCTGCCGGTTAATGCAGCAAACGGCACAGAATATTGCGCAATTCGACTTGCGCCAGCCGCCACAATCCGTAATGTGGATAGACGCATTTTTCGCAGCGCATATTTTTTAAATGGCCTGTAAACCGCTTGTAAACAGGCGTCGCCAGACAAGGGGTTACGGGTGTCACCGCGAGTTTCTTTAGCAGCAATCCAGGGTAGGACAATATGAAAAAAGTAGGTTTGGTCGGTTGGCGTGGCATGGTGGGATCGGTTCTGATGAGCCGGATGCAGGAAGAGCAGGATTTCGCCCATATTCAACCCACATTCTTCACCACCTCCCAGGCCGGTGAGGCCGCTCCCAACTTCGGCGTCGATGCCGGTACTCTGCAAGACGCCTTCGATATCGAGGCGCTGGCAAAGCAGGATATCATCATCACCGCGCAAGGCGGCGACTACACCAAGGATGTCTATCCGCGCCTGAAAGCCGCCGGCTGGCAGGGTTACTGGATTGACGCCGCCTCCTCCCTGCGGATGGAGAATGACGCCGTCATCATTCTGGATCCGGTCAACGGCGACGTCATCGAGCAGGCCCTGAACGATGGCATCAAGACCTTCGTCGGCGGCAACTGCACCGTCAGCCTGATGCTGCTGGCCCTCGGCGGCCTGTTCAAGGCCGATCTGGTGGAGTGGGTGAGCGTGGCCACCTATCAGGCGGCCTCCGGTGGCGGTGCCCGCCATATGCGCGAGCTGGTCACCCAGATGGGGATGCTGCGTGACGAAGTGGCGGTCGAGCTGGCCGACCCCGCCTCCGCCATCCTCGATATCGAGCGCAAGATCACCGAGAAGACCCGCTCCGGCACCCTGCCGGTCGACAACTTCGGCGTACCGCTGGCCGGTGGCCTTATCCCCTGGATTGACACCAAGCTCGACAACGGTCAGAGCCGTGAAGAGTGGAAGGGTCAGGCCGAGACCAACAAGATTTTGGGTATCGAGAATGCCGTCATTCCGGTGGATGGTCTCTGCGTGCGGATCGGCGCCCTGCGCTGCCACAGCCAGGCCTTCACCATCAAGCTGAAAAAGGATGTGCCGCTGGCGGAGATCGAAGCCCTGCTGGCTGCCCACAACGACTGGGTGAAAGTGATCCCCAACGATCGCGATATCACCGCCCGCGAGCTGACTCCGACGGCCGTTACCGGCACCCTCAGCATTCCGGTGGGCCGTCTACGCAAACTCAATATGGGCCCGGAGTATCTGGCCGCCTTTACCGTGGGTGACCAGCTGCTATGGGGCGCCGCCGAGCCGCTGCGCCGCATGCTACGCATCCTGCTGGCGCGCTAATTCGCCACAGACGCAGATACAACAAGGGCGGGGAGTCACACTCCCCGCCCTTTTTCATTGCCTGTTTTCGTTACCCGTTTAGCGGGTTCACGGCCTTGCCATTACTTGAGCAGGATACGCTGACAGCCGCTGTAGATCTCGGCCCGCCCGGGGCGGCAAAAACCCACCAACGTCAGCCCGGTCTGCTCGGCCCGCTCGACCGCAAGCTCGGTAGCGGCCGAGATGGCGAGCAAGATCTCGACCCCGGCGCTGGCGCACTTTTGCACCATCTCGAAGCTGGCGCGGCTGGTCACCAGAATGGCGCCGTCACGCCGACCAGTGCGGCACAGATGGCCTACCAGCTTGTCCAGCGCAATATGGCGCCCCACATCCTCGCGAATGGCGAGAATGTTGCCCTCACCATCCAGATGCACTGCCGCATGGGTGGCGCCGGTGCGCTGACCCAGCAGCTGGAGCGGGCGCAGTGCGCTCAGCACCTTGTCGATATGCCCTACCGCCAGACGCTGGCTGTCGGGCAAGCTTGGCTGGGTGCGGATCACCTGCTCCAGACTCTCGCTGCCGCAGATGCCGCAACCGGTGCGCCCCGCCATGGTGCGCCGCTTCTCTTTGAGGCGATGGACGCAGCGATTGGCCAACGTGATATGCAGCTCAATCCCCTGACAGCCGTCGATCTGCTCGATATCGTGGATATCGAGCAGGCTGTCGATAATCCCCTCGGATAGCGAGAAACCGATGGCGAAATCCTCCAGATCGGAGGCCGAACACATCATCACGCTGTGGGCGATGCCGTTGTAGACCAGCGCCACCGGCGTCTCGGAGGGGAGCGCCATCTCGCTGTCGCAGGTCAGTGCATCGGTGCGGTAGTGCACCACCTCGCGGTGGATGGCGCAGCGGGCCAGCTCGTTCTGTTCGCTCTGCTCGCTAAGCTCGTCACGCGCCTCAAGCTCAAGTAGCTCTCTCATGGTGCGACCCCGTCAATGATCTCGGGATCCCGGGCCGAAATGCCGAGCCGCTTCATCTTGGAGAGCAAGGTCGTGCGCTTCATGCCGAGGCGGTTGGCCGCCCCCCGCTCGCCAGCCACGATGCCGTTGCAGTCGCGCAGGGCCGTGATGATCGCCTCGCGCTCATCGGTCGGCCCCTCCTCGGCAAAGAGCGGCGTGGCGGGCTCGTCATAGACCAGGGTCTCAATCTTGTGGTAACCCTTGAGGGGCATCAGCTCATCGGGCGAGAGGTTGAGCACATGGCCACGGGTCATCACCACGGCGCGCTCGATGACGTTCTCCAGCTCGCGGATATTGCCGTACCAGGGGAGCGATACCAGCATTTTCATGGCATCGGCGGGGATCGAGGTGATGGTGCGGCGCATCCGCTTGGCGATCTTCTTGATAAAGAAATTGACCAAGAGCGGAATATCCTCGCGGCGCTCGCGCAGGGGCGGCAGCTCGATGGGAAAGACATTGAGGCGGTAGTAGAGATCGCTTCGAAAGCGCTTGTTCTTGACCATGGAGAGCAGATCGCAGTTGGTGGCGGCCACCAGCCGCACATCCACTGCGATGGGGTTGCTGTTGCCCACCCGCTCCAGCTCGTGCTCCTGCAATACCCGCAAGAGTTTGGGCTGCAAGTCCAGCGGCATATCCCCCACTTCATCGAGGAACAGGGTGCCCCTGTGGGCCCGCTCGAAGCGGCCGATCCGCTGGGTCAGGGCGCCGGTAAAGGCCCCCTTCTCGTGGCCAAACAGATCACTCTCGATAAGGCCGGTGGGGATGGCGGCGCAGTTCACCTTCACCATCTCATGGTCGTGGCGGGCACTCAGGGCGTGAATGGCCTGGGCGATCAGCTCCTTGCCGGTGCCGGTCTCGCCGAGGATCAGCACGGTACTGTCGCTCTCGGCCACCAGCCGCACCTTCTCCAGCACGCTCTCCATCACCGAGCTCTGGTAGATGATGTGGGGGAACTCCCCCTGCATCTGCGGCTCGTTGATGCGAATGGTCTTCTCTTTGGCACCGTTGGTGTTGGAGATCTCCTGCTGTGCCTGCACGTTGTTCATGGCAATGGCCGTGCGCGCCGCCACCTGCTCCAGCAATGAGATATCGATATCGGCAAAGAAGTCGGCGTTGGGGTGCGAGAGGATCAACACCCCCAGCAGGTTGCCCCGATAGCGCAGCGGCAAAATGCAGGAGCTGTCGGCTTCGGGCGGCAGGATCTGGGAGGTAAAGCGGCAGCGATTGCTGCAGCCGTGGCCATGTTCGCGATAGACGAAAAACGGCTCGCTATGGCCAAGGGCCCCCTGCAGGCACTTCTTTTCAAAACAGGAGTGATCGATGATGCCCGGCTGATCGCTCTGGTGCTGATTGACCAGATAGCTCTTGAAGCTGTCGGAGGTGGCGTTGTATTCGGCCAGACACAAGCTGCTGATGCCGAAGTGGTGGTGCAGGATGGTAAACAGGCTCTTGGGCAGCTCGGCAATGCGCACCAGCTTGATCACTGCGTTGGTCACATCCACCAGAATTTTGCAACTGTCGCGCTCAAGGCGCAGGGAGTTCGCCTGCTCCAGAGTGCGCTCCTTGTCGAGCACGTTCTCCAGCGCAATGGCGATAATGGCCGCCAGCTGGGTCAGTTTGGCGAGGGTCTCCATGGTGAAGCTGTCGAGCTGGGTGTTGATAAACTCGACCCCGCCAAGGTGGCTGCGGGCGGTGGTGATGGGGAGCTGGCAGTAGGAGCGCAGCCCCCCGTAGACCCCTTCGCGATCCAGCGCCGGGCAGCGATTCTCAAAGCGGGCGGCAGCGAGAATGATGGCCTGTTCCGGGGTCTCTTTGGTAGGTCGGGGGGAGAGGTGCAGCTCTGCCTTGGGGCAGACCAGATGCTTTGGGCCGGAATGTCCCATGAAGTAGAAGATGGCCTCCTCGTCCGCACCCATGTTGAGGATCAGGTTGACCCGGGTCACGCCGCCGAAGCTGGCATCTATCTTGTTGAGTTTGTGGATAAAATCATCGAGCGTCACGGCCGACAGGAGGGATTTGGAGAGCAGGAGGAAACCGTCGTCCCAGATGGGAGAGATCTCGTCCAGGGGGATGGCACTCACATTTAGCATTGCGGCCTCACGTTATATCGATTTAGTCACCAGTCAGGCTGTCCATGCCATCGCATCACGACAAGCACCCGTCACCAAAATAAATAGCCGCAGCCCGTAAAAGCGGCTGCCAATAAGAAAAGCGGTGACGAAAATTGTCGCATGTTGCAATTCCAGAGTTGTTATTAACGAACGACAACAAAAAGTAACATCGTTATCGGGGGATATATTGGAATGGCGACTCATCATAGATGAGCTCAAATTTCATTACAATCCGATTTAATATATCTGATGGCCATATTTAACCGGTTATTTCATCAGTTCTTGATCTCAATTAAGGCGCCCGAAAAGTGGGCCGCCGTCAACTGTCAGATCTGCCCTTTCCTCTTCGCTGACTGCGGGTTTCGAGATGGAGTTTGCTGCCCATTTATCGGCAGTTTACGAGGTGATGATCCGGCTGTGGCAGCACTTCAGGCCACCGAAGATAAAGAGGGCGGACAGGCTCTGGAAGGCCATCAGCAGCCAGCTGGCGTTGTCGGCAAGCTCGGCGGTGACGCTCTGGTGAGTGAGGTAGACAAGCAGGGTGATCACCCCCAGCAGCAGGCCGTTGATCAAGGTGGTGGAGATAAACCCGATCAGCCAGGCACTGGAAATACTCAAAGCAGAAAATACGCTGCTCATGGCAAGCCGTGCCGCCATAAAACAGCCGAAAAAACCGAAGCCGAGCAGAAATATCATCTCGTCGCGCCAAATATAGCAACCTATTCCCAGCAATATCGCCGCCAGATAGGTGCCAATATAGAAAAGTCCGAATAAGCGACCAATTTCATGTTGCATCATTTACTCCCCTTTTTTTGGGTAATAAAAGGGTGCCCGACTCGATAAATCCGAGTCGGGTTCCCTTATTTGTGCAGAACCTCTTTTTTAGGGCGATCAGCCTTTGGCTGCGCTGCGCAATTTCGCCTTGAGCGCGCTGTATTCAGTCTGGACGTACACTTCCGCCTCAGGCTGATTGTCGATGCGCTCGATCTTCACCGCGCAGTACTTGTACTCCGGCGTGTGGGAGACGGGATCGACGTGCTCGATGGTGAGCTCGTTGCAGGCCCCGATCCACCACTGGTAGGTCATATAGACCACCCCGGCGTTGACCCGCTCGTTGTAGTTGGCCCGGGTGATCACCTTGCCACGGCGCGACGAGATCCAGACCAGCGCCTGATCCTTCACCCCAAGCTTTTTGGCATCGCTCGGGTGGATCTGCACATAGCCCGGCTCATCGGCCAGGGTTTGCAGCGCCGAGCAGTTGCCGGTCATGGAGCGGCAGGAGTAGTGACCCACCTCGCGCACGGTGGAGAGCACCAGCGGGTACTCGGCACAGGGCTGCTCCAGCGGCGGGCGCCACTCGGAGGCGATCAGCTGACCCTTGCCGCTCGGGGTGGTGAACACATTCCCCTCGAACAGAGTGCTGGTGCCCGGGTGATCCTCGGTCGGACAGGGCCACTGCACGCTCTTGAGATCGGCCATCTTATCGTAGCTGACCCCGGCATAGAGCGGGCAGAGCGCACGCATCTCGTCCCAGATCTCCTCAGTGTTGTGGTACTCCATGGGATAACCCATAGCGGTCGCCATCAACGAGAAGATCGCCCAGTCCGGCTTCACATTCTCAGGGGGCGTCACCGCCTTGTAGAAGCGCTGGAAGCCGCGATCCGCCGAGCTGTAGACCCCTTCGTGCTCGCCCCAACTGGTGGCGGGCAAAATGACGTCGGCCATCTCGGCAGTCTGGGTCATGAAGATATCCTGCACGATCACCAGCTCCATCCCCGCCAGAGTGCGGCGGAACTGACCGAGATCTGCCTCGGTCTGGGCCGGATCTTCACCAAAGATGTAGAAGGCCTTGCACTTGCCCTCCTCCACCTTGTGGCCAAGCTCGGTCAAACGATAGCCGGGCTTTTGAGAGAGTGACTCCACGCCCCACGCCTTGGCGAACTTGGCGCTGATGGCGGGATCGGCCACCGACTGATAACCCGGGAACTGGTGCGGCAGCATCCCCATGTCACAGGTGCCCTGCACGTTGTTCTGACCACGCACCGGCCCGCAACCGGTGCCGCGGCGACCGAAGTTGCCGGTCAGCAACGCCAGACCCGCCAGCCCCTTGACCACATCCACCGCCTGACCGTACTGGGTCACCCCCATGCCCCACAGGATCATGGAAGCAGGCGACTCGGCATAGGTGCGAATGGCGGCGCGGATATCGGCGGCTTTGAGGCCGGTGATCCCCTCCACATATTCCGGGGTGTACTTGGCCACCGTCGCCTTGAAGGTCTCGAACCCTTCGGTGTAGTTGGCGACAAATGCCTTGTTGTAGAGCCCTTCATTGATCAACACGTTGGCGAAGGCGTTAACCAGCGCCATGTTGGAACCGTTTTTGAGCGGCAGCCACTGATGGGCGATACGGGCGGTCTCCACCATGCGGGGATCACACACAATCACCTTGGCCCCGTTTGCCTTCGCCTTGAGGATATGGCGGGCGACAATGGGGTGAGAGTCAGCAGCATTGTAACCAAACACCAGCAGGCACTTGGTCTCTTGAATTTCGGGAATGGCGTTGCTCATGGCGCCGTTACCTACAGTTGTCTCCAGACCGGAGACTGAGGGTGCGTGTCACACCCTCGCGCAGTGGTCGACGTTGTTCGTCCCAATCACTGCACGGGCAAATTTCTGCATCACATAGTTGGCTTCATTGCCGGGGCCACGGGCAGAGCCGGTGGTCATGATAGCGTCCGGGCCATATTTCGCCTTGATGGCGGAGAGACGGCTGCTGGCGAACTCGATCGCTTCATCCCAGGAGACCGCCTCGAACTTGCCACCGCGCTCGCGGCGGATCATCGGGCTCTTGAGACGGGGGGTCAGCAGGTTGGTGTCGTTCAAGAAATCCCAACCGTAATAGCCCTTGAGGCAAAGCTGCCCCTCGTTGGTCCGGCCGTTGGCGCCTTCGGCCCCCACCACCTTGTCGTTTTCAACCAGCAGGTTGATTTTGCAACCGGTGCCGCAATAGGGGCACACGGTAATGACTTTTTTCATGACTCACACTCTTGTTTGTTAACGAAAAACGGCTCGGCAAGCCCGCTCACACCCGCGCCGGCATCGCCAGCAGTGCCTCGGCACTGGCCAGCTGCTTCTGCCGGTTCAGGGTTTCAAGATGCTCCGGCGTGACCAGCCGCAGCGCCTGGGTCGGACACACCTCGACACAGGCCGGGCCCGCCTCGCGGTGACGGCAGAGATCGCACTTGAGCGCCTGCGCCTTGGTCTGCGGACGCTTGAAGAGCGAATCTGCAGCCGGGGGCACCTCTTTGACCACCACCGCCATGGCGCCGTAAGGACAGGCCACCACGCAGGACTTGCAGCCGATGCAGCGCTCCTGCAACACCTTGACGCAGCCATCTTCGCTGACGATGGCATTGTTCGGGCAGGCCATGGCGCACGGCTTGTCTTCACACTGGCGGCAGAGTACCGGCGTGGTCACCTTGCTGCCCACGATCACCTTCAGGCGCGGCTGAAAGTAGCTGTCCCTGGAGACCAGATGTCCATCCTCGATGGCAAGATGCAGGCCGCCCTCCCGCTCAAGGGTCCCGCTGCAAGACCCTGACTGGTGTGAAACGGCGCAAGCCACCTCACAGGTACGACACCCAATACAGAGACTGGGATCTGCAATCACGAAGCTGTTCATAGAGAGGGATCCTAAATGGTTCGTTACACCGGGCCGCCCGCCGACAGGCAAAGAGGCGGCCAGCCCCCCACAAAGCATTTATCAGACCAAAACGGGTCAAGGTTGCGATAAAAAATCACAAGCAACTGAAAATAAAGGAGTAATCAGAAAGAGAAGCGTGCTGAATGCCACCTCTGACGAGGGTGACGACGGGCTGGGAAGTGTGATCGACACGACAAAAATGACGAGCTCGACACCGGCTGACAGCCCCCTGCCACGCGTGATGATTGGAAGGTAAAAGGCTTAATCGGAGAGGATGGCGAAGTGGCTTATTGTTTGGTTTGACTATCCCGCCAGCCCAGCTGCACCAAGCCAAACCGAACAATAAATCGCCCCTTAGTGACAATTTTATTGAACCAGAGCGGGTTTTAGGCCCCTGCCCCTTTTGTTTTTCACCTGTCCGGTTACTATGTGCCAGTTGGCAACCAGCTTCGTTGGGGTCGTTTTGCATGTGGCTACGTAATCAAATCGCGCAGATTAAAAATAGCAGTCTGGAATTTGGAAAATG
Organism: Aeromonas sp. R1-2; assembly: GCF_040908505.1. Lineage (NCBI taxonomy): Bacteria > Pseudomonadati > Pseudomonadota > Gammaproteobacteria > Aeromonadales > Aeromonadaceae > Aeromonas > Aeromonas sp. R1-2. Next base: position 56,720 of record NZ_JBFODU010000006.1, on the reverse strand, counting down.
ACTGAATGCAACTATAAAAACCAAAATAAAAGACTGACTAAATGAGGATTATTAATCCTCTATGCATACTTCAGAATATGTATTGTATATTTATGCTGCAGCTTAATTGAATTCATATGATTTTATAATCTTTTTGAAAAAAGCTTGAAATAAAAATAAAACATATGGAACTTATTCCATTAATTTAATAAGTAGAAAACACAGTGAAAAATATCATCAAAGCGTTGTCAGCATTAGCATTCTTCATTTCAATAATATGGGCAATAGCAGAATTTAGTTATGAGCCCCTGATTGTCTCGATAGGTAGTGCGATTACTTTTTTTACTGTTATTACACCAGAAAAGAAAAATCGTAAAATCTATCAGCGTGATCAAGCATCTTGTTTCTATGGAAAAATTGCCAATGACTATGATAAACGTAACACTCAATTTCTAAAAGAATCACATATTAACACAGTTAAACATTTGAAACGTGCAATTGATGGGCTTGAACATGCAAGCATTCTAGACTTAGGTGGTGGAACTGGGATTAATGTTGCCGCTCATTTTTTTAGTCGTAAAAATGTCACATGGAATTATGTCGATGCAACCCCAGAAATGAAGACTGCATTTGAAAAAAATGTTGTCATGGCAGATTTCAATCACACTGCCATGACCTGTGATTTAGATGAATTCATGCGCTCATGTGAGGAGCAATTTGATGCAATAGTTGTTTCATTTGTTCTCACATCACTTCCATATCCATTTGATTTAAAAAAAGCGGCCTCATTATTAAAGCCTAATGGCTCACTAATAATTGCAGATATCGAGCCAGAATACACAGCAAAATACCCAGAGTACAGTGTAAAAGTTGGCACCGAAGAACACTCTCTTTTGGTTACCCCAGTAAATCCTCTTGATTTAATTGAAAAGGGGTTGAGCGAAAAATTGGAGTTAAAGTTTTGCCAAAGTATCAAGAAAAATGGGGGGGACAGATATGCATATGTCGTAAATATGAAGCGACCATCTGCATAGTACCGTATGGGTGCAATAAGCGCAGCGCATTGCATTGCACTTCTTGCATTTTTAATTAGCGGTGCAATTCACTTCGTTCATTGCACCCTACAATTATATTTTAATGGAGTAAGATTTGATGAATATAAAAATCCATAATGAACATAAAGATGACATCTTAAATGTACTTGTTGATAACCTTAGACAATTTAACTTTGATAAAATGGGTGAGGAACGCTCCCAACCTTTAATTGTTGCCATTCATGATGATAATGACGAAGTTGTCGGTGGCATTGCCGGACGTACTATTTATCATCAACTGTTGATCGAAGTACTTTGGGTACACAATGACAAGAGAGGACAGGGGCTTGGCATTCAATTAATGGAGATTGCTGAACGCGAGGCAAAAAAACGGGGATGTATTGCTGCTCAAGTCGACACCCTCTCATTTCAGGCTCCCAAATTTTATGAAAAAATGGGATTTAAAATAGTCGGTAAAGTAAGCGGCATTAAAAATAGTCCTGACCGCTACTTTTTATTGAAGCACTATCATGGAGAGTAATAATTACCGTAGGGTGCAATAAGCTCAGCGCATTGCACCTCTTACCTCTTTTAATACTTGGTGCAATTCACTTCGTTCATTGCACCCTACCTTTCCCCTCTGGCACATAACGACTCCATCGCGGCCCAACCGCATCCCCTCTGCCATCCTGCCAGCAATTAATTAGCGATTACTTTATCGTCTATTTATTCTCCGTTTTGGAAAAGATTGTAGCCAAACCACTTCGCTAGATAAAACAAAAAGTTGCCTGCATTACCGCGTTATATTTCAATCGCCGGATAATTAATTCTCTTACTCAAATTGAACTTTTGATTATTTATAACTGAGCATAGTCCCGCAGAGTATGTGTCATTATAAGCTTAATGACAGATGAACAGACTGTGTTCCATGACAAGCAGATCACTATTCCGTTAGCGCCCTTTCCCATCGCAATCCATTAATTCTCTCCCGATTAAATATCACTACTCTCCTGGTAGGTCGGGCAGCTGTGCGTTGGCAAACGTGTAAACATCAAACTGACAAGATGAACTCATGAACTGTGATAAACAACAAGCCACTCCCGGCGTTATGCTGGCGGCGATTGGCGTAGTCTATGGCGATATCGGCACAAGCCCGCTCTATACCTTGCGCGAGTGCCTGTCAGGTCAATTCGGGTTCGGCGTCGAGCCGTCCTCCATTCTCGGCTTTCTCTCGCTGATCTTCTGGCTGCTGATCCTGGTGGTGTCGGTCAAGTACCTCTCCTTTGTGATGCGGGCCGACAACGCTGGCGAGGGTGGCATTCTCACCCTGATGTCGCTGGCGACCCGCAACGCCTCCACCCGCTGGACGCCGCTGCTGATCATCCTCGGCCTGATTGGCGGCAGCTTTTTCTATGGCGAGGTGGTGATCACCCCGGCGATGTCGGTGATGTCGGCCATCGAGGGCCTGAGCATTCTCACCCCCGCCCTCGACCCCTATATCGTCACCCTTTCGGTGCTGGTGCTGACCTTGTTGTTTGCCATCCAGAAACATGGCACCGCCATGGTGGGCAAGCTGTTTGCCCCCATCATGCTGATCTGGTTTATGACGCTGGCGGTGCTGGGGCTGCGCGGCATCATCCACAACCCCGAGGTGCTGGGGGCGCTCAACCCCATCTGGGCGGTGCGCTTCTTTATCCAGTACCAGACCACCTCCTTCTTTGCCCTCGGCGCCGTGGTGCTGGCCATCACAGGGGTGGAGGCGCTCTACGCGGATATGGGCCACTTTGGCAAAAATCCAATTCGCCTCGCCTGGTTTATCGTGGTGTTGCCCTCCCTGGTGCTTAACTACTTCGGTCAGGGGGCGCTGCTGCTAAGCAATCCCGCGGCCATTGCCAACCCCTTCTTCCTGCTCGCGCCGAAATGGGCGCTGGTGCCGCTGCTGCTCTTGGCAACCATGGCGACGGTGATCGCCTCCCAGGCGGTGATCTCCGGGGTCTTTTCGCTGACCCGGCAGGCGGTGCGCCTCGGTTATCTCTCACCCATTCGCATTGTTCACACCTCCGAGCAGGAGTCCGGCCAGATCTATATTCCGGTCATCAACTGGATGCTCTATATCTCGGTGGTGATCGTCATCATGAGCTTCGAGCACTCCAGCAATCTGGCGGCGGCCTACGGCATCGCGGTGACCGGCACCATGGTGCTCACCTCCATCCTCTCCTGCTCGGTGGCCAAGAACAGTTGGCACTGGAACAAGTATCTGGTGGCCATCCTGTTTGCCGCGCTGCTCTGTATCGACGTGCCGCTGTTTGCCGCCAACCTCGCCAAGATCTTCTCCGGCGGCTGGCTGCCGCTCACCCTGGGCGCGGTGATGTTCACCGTGATGACTAGCTGGAAGAGCGAGCGCTTCCAGCTTATTCGCCGCCTGAACGAGCACGGCAACTCCCTTGAGCCGATGATCGCCTCGCTGGAAAAATCCCCGCCGACCCGGGTGGCCGGCACTGCGGTCTATATGTCGCGGGTGGTCAATGTGATCCCCCATGCGCTGCTGCATAACCTCAAGCACAACAAGGTGCTGCACGAGCGGATCATCCTGCTCACCCTGCGGGTGGAAGAGGTGCCCTACGTCCACAATGTGCGCCGGGTCTGCATCGAGCAGCTCTCCCCCACCTTCTGGCGGGTGGTGGCAAGCTACGGCTGGCGCGAGACTCCGAACGTGGAGGAGATCTTCCACCGCTGCAACGCCGAGGGGCTGAGCTGCCGGATGATGGAGACCTCGTTCTTTATGGCCCACGAGTCGCTCATCATGAAAGACCGCCCCTGGTATCTCTATCTGCGCGGCAAGCTCTTTATGCTGCTGCAGCGCAACGCCCTGCGGGCCCCGGATCAGTTCGAGATCCCGCCCAACCGGGTTATCGAACTTGGATCCCAGGTGGATATCTGATAGCGGGTTGATGGCCTCTTATTGGCATTGAAAGCGTCAGCAAGTAGAGAGGGAGGCATTGACCTCCCTCTGTTGTTTCCGTTAATCCCAATGACCTCCCCCCTCATCCCCCGCCCTTCTCCCGCGAGGGGAGAAGGGGGCAAACCACGTTGCCCCCCACAGACATCCCACCGTAGGGCGCAACAAGCGCAGCGCCGTGCACCGCGACCATATGGCTGACTTCCCCCCCTCATTCCCAACCCTTCTCCCACGAGGGGAGAAGGGAGCAAACCACCGTGGCCATATGCTGCAAACGGTGCAATTCACTTCGTTCTTTGCACCCTACTCATGCTGCGTTTTCCAAGGTGACGAACCCTCCCTGCGGCTTCGTCACAAGTGACGAACGTCACAGTTCGACAGCCACATCAGCGCGTTCATTCAACCACACCAAGATTTTTATTCATTTAAAAACAGCCACTTAAAACCAATTTCGCTGCAAAAACCAATCTGGCCCGTATCTTGCCAACCTGCCCCTACTTTCTCCGTTCGCGACACGACAAGGTAGGCTATGAACCGCTTCGTTATCGCTGACCCCAAGCTTTGTATCGGCTGTGGCACCTGTATGGCGGCCTGCAGCGAGGTACACAAGGCGCAAGGTTTGCAGCAAGCCCCCCGTTTAACCGTTATGCGACACGAGCAGGCGACCATGCCGGTTCAGTGCCGTCACTGTGACGATGCCCCCTGCATCAAGGTGTGCCCGGTCGAGGCAATTCGCCAGACCGGCGATTGCGTGCAACTCAACGAGTCGCTCTGCATCGGCTGCAATCTCTGCGCCGTGGCCTGCCCCTTTGGCGCCATCCAGAGCGGTGGCAGCCGCCCGGTGGCCGTGGCCACCAGTTACGACACCTATATCCCCTGCTCCATCCGATCCAGCAACCCCTCCACCTCTGCCAGCCTGCGCTGCTTTGGCGAGGATCTGCTGAGCTGGGAGCCGGGGGTGCGCAGCATCGCGGTCAAGTGTGACCTGTGCGAGTTTCGCGCCGATGGCCCGGCCTGTGTCGGAGCCTGCCCCTCCCAGGCACTGAAGCTGGTCAATGACGGCGACACCGAACGCGCCGCCCGTATCCGTCGCCAGCAAGCGGCCGACACCAACCCGCAAGGGGCCTCCGCCTTTTCGGCACCCGCCACAGCGCTCCCTGCATCCGATTTATCTACCACAGAGGGAGTTCGCTGATGTTGTCCCCCCTTGTAATGGCCACGCTCCTGCTCTTTTTGCTGGGCGCTGCCGCCGGTTTGCTCCTGCAAAAGCTGCCCGCACTGGCCAACCGCCTCAACAGCGGCTTTGCCCTGCTGGGGTCACTCGCGGGTCTGGTCGCCGCCATCCAGCTCTTTGCTCAAGGCACCCCCGTCGACGGCCAGCTCTGGCTGCTGGGCTCGGTGCACCTCGACATGCTGGCCGCACTGATGCTGCTGGTGATTAGCACCGTCGGCGTCGCCGTCGCCCTCTACTCCTTTGCCTATATCCGCGAATATCAGGGCAAGGGGGATGTGGCCATCGGCGCGCTGATGAACCTCTTCCTCTTTGCCATGGTGGGCATGGTACTGGCCGACAATGCGCTCGGTTTCTTGCTCTGCTACGAGCTGGTGACCCTCACCACCTACTGGCTGGTCAAAACCAACCCCGAGGCCGCCAAACAGAGCCGCCTCTATCTGGTGATGAACCATATCGGCATGGCACTGGTGCTGATCGCCTTCTGGCTGCTCTGCCGTGAAAGTGGCTCGCTGGAGTTCGCCGCGCTGCGCGAGCACCATCTGGCGGGCGCATTGGCTTCTCTGGTGTTCCTGCTCAGCTTCTGCGGCTTTGGCCTGCGCGCCGGTTTCGTGCCGCTGCACGGCTGGCTGCCGGTGGCCGAGCCCGTCGCCCCTTCCCATATCTCGGCGCTGATGTCCGGCGTCATGGTGAAGCTGGGTCTCTTTGGTATCTTGCGGGTCAGCATCGATTTTCTCGGCGCCAGCCAGCTCTGGTGGGGCTATGTGGTGCTGATCTTCGGCGCCTGCTCGGCGGTGCTCGGGGTGCTGTTTGCGCTGGCCGAGCACGATCTCAAGCGGCTGCTCGCCTACCACACGGTGGAGAACATCGGCATCATCCTGATGGGGATGGGGATCGGCATGATCGGTATCGCCAACCAGCAGCCGGCGCTGGTGGTGCTGGGGCTGCTCGGCGCCCTCTATCACCTGCTCAACCACGCCATCTTCAAGAGCCTGCTCTTTATGGGCACCGGCTCTGTGATGTTCCGCCTGCACACTCGTGATATGGACAAGATGGGTGGCCTGGCCAAGCTGATGCCCTGGACTGCGCTGGCGTTCCTCATTGGTGCCATGGCCATCTCGGCGCTGCCGCCGCTCAACGGTTTTGTCAGCGAGTGGTTTATCTACCAGTCGCTGCTCTCCATGACCAAACTCGGCACCTCCGTCGTCGCGCCGCTCGCGGTAGTGATGCTGGCGGTAACCGGCGCCATGGCGGTGATGTGTTTCGTCAAGGTGTATGGCATCTGCTTCTGCGGTGCCCCGCGCAGCGAACACGCGAGCCACGCCCGCGAAGTACCGGGCGCCATGGTGGCAGGCACCCTGCTGCTGGCTGCGGTCTGTCTGGTGCTGGGTCTGGGCGCCCCCTGGATTGCCCCCCATATCGCCAGCTATGGTCAGGCGCTGGTTGCCAGCCAGATGAGTGTCGCCACCGGCGCGACCCTGCTGCCGCTCGATAGCAGCCAGGCGATCCTCTCCCCGCCCGTTATCGCCATCACCCTGCTGGGTCTGTTGCTCATCCCGCTGCTGGTACTGGCCATCTTCAAGGGGCCCAAGCTGGGTCGTCGTCACGCTGGTACGCCGTGGGCCTGTGGTTACGCCTATGAGGAGCGCATGAGCCTCACCTCTGGCGGTGTCACCCACACCTTGCGCCAACTCTGCGCGCCACTCTATCGCAAGCAGCCGCAGCTCGATCTGGCCAGCGCCCTGCACGGGGTGAGCGATACCAGCGGGACGACCGGCTGGCTGCTGCACGGCCTTGTGCTGGCGCTCTTTATCCTGATGGCTGTAGGAGTCTGATATGCCTGTTCTTGAAATGCCGAGCTGGGGCATGGTTGCCCTCGCCCTGACCCAGGCCATCGCCATGCTGGCGCTGGCGCCGCTCGCCACCGGTTTCAACCGGGTGCTGCGGGCCAAGATGCACTCCCGTCAGGGGCCGGGCCTGCTGCAGGATTACCGGGATATCGCCAAGCTCCTGCGCCGTCAGGAGGTGACCCCGGAGCCTGCCGGCATCATCTTCAACCTGATGCCTGCGCTGCTCATCGCCGCCCTCTTGCTGGTAGGGATGGCACTGCCGACCCTGACTCACGAGTCCCCCTTCCCCATCGCCGGGGATCTCATCACCGATATCTATCTGTTCGCCATCTTCCGCTTCTTCTTCTCCCTCTCGGGGCTCGACAGCGGCAGCATGTTTGCAGGGATCGGCGCCCGCCGCGAACTGACCCTCGGCATTCTGGTGGAGCCCATTCTGGTGCTCGCCTGCTTCATCATGGCGATGATGGTGGGCAGCTCGGATCTGGGCAATATCAGCAGCTATGTAGCGACCCAGCCACTGGCCGCGCCGGTTGCCACCCTGCTGGCCGGCGCCGCCTGTGCCTTCGCGGTGTTTGTCGAGATGGGCAAGCTGCCCTTTGACTGCGCCGAAGCCGAGCAAGAGCTGCAGGAGGGGCCGCTCACCGAGTACTCCGGTGCGGGGCTGGCCCTGCTCAAGCTCTCCATCGGCCTCAAGCAGCTGGTGGTGGTGCAGCTCTTTCTGGTGATTTTCCTGCCCTTCGGCAAGGCGGCCAACTGGAGTCTGCCTGCGCTCATCGGCGCGGCGCTGATCCTCGCCTGCAAGCTGCTGGTGGCCTTTTTGCTGGCCGGCATCATCGAAAACGCCATGGCCCGCACCCAGTTCGTGCGCACCCACAAGCTCACCCGCTACGGGTTGGGGCTGGCCCTGCTGGCGCTGCTCGCCTATCTGGTCGGGATCTGAGCCATGCCCGCCAGCACAGCAACTTTTTCCGATTTCATCATTTGTGAATGCTCATTCCCGAACATTAAAGTGAGAACTGCATGACCATCGCCATTTCGGATCGCATCGGCTGCGACTACATCCAGCAGGTGCGAGCACAACTGCCCCACGCCATCATCGATGAGGAGTGGCAAACCGCCGATCAGGCCACCATTACCGTCAAGCCCACCAGTCTGGTCGAGACCGCCAGCCTGATCTTCCATCAGCTGGGGGGCTGGCTTCCGCTCTCCTTTGCCAATGACGAGCGCAGCCTCAACGGCCACTTCGCCGTCTACCACGTCTTCTCCATGGAAGGTGACACCAAGTGCTGGATCACCGTCAAGGTGCTGGTGGATGCCGATACCCAGGAGTACCCCTCCATCACCCCGACCATTCCGGCGGCGGTGTGGGGCGAGCGGGAGATCCGCGACATGTACGGCCTGCGCGCCATAGGACTGCCGGACGAACGCCGTCTGGTGTTGCCGGACGACTGGCCGGAGGATATCCATCCACTGCGCAAGGACGCCATGGATTATCGCCAGCGCCCGATGCCCACCACCGACACCGAGACCTACCCCTTCGTCAACGAACTCGGCAGTGATGCCAACCGCATCGTGCCGGTCGGCCCGCTGCACATCACCTCGGATGAACCGGGCCACTTTCGTCTGTTCGTCGATGGCGAAGACATCATCGATGCCGACTACCGCCTCTTCTATGTCCATCGCGGCATGGAGAAGCTGGCGGAAACCCGCATGGGCTACAACGAAGTGGCGTTTCTGACCGACCGGGTCTGCGGCATCTGCGGCTTTACCCACAGCGTCGCCTACACCACCTCGGTAGAGAACGCCATGGGTATTCCGGTGCCGGAGCGGGCCAAGATGATCCGCGCCGTGCTGCTGGAGGTGGAGCGCCTGCACAGCCATATCCTCAACATCGGCCTGTCGAGCCACTTCACCGGTTTCGACACCGGCTTTATGCAGTTCTTCCGGGTGCGGGAGAAATCCATGACCCTGGCCGAGCTGCTCACCGGCGCCCGCAAGACCTACGGCCTCAACCTGATTGGCGGGGTACGCCGCGACATCTTCAAGGAAGATCGCATCAAGGGTGCCCAACTGGTACGGGAGCTCCGTGATGAGCTCAAGCCACTGGTGGCCATGCTGCTGGATACCGCCAACATCTCCTCCCGCCTCATCGGTATCGGCAAGCTCGACCCGCAAATTGCCCGCGATTTCAGCTGCGTCGGCCCCATGGTGCGGGCGAGCGGCTTCAAGCGCGACGTGCGCCGGGTTCACGACTTTGCCGGCTACCGCGAGCTGCCGATGGAGATCCAGACCAAGGCGGGTTGCGATGTGCAGTCCCGGGTGCTGGTGCGGATCCACGAGCTCTACGACTCCCTCGACATGATTGAGTTCGGCCTGGAGCACCTGCCGGAAGGGCCACTGCTCACCGAAGGCTTCACCTACCAGCCGGGCAAGTTTGCGCTGGGCTTTACCGAGGCGCCCCGCGGCGAGAACGTCCACTGGAGCATGACCGGAGACAACCAGAAGCTGTTCCGCTGGCGCTGCCGCGCCGCCACCTACGCCAACTGGCCCGCCCTGCGCTACATGCTGCGCGGCAATACCGTGGCGGATGCGCCGCTCATCATCGGCAGTCTGGATCCCTGCTACTCCTGTACCGACCGGGTCACCCTGGTCGACCCCTAGAAGGGCAAATCCACCGTGGTCTCCTACAAGGAGATCGAGCGCTACGGCATCGATCGCAAAAACTCTCCGCTGAAATAAGGGGTCATCATGATCAAGCTGTTCAAGACCATCCTCAAGGCTGGCACCCCGACCGCCAAGTACCCCTTCGCCCCTTACGAGGTGAACCGGGATTTTCGCGGCAAACCGAAATATCAGGCGGATCAGTGCATCGCCTGCGCCGCCTGCACCAAGGCCTGCCCGGCCAATGCGCTGGTGATGGAAGTGGACATGGAGACCGGCGAACGGCGCTGGGAGATCTCCATGGCGCGCTGCATCTTCTGCGGCCGCTGCGAGGAGGTCTGCCCGACCCGCGCCATCGCCCTCTCCCCCGAGTTCGAGCTGGCGGTGACCAACAAGGCCGACCTCTATGAGGAGGCCCGCTTCGCGCTGGCCCCCTGCACCCTGTGCGGCACCTACTTTGCCCCGAGCAAGCTGGTGGCACTGGTGGAGGACACCCTCAAGCAAGCTGGCACGCCGCTGGCTCGCGATGCCAAGCCGCTGGCGCCGCCAGAGCGACTGCACCACTGCCCCGACTGCAAACGAAAACAGAGCATGCTGAGCCAGCCTGACTCGGCCCTGATCGCACCGGTAGCCACACCGATGGCCGCACAACAGGAGTGGATGTGATGAGCAAGATCAAAGGCATAGAACCGGTTGTCGGCCATGCCCATACCCGCGCCGTGCCGCTGGCACAGGATCCCGAGATCACCAAACTCAAGAAGACCCTGCTCAAGGACATTCGCCGCTCGGCCTATGTCTACCGGGTCGATTGCGGCGGCTGCAACGCCTGCGAGATCGAGATCTTCGCCACCATCACCCCGCTGTTCGATGCCGAGCGTTTCGGCATCAAGGTGGTCGCCTCCCCCCGCCACGCCGACATCCTGCTCTTTACCGGCGCGGTGACCCGGGCGATGCGGGTACCGGCCCTGCGCGCCTACGAGGCGGCGCCCGATCCCAAGATCTGCATCGCCTACGGCGCCTGCGGCTGTGACGGCGGCATCTTCCACGACCTCTACTGCGTCTGGGGCGGCACCGACAAGATCGTACCGGTGGATGTCTATATCCCGGGCTGCCCCCCAACACCGGCGGCCACCATCTACGGCTTTGCGGTGGCGCTCGGCCTGCTTGAGCAGAAACTCAAAGCCACCAGCCACGAGGTGCAACCGGGTGAACGGGTCGAACTGCGCCACACCGGCATCCCCAACGAAATTCGGGTGATGATCGAGCGCGAAGCGCGCCGCATGGCTGGTTACCGGCAGGGGCGGATCATCGCCGACGAGTTTATGGCCCTGCTCGAAGGGGCGACCCAGCAGGATGTGGATCTGCGCATCCAGAGCTACCTCGATCAGCACGACGATCCGCGCCTCTCGGAGATCGTCAACAACCTCGCAAACGCCTGCCTCAACCGGGCGGCCGGCAAGGGAGAGGCGGTGCATGGCTGACGAGGTTTTCTTCTATCGCCTGTCGCGCAAGTTCGTCGACGAGCAGTTCGACGTGCCGGAAGAGGCCAGGGAGGTGATGTACTACAGCCTCGCCATCGGCCACCACCTCGGCATCGTCGATTGCCTGCGAGCAGACCTGGTCTGCTCGCTGACCGGTTATCGCGACTGGGTAGCCAAGCTGCCAGAGGGGAGCGAAGCGCGCCGCAAGATGGAGGGATTTCTCACCTTTGGCGAGATCACCATCTATCGCGAGCACTGCCATATGCTGGCCTGCGCCTTCGACCGACTGCGCAAAGCCGACAATCTACTCGATGAGCAGGAGCTGGGCTGGACCAATACCTTTATGGATCAGCTGACCGCCCTCTTTAACGACCCCCATATGTACCTGATGGTAAGGAGCCGCTGATGGGCTGTAATCTCGTGTTGACCGTGGGCAATGCCATGATGGGGGACGACGGTGCCGGCCCCTATCTCGCCGACAAGCTGCAGGCCGCCCCCCTGCCCGGCTGGCTCCATATCGACGGCGGCATCGCGCCGGAAAATGTGGTCTACAAGGTGCGGGAGCTGCAACCGGAGCGGGTGGTGCTGGTGGATGCCGCCGAGATCGGCGAGAAGGCGGGCACCCTGCAGGTGATCCCCCCCGAGACCATCGCCGAGATGTTTATCTTCTCGACCCACAATATGCCGCTCAATTTCCTGATCGACGAGCTCAAGACCTTTGTCCCCGAGGTGATCTTTGTCGGGGTACAACCGGCCATCGTGGCGTTCTCTTTCCCGATGACCGAGATGGTGAGCGAGGCGATGGATTATCTTTATCAGCACCTTGATGCCGCCAAGGATACCGACTTGTTAATAGAGAAACTGGATCAGTGGAATATTGCCAACGCCAAGCGGTGATTATTTATCGAGTTGTTAACGACCGTTATTGACCGACGATTCAGGCAATGTGATCGAGGCCCGGTGTTAAATTAAAAACATCGGGCTAATTGTGCTGAACTTGATATAAAACAAGGTTCTTTTATTTTTTCAAAAAATCGCTAACTCTCGCTTTTTTATGACAAAAAAAGCGTTGCCAGTCACAAAAATTTGCCACAAAATGGCGGCCGTTACGGAAGTTGATGGGGTCTGGTGGCCTCCTCGGTCTTCAAAACCGATGTGAGCCGAGAAGGCTTTGGCAGGTTCGATTCCTGCCTCTTCCGCCAAATTTATCTATTGAACAAATACTCTCCCGCTGAATTTTTCGGCCTGAATGTTATTTTCATCGTTTGTTCAATATGTTTGAAGTAATACCTTAAAAAAGGTGCTTGCCGCTTGCCAATATAATCCGAACTCAGGTTGTCTCGCTGGCCAAAAATTAATTTATCAGCATCGATGCAGCATTAATTTATACCCGCTCATTGATGCATCCAGTTTGCACTCATCCGCAAATCGCCAGCACTGCCATAACCCGTCAGCTCGGCCTCTCTATCGGCAAACCGGTGCGCATCCCGAACCCACGCACTGCACTGGTAATCCCATGCCGAACTCGTCTCACGCGTCAGCTATCCCCCACCGCCAGCCCGCATCAGGTACGGCTGCCGACGATTCACAGCAACAGCCCGGCCAGCAACCAACGCGCCGTCTGCCACAAGTGGAACAGCTGCTGCAGCAACCCTTTCTCGCCGGTTTTATCGAGACGCTGAGCCGCCCGCTGGTGACTCAGGCGGTGCGCGACACCCTGAGCGAGCTGCGCCAGAGCGAAGATTTTCGCCAGCATGGCGTTGCCCCCGAGCAGATCGAGGCGCTGATTGCCAAACGCTGCCGACAACAGTTGCGCCAGCGTCAAACCCGGGTGATCAACGCAACCGGCACCCTGGTGCATACCAATCTGGGGCGCTCACCATTAAGTCACGAGCTGTGGGACGAGGTGCGTGACCTCAACACCGGCTACAACAATCTGGAGCTGGATCTCGCCACCGGCAAACGCGGCGGGCGCAAGGGGCTGATCGCCCCCCTGCTCCGTTGCCTCACCCAGGCCGAGGATTCGCTGGTGGTCAACAACAACGCCGCTTCGCTCTTTTTGCTGCTGCAGGAAGTGGCCAAGGGGCGCGAGGTGATCGTCTCGCGCGGCGAGCAGATCCAGATTGGTGGCGGCTTTCGCATTCCCGATATTCTGGCGCTCTCAGGCGCCAAACTGGTGGAGGTGGGCACCACCAATATCACTACCGCCAAAGATTACCTCGATGCCATCACCGATCAGACCGCGCTGGTGCTGATGGTGCACAGATCCAATTTCGCCATTCGCGGCTTTACCGAATCCCCCGATATCGGCGAGGTGGCCCGCGCCCTGCCCGAGCACGTGGTGCTGGCGGTTGATCAGGGCTCGGGCTTGACCAGCGAAGAGTTTGCGCCGGATGAAACCTCGGTGCGCCAGTACATCAAGGCGGGGGCGGATCTGGTCTGCTACTCAGGCGACAAGCTCTTGGGGGGCCCGCAATCGGGCATCATCAGCGGCCGCAGCGACCTTATCAAGCGGCTGGAAAAACACCCCATGATGCGCACCTTCCGCCCGAGCCGCATCGTCTACTCCCTGCTCGAACGCCTGCTCATCCACAAGCTCAACAAGTCCCCCATCGGCGAGGGCATCGCCCAGCGCACCTTGAGCAACCCGGCCGCCATGCAGGCGAGAGCCTCCCGGCTGATGGCCGCCCTGCCCAGCTGCTTTGTGCTGGTCCCCGCCCAGCTGGTGGTGGGCGGTGGCACCTTGCCGGACGAGTTCTACCCGGCCCCTGCGCTTGAATGCACCGACCCGCGCCCGGCCCAGCAGCTGCTCGACGCCCTGCGCGAACTGCCGGTGCCGGTCATCGCCACCGTGCGCCAGCAGAAGGTGCTGCTCAATATGGCCACCCTGCTGCCGACCGAGATGGAACTGCTGATCGCCCAACTCAGGGAGTTGCTGCTGCCCGCCCCGTTCAATGCAACAAATGCGACCGAGGAGCCCTGATCCCATGACCCCCTATCGCGCCGTTATCGGCCTTGCCGGCCACGTGGATCATGGCAAGACCCTGCTGATCAAGGCCCTCACCGGCATCACCACCGCCCGTGCCCATGAGCAGGCCATCGGCATGACCCAGGATCTCGGCTTTGCCCACTTTGACGACGGTCAGGGCAACACCATAGGCGTCATCGACGTGCCCGGCCACGAACGCTATATCCGCAATATGGTGGCGGGGCTCTGGAGTCTGGATCTGGTGCTGCTGGTCATCGCCGCCGACGAGGGGTGGATGCCGATGACCGGCGATCACCTGCGCCTGCTCAAGGCGATGGGGGTGCCGCGCCTGCTGGTCTGCATCAACAAGTGCGATCTGGTCTCCCCCGACGAGCTTTTACTGTTGGAAGAGAGCCTGCTGGAGCGGGTAATGGACGAGAGCGGCATGGTGCCCGATATCGTCAGCGTCAGCGCCAAAACCGGCGCCAATATGGCTGCCCTGCACGCCGCCATCGTGCGCCAGCTTGCCGATCTGCCAGCCTCACAAGCGGCTCGCGAGCAGGGCGCCCCGCGACTGTATGTAGACAGAGTCTTTACCGCCAATGGCACCGGCACCGTGCTTACCGGCACCTTGCAGCAGGGCAGCCTCAAGGTGGGGGACAAGCTGCGCCTCTACCCCGTCGATCGGGAGGTGCAGGTGCGCTCCCTGCAAGCCTATCACCAGAGCGTCGACGAGATCGGCGCTGTCTGCCGGGTGGCGGTGGGACTTAAAAAAGTGCCCCACAAGGAGGTGGCCCGCGGCCACTGTCTCACCAGCACTGTCGGCCAGTGCGAGGCGGCAACCCACCTTATTGTGCGACTCAACGCCGAGAGCCTGAGCGGCAAGGTGCTGCGCACGCAGGAGATCGAGGTGGCCCTTGGCAGCTGGCATGGCCGGGCCCGTTTCGTGCCCATAAAGGATACCCGGCTGGCGCGGCTGATCTTTACCAGCCCCATCCCCTGCTTCTTCGGCCAGCCGCTCGCCATCATTCGCCACGGCAGCAGCGAACTGCTGCACGGCGCCCGCATCGTCTGGTGCGGCGACATCCATCCCGCCAGACGCAAGGCGCTGCACGCCCTGCTGGGTGAGCTGCCTGATGAGCTCGAACACTACAACCCGGCCACCCTGCAACTGGGCCTCAATGGCTATGTGCTGGCCAGCCGCTTTGACCAGCGGCCCGAGCTGGTCACCCCCCTCGGTGAGTGGCTGCTGGATAACTGCTGGCTGGCCCAAAGCCGCGACCAGCTGCTGGCCACGCTGGCCAGCGAACCGCTTAGCGCCGCCGAGCTGGCAACCCGCTTTGGCATCTCCCTGCCGGTCATTCAGGCCCTGCTCCAGCAGCTCAAGAGCGAGCAGCTTGTTCGCCTGCACCATGACAAGTGGCAGCCGGGCAGCGGCGAGTCGGAAGATGATCTGGGGGAAGAGGCGCAGCTGGTGCTCAAGGTGGTGCGAGATCAAGGCAAGGAGGGTTACGAGCCCGGTAAACTGGGCCCCGGCGGCGTGGAGCTGGATCCCTTTATCACCCGCAAGCTGCCCGCCGCCCTGCAGCAGGGCTTGCAGCAAAAAGGCGCGTTGCAAAAGCAGCTGCGCAATCTGGCACGACTCAAGTATCTGGTGCAGCTCGATGGCCCCATCTACTACGACGCCGCCCTTTACAACCAGATGGTCGCCGCCGTGCTGGCGGGCCAGCAGGTGGGAGATCTGATCGACATGGCATCCCTCAAGGAGATCACCGGTTTGTCGCGTAAATACGCCATTCCGTTCTGCCTGCGCATGGAGATGGATGGCTGGGTACGGCGCGAGGAGAACGAGCGCCGGGTGCTGCGCTTGCCGCAGACTCAAGATGAGATGGAGCCGGTATGAGCGCCACCATCGCCCCCTCTGGCTCTGCCAATCCTGTGGCCAACCGGCTGCGCCGCGAATTTCATATCGACGGCATCGTACAGGGGGTCGGCTTTCGCCCCTTCGTCTATGGGCTGGCGTTGCGCCACGGCCTTGCCGGTTATGTGTTGAACGATGCCAACGGCGTCACTATTGGCGCCGAAGGATCGCCTGAGCAGCTCGCCAGCTTTGCCCGCCAACTGCGGGAACTGGCGCCGCCACTGAGCCGCATCGATCACTTCAGCGAGCGGGAACTGCCCCTCGCTCATGATCCCGACTTCGATGGCCAATTTCATGGCCAGTTTCGAATTAAAGCCAGCCAGCAGCAGAGCGCCGCCACGGTCGCCATCTCGCCAGATCAGGGGATGTGCGAGGCGTGCGCCAACGATGTGGCCAACCCCGCAGATCGCCACCATCGCTACCCCTTTACCAACTGTACCCACTGCGGCCCGCGCTACACCATCATCCGCCGCCTCCCCTACGACCGCCCCCACACCGCCATGGCGGGCTTTGCCATGTGCCCGCGCTGCGCGGCGGCCTATGAAAACCCGCTGGACAGACGCTACCATGCCCAGCCGGTGAGCTGCCCCGAGTGCGGGCCCCATCTCAGCTGGCGCAGCGGCAACGGCGATGCGCTGGCCGAGCGCGAGGATGCCCTGCAAGCAGCTGCCTGCGCCCTGCAAGCGGGGGCGCTGATTGCGGTCAAGGGGATGGGGGGTTATCACCTGATGTGTGATGCCCGCAATGAACAGAGTGTTGCCAGATTACGAATGCTCAAGCGGCGCGCGCGCAAGCCGCTGGCGGTGATGATGGGCTCCCTTGCCGAGGCCAAACTGCATGTCACCGGCTGCGAAGACGAGTGGCAACTGCTCGCCTCTCAGGCCAGACCCATTACTCTGCTGCGCAAGCGCAAAAATGATGATCGGCACTCAGAATCTGGACCGTCAGCCGCGCCGCTGGCCGAGGGGATAGCCCCCGGCATCGCCTATCTCGGGGTCATGCTCCCCTACACCCCGCTACACCAGTTGCTGCTGGACGCCTGTGCCATGCCGCTGGTAGCCACCAGCGCCAATGGTCGCGGCAGCCCTATCCTCATCGAATGCGAGGCGGTGGTCAGGGAACTCGGCAGCGAGATTGACGGCATCCTGGATCACAACCGCCCCATCCTGCACCCGTGCGACGACAGTCTGGTGCAGTGGGCAGGCGGGCGACGCCAGACGTTGCGCCTCGCCCGGGGCTATGCCCCCTGCACCCCCAGCTTGCAAGAGGCGGTCAAGGTGCCGCTCTTGGCGGTCGGGGCGCAGCAGAAGAACCAGCTGGCGCTCGCCTTCGGTCGCCAGCGCATCTACAGCCCCTATATCGGCGATCTGCACAGCCTGCCGATGCAGGAGCACTTCGAGCAGACCCTGACCACCTTTCGCGAACTCTACGATCTCAAGCCAGAACTGCTGGTCTCGGATCGCCACCCGGGCTACCTCAGCCACCAGTGGGCCAAGAATTACTGCCGCGATCAGGGTGCGACCCACCTCGAGGTGCAGCACCATCACGCCCACCTGCTGGGGGTGATGGCCGAGCACGACATCACGGGCCCGGTGCTGGGTGTTGCCTTCGATGGCACCGGCCTTGGGGATGACGGCACCCTCTGGGGTGGCGAGCTGCTGATCGCAGACGTTCAGGGATTTGAGCGGGTTGCCCACCTTGCCCCCTTCAAGCTGATCGGCGGCGAAGCGGCCATCCGCGAGCCGGTACGTCAGCTGCTGGGGCTGCTGTTTGAATCGTACAGCCCTGAGCAGATCAGCGCCCTCGATATTCCGTTGATCAAGCAACTGCCCCTTAAGCTGATCAGCAATCTGCACCAGCTCTGGCATCTCGGTCGCAACGCCCCTTACACCAGCTCCATCGGTCGGCTGTTCGATGCGGTGGCGGCACTCTTGGGGGTGATCGACACCCCCGATTACGAGGGCGAAGCGGGGCTCTTGCTGGAGGCGGCCGCCTTGCAGCTGGCCCCCGATGAACAGCCCTTCCCCCTCGCCTTTGATCTCAGCCAATCAGCAGAGGAGCCACTGCAGATCGAGTGGGCCGAGCTGATCCATACCCTTGTCAACGAGCAGCGCCAAGGCACCGCCACCGCCAGCCTGGCTGCCGGTTTTATCCGCGCTATCAGCAATCTGGTCATCGCCCTGGCCGAGCGCTTCCCCGGCTATCCGGTGGCGCTCGGGGGCGGCGTCTTTCAAAACCGGGTGCTGATGGACCAGCTGGTGCCCGCACTCGAAGTAGCCGGCCGGCAGGTATTGACCAGCGAAACCCTGCCGCTCAATGACGGCGGCATCGCCGCCGGTCAGCTCTGGTTTGCCATCCACCATCTTGCCACGCACCAGCCTGTCACAACCGGTTGTGCCACCTTGACGGAGTCCTGAAATCCATGTGTTTATCCATCCCCTCTCAGGTGGTGCAGCTGCACCCCGAAGATAACTGCGTCACCGTCGATACCCTGGGGGTGCAGCGGCGCGTCAGCTGCATGCTGCTCGAAGAGCCTCTCCAGGTGGGCGACTATGTGCTGCTCCATATCGGCTTTGTGATGAGCAAGATTGACGAAGAGGAGGCGCAGGCCAGCCTCGAGAGCTTCCGCCAGATGGTGGCCCTGATGCCCAAACAGGATATCTTGCCATGCTGACCTTGAATGATCTCTTTCAGGGCTTTCGTCAGCCCGAGGTGATCCGTGCCCTCGCCGCCCAGATCACCGAACTGGCCAAAGATCTGCCCGAACCGCTGCGGGTGATGGAGGTGTGTGGCGGCCATACCCACACCATCATGAAGTACGGCCTGCACCAGCTGGTGCCGGCCAGCATCGAGTTTGTCCATGGCCCCGGCTGCCCGGTCTGCATCATGCCGAAAGAGCGCATCGATCAGGCCATCGAGCTGGCTAGCCAGCCCAGCGTCATTCTGGTCACCCTGGGGGACATGATCCGGGTGCCGGGCTCCAAGGGTACGCTGGCCCAGCAGCGCGCCAAGGGGAGCGATATCCGCCCGGTCTATGACCCCCTCGACGCCCTGCGTATCGCCAAAGAGAACCCGGAAAAAACCGTGGTCTTCTTCGCCATCGGTTTCGAGACCTCCACCCCGATGACCGCCGCCTTGCTGGCTGCCGCTGAAGCTGAGGGGATTGAGAACCTGCTGTTTCATATCAACCATGTGCTGGTGCCCCCCGCCATTCATGCGGTGATGGCCGACGGGGTCGCCAAGGTGAACGCTTTTATCGGCCCCTCCCACGTCAGCGTCATCACCGGCGCCGATATCTACCTGCCCATCGTCGATCGTTATCAGGTGCCGGTGGTGGTGAGCGGCTTCGAGCCGGTGGATGTGATGGAAGCGCTCTTGATGATGGTGCGCCAGAAGGTGGAGGGTCGCTACGCGCTGGAGGTGCAATACAGCCGCGCCGTCACCGCCAGCGGCAATAAAGCCGCCCAGCGACTGGTCGAGCGCTTTTTCGAGACCCGCGAGCATTTTCGCTGGCGAGGTCTTGGCGATATCAACGCCTCCGCCCTGCGCCTGCGGGATGCCTTTGCCAAGCGCGATGCAGAGCGTCACTTTCAACTCAATCAGACTCCCATCGATGACCACAAAGCGTGCCAATGTGCCGATATCCTGCGCGGCTTGGCCAAGCCGAACCAGTGCAAAGTCTTTGGCCGGGGCTGCACCCCGACCCAGCCCATGGGCAGCTGCATGGTCAGCTCCGAAGGGGCCTGCAATGCCTACTACCGATATATGGGGATCCAATGAGAGAAATTCAGTTAAGCCACGGTGGCGGCGGTGTCGAGATGAACCAGCTGATCAACCAGCTCTTCTTTCGCCACTTTGGCAACGAGATCCTGCTGCGCGGTGAAGATGCCGCCCTGCTGCCGGTAAGCGGCCCAGTAGCCTTTACCACCGACAGCTTTACCGTCTCGCCGCTCTTCTTCGAGGGGGGCGATATCGGCAAACTGGCCATCGCCGGTACGGTCAACGATCTCGCCATGATGGGGGCCAAGCCAGAGTATCTGAGCTGCAGCTTTATCATCGAGGAGGGCTTCCCATACGCCGATCTGGCCCGCATCGTCGAGTCGATGGCGGCTGAGCTTGCCAAAAGCGGCGCCCATATCGTCTGCGGCGACACCAAGGTGGTGCCCAAGGGAGCAGCCGACAAGATCTTTATCAACACCAGCGGGGTCGGCACCTTCCCGCTGCCTGAGCAGAGCCGGGGCATCTCGGTACGCAACCTCAAGGCCGATGACGCCATTCTGGTGTCGCGGGATATCGGCAGCCACGGCGCCTGCATCCTGATGGCCCGCGACGCCCTGCAACTGGGATCTGATCTCAAGAGCGACTGCACCACCCTCTGGCCGCAGGTAGAAGCGCTGCTAAAAGCGGGGATTACCCCTCACGCCCTGCGCGACGCCACCCGCGGTGGCCTTGCCGCCGTGCTCAACGAGTGGAGCTCCGCCTCCCAGGTGGCCATCGAGCTGGAAGAGTCCGCCATTCCGGTCTGCGATCCGGTGCGTGGCCTGTGCGAACTCTACGGCTTCGAGCCCCATGATCTCGCCAACGAGGGGACCATGGTGCTGGCCCTGCCAGCCGAACAGGCGCAGGACGCGCTGGGCATCTTGCGGCAATTCAACCCCGCCGCCAGTCAGATCGGCGTGGTGCAGGCAAGCGATCGCCACAAGGTGATCCTCAATAACCCCTGGGGCAGCCGCCGTTATCTGGAGCTGCCGCAAGGGGAGCTGCTGCCGCGGATCTGTTGATCGGCCATGCCGTTCCGTCAATTACAGGGAGGAGTCACTGCTCCTCCCCATATCGATTAAGGAGCCACCATGCACGAAATGTCTCTGGCCATGGCCGCCATCGATCTGGCGGCCGAACAGGCCACCCAGCGAGGCTTTAACAAGGTGACCGCCCTCTGGCTCGAGGTCGGCAGCTTCTCCTGCGTCGACCCGGACACCATTGCCTTCTGTTTTGAGGCGGCCGCCAAGGGCACCGCCGTCGAAGGGGCCCAACTGCACTTTCAGCATCAGGCGGCAGAGGCCTGGTGTTACGACTGCAACCAGACAGTAACCCTCACCGAGCGCGGGCAGGCCTGTCCCGAGTGTGGCGGATACAAATTACGAGTCGCGCAGGGTGATAGCCTGCGCATCACCGACATCGAGGTAAGTTGATATGTGTAGCGTATGCGGATGTGGCCAGGCTCGGATTGCCGGCCATGAGCACGATCATGAGCATCATCACGAACATGAACATCACCATGAACATGGTCATGAACACGACCATCATCATGCTCATGACGCCCATCACCATCATGATCACGAGCAGAGCGCGCCGCGCACCCTGATCATTCACCACCACTACCACCATCAGGGGGATGTCCATCACCACTACCACGGGGTGCGGGCTCCCATAAGCCATGAGGGGCATGATCACCCCCATGAGCACCACCATGATCATCCCCACGACCACCATCATGATCATGCCCACTCTCATGACCACGGCCATTCCCACGCGCATCCCCATGATCACAGCCATGACCATGACCATGACCATGACCATGACCATGACCATGACCATCAGCAGGGTGACCTGCACTATGGCAAAGGGGAAGCGGGAGTGTCGGTGCCCGGCATGGGGCAGCGTCAGCTGATCGCCATCGAGATGGATGTGCTGGCCAAGAACAATGCCTTGGCGGCCCACAACCGCGAGCACTTCGACGAAGCGGCCCAGCTGGTGCTCAATCTGGTGTCGAGCCCGGGTTCAGGCAAGACCACCCTGCTGTGCGAAACCCTGCGCCAGCTGGCCGACAAACGCCCCTGCGCCGTGATTGAAGGGGATCAGCAGACCAGTGCCGATGCGGATCGCATTCGCGCCACCGGCGTCCCTGCCGTGCAGATCAACACCGGCAAGGGCTGCCATCTGGACGCCAAAATGGTTCACGATGCCTGCCACCAGCTGCCCGCCAATGAAGGGGGCATCCTCTTTATCGAGAACGTCGGCAATCTGGTCTGCCCCGCCAGCTTCGATCTCGGCGAGAAGTACAAGGTGGCGATCCTCTCCGTCACCGAGGGGGAAGAGAAGCCCCTCAAGTACCCGGACATGTTCGCCGCCGCCCAGCTGATGGTGATCAACAAGATCGATCTGCTGCCCTACGTCAGCTTTGACGTGGCCCGCTGCATCGAGAACGCCAAACGGGTCAACCCCTATATCCAGGTGATCCAGGTCAGCGCCACCACCGGCGAAGGGATGGATGCCTGGCTTAACTGGCTGGCCACAGCCTGAACCAGAACCGGTTAAACGCCGTTGCTAACGGAGGATAAAAAGAGAGGGAGGCTGATGCCTCCCTCTCTTTATCTGCGCACTTTGCCAACGGTTCTCTCTGTACAGAATGGCCAGCATTTTATACTCGCGCCCCTCACCCTGGCCCTCTCCCTAGGGAGAGGGCATCGGTTTGTGGATGCCGACAGCATGCTGCAACTATACGACTCCCTCAAACGCCTCAGGGGGCGGCTTCGAGCATAACAACCAGCCATATTTTCAAACCCCGAGATTTTCCAAACCCTAAACCCTGAGCCTGGTGAGATGGCACCTTCAACTCCCTTCTCCCCTTGCGGGAAAAGGGCTGGGGATGAGGGGGAACCAATCCTCAGGCCGCATTTTCAGCCAATACACCAGTCACGGGCTGCATCTCCCCAAAACGCAGCACCCGATGGCAGATCTGGCGCAGCAGCGCCTGCTGGTGGCTGAATATCACCATGCCAAGCCCGCGCTGTTCGCACTCCATCATCAACTCCCGCCAGAGCTGCCGCTGAATTTGCGGATCCAGCTGGGCGGTCACCTCGTCGGCAATCAGCAGACGAGTGCGAGGATCGAGGGCGCGCAACAGCGCGATGCGGGCCAGCTCGCCACCGGAGAGCTGACCGGGTTTACGACCAAGCCATTCAGGCTTGACCATAAAGCGGATCAGCATGGCCTCATCGGGGCGCCATACATCCCAGAGCGCCTGCCCGGTGGTGCGATAGGGATTGAAGGTGAGCTCCGGGTGCTGGGGCACCAGCTGGATGGGGTTATAACCTTTTACATGTTCAGGTACTGGCTGCCCATCCAGCAGGATCTGCCCGCCGGCCCCAACCGGTTGCCAACCGGCCAATACCCGCCCCAGCGTGGTCTTGCCATAACCGCTCGGGGCGGAGATACCGAGCCGTTCGCCCGCTTTCACCGTCAGCGACAATCCCTGCCAAAGGGGACGTTCCCCCTGGGCGATGGTGAGATTTCGTACTTCCAACATCAGGAGACCTCCGGCACAGAGAAGAGCGCGTTGAATTCCGGCAGCGCCTGCCAGTGGGCACGGAGCATCTCGCTCCCCAGCCCCTGACGAAGATGGTGGCTGCTCAGGGTATCGCTCACCTGCCCCTGATGCAGGGCCACGATGCGATCGGCAAAGCGGGCCGCCAGCGCCAAATCGTGGGTGACCCAGAGGATGCCGCTGCCCTGATTGGCCAATTCACGCAACTGGCCGAGCAGCAGACAGGCCAGCCCTTCGTCGAGCCATGCGGTGATCTCGTCCGCCAGAATGTAACGGGCGCCGCCAAGTGCCGCAGTGCAGGCCAGAATGCGCTTGGCCATGCCGCCGGAGAGCTGGCGCGGGTATCTGTCCAGGGTGGCAGCAGGCAACTGGTAGCGCAGCAGTTGTTCACCAAGCCGCTCGCGGGAACCGCTCTGGCCGCAGAGGCGCGCCGCCCGGCCCAGCTGGCGCTCCACCGTCAGCAGCGGATTGAGGGCGCTTACCCCCTGTGGCACATAGCAGAGGGTGTGGCCGCGCAGACGGGCCCGACCGGCATCGCACAGAGGCGTGCCATCGAGAGAGATGGTGCCGCGCATGCGCAGGTTGTCCGGCAGCAATGTCAGAGCGCTTTGCAGCAGCAGGCTCTTGCCCTCGCCGCTCCCCCCCACCAGCGCCACTATCTCCCCCGGTGCCAGTTGCAGGCTGATATCGGTCAGCAATGGCTGCCAGCTGCGTCGCCCTAGCCAGGAGTAGTGGGCCGCCTCTATGGTCACATGGTCAAAACTCAGCATGGTTCACTCCTGTGCCACAGCAACTGTTGCAAGGCGCGGGTAGCCTGATCAAAGAGCAACACCAGCAGCAGCAACATCAGCCCCGGGAAGAGGGCCAGCCACCAACCGCCACCGGCCAGATAACGCAGGGCATCGGCCAGCAGCAGGCCCAGCGAAGCCTCGTGGGCCGCCAGACCAAAGCCGAGAAAGCTCAAGGCCGCGCTGTGCAGAACCGCATGGGGAAACATCAGCAGGGTGCCGATAAACCACTGGGGCAAGAGCCCCGGCAGCAGGTGGGTGCGCCAGCGACGCAGCGCCCCCATCCCCTGACAGCGGGCCAGCACCACATAGTCACTACAGGCGATCCGCCGCGCTTCTGCGCAGAGAATGAGCGCCAGCTTGGGCCAGTGAGTCAGCGCCACCGCCAGGATCACCCCGCGCATGCCGCCCCCCACAGTGAAGCAGATCAGGATCAGCAGCAGCATATGGGGCAGCGCCAGCATGGCGTCGATCACCATTCGCACCGCTGCATCGCATCTGGGATGGATGAGCGACACACTTGCCGCCACCATGGCCAGCAGGCCACTGCAGAGTGCCGTGCTGATGCCGAGCTCCAGACTGGTGAGGGTGCCCTGAAAGGCTCGCAACCAGAGATCCCGCCCCATCTGATCGGTGCCGAACCAGTGGGCCAGCGAGGGGGGCTGCTGGCGCGCCAGCAGATCCATCGGCACATCCTGATGAGAGAGGCTCCAGCCGTAGGCTGCCAGCAGCGCCAGCCCGATCAGGGCCACCCCAAGGCGCACTATGGAGGGAAGCGGATTAAACAGCATGCTCACCCTCCCAGCCCCGATTGATGCGCGCCAGCAGCAAACTGGCCACTGTGTTGCCAATAAAGACCAGCAGGGTACAAAAAAGCACTATGCCCATCAGCAAGGGGATATCCCCCCGCAGCCCCGCATCCACGGTCGCCTGCCCAAGCCCCGGATAGGAGAAGACCTTCTCGGCCAACAGCGACCCGCCAATCAGCTCACCCAGCGAGGCAAACTGCAGGCAGAGCGCCGGGGTCAAGGCGTGGCGCAGCACATGGAAGCGCAGCATGGGCCAGCCGCCATCCCCCTGGGCGCGGGCGTAGCGGATAAAGTCGCTCTCCAGCACCTCGGCCACCCGCCCCCGGGTATGCAGGGCAATGTTGCCCACCCCGAGCAGCGCAAGCGTGGTCACTGGCAGCAGCAGATGGCGAGCCCGCATGGCCCAATCCGCCTCATCGGCAGAGAGGCCCGGCGTCCAGGCACAGCAGACTGGAAGTAGCGGCCAGTGCACCGCAAACAGGGCGAGCAGCAACAGGCCAACCCAGAAGGTGGGCAGGGAGGCGAGCAGATAGGCAAAACGGCAGATAAGGCGATCGGGCCAGCGGTTGAGATAGCGACCGGCGCAGAGCCCGAGCAGAATGCCGAAAAAGCCGGAGAGCAGCCATGCCCCCGCCAGCAGCAGGAAGGAAGCAGCAAAGCGGCTGCCGATCACCTGAGCCACAGGCGCGTTGTAGAGCATGGAGTAGCCGAGATCCCCCTGCAGCACTTGGGTAAACCAGTGCCAGTAGCGCAGCCACAGCGGCTGATCCAGTCCCCAGCGGGCGGCAATGCGGGCATACTGCTCGGGCGGCACATGGAGCAGATCGTTACCGATATAGGCCTTGATGGGATCGATGGGGGAGTAACTCAGTAGCACAAAGGTGGCGACAGAGACCAGACAGAGCAGCCCTGCCAGACGCAGCAGGGCTTTTACCAGAATGTAACCGGAAGAGCTAAAGGGCGAACTTAACGGCACGTCCACCGCCAATCCTGCAGGTTGTTGAGGAGTGACCAGCTACCGTGGATCTCTGGCGCCCCCTTGCCAAGATCGATGCAGCGGTTGGCCAGATAGGTGTGCTGCACATTGAGCAGCCAGGCCCAGGCGGCATCCCCCTGCACCCCGGCGCCGCTCTTGCCATCCCACTCCACCTGCTGCCAGAAGGGCACGGCCGCCTGCCAGTCGGGGGCATCCAGCGCCTGCTTGAGATGTCCATCCACTACCGGGTTGCTGTAATAGCCCGGGTTGTAGAACTCTACCCCGCCCGAACCGCTCTGGTAGTGGTGATAGAGCTCCATGGGATCCAGACTCCCCCACCCCATCAGCACCGGATTGGCGTGCATCTCGCGCTCCACCTGCTCCCAGCTACCGGATTTGAGGCTCACGTCGAGACCGATGGGTTTGAGCATGGCACGCACCGCTTCCGCCAGATCCCGGCGGGTGCTGTCGCCACTGGTGTACCAGAGGGTAACGGCGGCGCGCAGGTCGCCCTTGTGGCGAATGCCGTCACTGCCCATCTTCCAGCCCGCCTCGTCGAGCAGGGCGTTGGCATGGGCGACATCCCCATCCTTGAAGGCAGTGGCTTTATTTAGCCAGGGCAAGCCTTCCACCGCGCTGTAAGCGGGGATGGCATGCCCTTCCAGCAGCTGATCCGCCAGCAGCTTGCGGTCGATGGCGTAGTTGATGGCGCGGCGCACCGCCACATCCGAGATCACGTCGTTGCCGACGGGATAACCCTTGGCATCCTTGCCGCCCGCAGGCGGGATCGGGAAGACGATGCCACGGTTCTCCACGCTCGGCCGCACCCACAGCTTGAGGGAGGCAGGTACGGTGGGCGCCAGCGACGGGGCAATGCGCACCACATCGAGCTGGCTACTCTGGGCCGCGGCATAGGCGCTCTCTTCATCGATAAAGACAAACACCAGCCGTTTGAAGTCGTTGTTGCCGCCGGCGTAATAGGGGTTCGCCTCCACCACCAGCTGTTGACCGGGCAGGAAGCTCACCAGCCGATAAGGGCCGGCACCGACCGGCTTTTGGGCATAGGCTTTTGCGTCGTAATCCCGCTTCGACACTATCCCCAAGGATCCCAGCACGTTGACGAAGGTGCTCTGGGGGGCGCTAAGAGTGATGGCCACCTCGGTGGGCGAGAGCACCTTGGCCGAGACAAAGTTGCCCATGTCGATCTTGCCGCCCCCCTTGGCTGCGCTGTTGTAGGTAAAGGCCACATCCTCGGCGGTGAGCGGCGCGCCGTTGGAGAATTTCAGGGCAGGCCTGAGGGTAATGAGCCACCCCTTGCCATCCTTGTTCGGGGTCACCGCTTGGGTGAGCACATTGTGCCAACTGAGATCGGCGTTCTGCTTGAGCAGCGGGCTGTGCAGCAGCAGGTAGCTGCCGTGGCTCCAGCCGAGCAGAGGGTCAAACCCTTCGGTGGGCTCACTGCCGATGGCGAGCTTGAGCTCGGCAGGCACAGGTTGAGCAGCGGCCAGCGCCGCGTGAGAAGCAGTGCCCAGCAGCAGGGTCAACAGGGCGGTAGCGCTGGATCTGGCGTAATGGCGAAGGGAATTGCGTGGAACAGTCATGGGGATCCTTCTTGTTTTGTACCACTCACGGATCATCACTCAAAAAGAGGCGGAATGCGTGTCTGAACATGGGAGTGAGGGGCCAAAATAGCCCCCTATTCTAAACTTGATTTCGCGTGAAACCTAGCGACTATGCCGGTTGACCGCGCCGGGCACCGAATAGCCGTCTGCGACCCAGATCCACGCCGCCAGCCCCTTGCTGCACCGGCAAGGAGAGCAGCATCTTGAGGGTGCTGCTCACCAGTGAGCGCCCCTCCCCGGCCCCGAGATGGGGATCGAGCGGCGACATCAGGGAGCAGGCTAGCAGCTGTCCCGTCTCGGGCAATTCACCCACCATAAAGGTCATGTTGCCGCAGGGGAGCTGCAGGGCGAGCCTATCGCTGTTGCTGCGTACCGGCCAAAGCTGCTCCGGCCCCGGCAGCACCACAACGCTCAACATCCAGGGGGTGAGCACACAGCCGAGCCACTGGTCTTCAAACAGCACGCACTCCGCCACTATGGGCATGGTGGCGTGATAGAAGGGCAACGCCTGCATCTCTTCGCGAGCGATCCGCTCGTACTGGGCCACCAGCAAAGGTGCTGGATTGGTGGCAAAACCGGCAAACTCCTGTGCCATCTCCGGTACTCTCTCCAGCACTCTCTCAGCCTCGCTTAAATGGGACTGCGCCATAGGCCCTCCCGCGCTTGTTCAGCTTTCTCCTGCTCAGAGAGCGGGATGGCGGGGGCACCGACACTGGCCAGCAGGGTCAAGATCCGATCCGTCGCCTCCCCCATGGCAGCGGCCACCACTGGGGTGAGGCCGATGCGGGGTTCGAGGGATTCAGGCTCTATGCCGATCAGAGTGAGCCGCTTTGGCGACTCCCCCGTCATATGCAGCGCCGAGAGCACGTCCGCCAGCCCCAGCTGATGAGGGGAGATCTTGCGGCCAAACAGGGTCGGGACCTCCTCATCCTTCAGGGTCACCACGGTACCCGGCGGATTACCGCTGCGCACCACATCCGCCAGAATGATGTGATCGCGACTGGCCATCGCTTCGAGCAACTCCATGCCGGCGGTGCCGCCATCGAGCAGCTCGATACCGGGGGAGAAACGGTATTCGCGCCCCAGTGCCTCGACGATGCGAACCCCCACCGCCTCATCGCTCAAGAGCAGGTTGCCGACGCCCAGGATCAGGATGTTCATCACAACACCTTCACCTGAGTTGTTTCGCCATTTTGAGTATCCACCACGTGCACCGCGCAGGACATGCAGGGGTCGAACGAGTGGATGGTACGCACCACCTCCAGCGGCTTGGCGGGATCCGCCACCGGGGTGCCTACCAGAGATTGCTCGTAGGGGCCGGGCTCATCATTGAAGTTGCGCGGGCCCGAGTTCCAGGTCGATGGCACCACCGCCTGATAGTTCTCGATCTTGCCGCCCTTGATGACGATCCAGTGGGAGAGCATGCCGCGCGGCGCCTCTTCAAAGCCCACTCCGCGAAACTCCTTGTCCGCCGGGATCTCCGCCTTGATATAGGCGGTGGTGTCCCCCTTGCCGATGTTGTCCACCAGCGCCTTCCACTGGTGCGCCAGGGTATCTTTCAGCACGCAGCAGCGCACCGCGCGACCGATGATGCGGCCCATGGTGGAGTGCAGCTGTTCGGTCTTGATGGCCGAGCCGGTGAGCGCCTTGTAGATGCCATTCAGATGATCGAAGTGCGCCACCGTCTCCGGGTGCTTGGCGGCCAGTTTAACCAGCAAGTCTGCAAGCGGCCCCACCTCCACCACCTTGCCGTAGAAGGTGGGGGATTTGACCCAGGAGTATTTGCCGTCATCCTGCCAGCCGGTGTAATCGGGCTCGGTCTTGCCCTCCCAAGGTTTGAGCGGCTCGTCATCCTTGTACCAGGCGTGCTTGTTGCTCTCGGCGATGCCCTCCATCAGCCAGCCATCCTGATGACTCTCGATGGGGCGATAACCCGTCAGATTGCCATTCTCGATATAGCCGCCCGGCATCAGGAAGCTGCCGCCGTTGGCATCGGTGGGGAGCTCCGGCACGCTCAGGTAGTGTTTGGCCCCCTGCCCCAGACTCAGCCACTCGGGATAGTGCGCGGCGATGATGGCGGCATCTACCTTGTAGACCTGCTCGATAAACTCGCCGAGCCGGTCGATAAAGCTCTTCACATAGAGCAGCCGCTCGAGGTTGAGCACGCTTGGTGCATCCAGATTGATGGGGTTGGCCACGCCGCCCACCGCCAGATTCTGGATGTGCGGGCTCTTGCCACCGAGGATGGCGACAATGCGGTTGGCATCGCGCTGGCACTCCAGTGCCTGCAGGTAGTGGGCCACGGCGATGAGGTTCACCTCCGGGCTCAGCTTCATCTCCTTGTGACCCCAGTAGCCGTTGGCAAAGATGCCAAGCTGGCCGCTCGCCACCAGCGCGCGGATTTTATCCTGCACCTTGGTCAGTTCATCGGCACTGTTGAGAGACCAGGTAGAGACCCCCTTGAGCATGTCCGCCGCTTTTTGCGGATTGGCCTCAAGGGCTGCGGTGATGTCCACCCAGTCCAGCGCGGAGAGCTGGTAGAAGTGGACGATGTGATCGTGGATGTTGTGGGCAGCAATGATCAGGTTGCGGATGTACTGGGCGTTGACCGGCACCTTGGCACCGATGGCGTTCTCCACCGCTCGCACCGAGGCGATGGCGTGAATGGAGGTACATACCCCGCAGATGCGCTGCACTATCATCCAGGCATCGCGCGGGTCGTTGCCCTTGACGATCTCCTCCATCCCGCGCCACATGGTGCCGGACGACCAGGCTTTGGTCACTTTACCGCCTTCGATTTCGCAGTCGATACGCAGGTGCCCCTCAATGCGGGTGATGGGGTCTATGGTGATACGTTGGCTCATACGTTGGCTTTCCCTCGGGCCTGATAATCTTGGTGAACACGTTCAAGTGATGGCAGTACCGGCAGCAGCCGGATCAACAGCAAATAGGCACACACCTCGATGGCAACAAAGCCCAGAGAGATCAGCACCTCCTCCGCAGAGGGGAAGTAGTGGTAGCCATTGCCGGGGTTGAAGGCGAGCAGGGAGTAATCCAGTCGCCAGAGGGCGGCGCCCAGCAGCATGCTGAGGGCCCCCAGGAACAACATGCGCGAATCCCGGCGGCTCTTGTCCCAGTGGAACACCAGCAGCGGGAAGATCATCAGCGCAATCTCGCTCCAGAACATGATGGAGAAGCGATTGAACTCGGAGAGATACTCCGACTTGTCGTGGATGACGATCTCGGCAAAGCGCAGCGCCACAAACAGGATCAGGAAGATATCGATCACCTGGGTCAGCTTGTAGAAGAGCGACTTCTCGTTGGGGCCCCGCCCCGCCAATCCCGCCTGCACCAGAGATCCCTCGAACACCACGATGGAGAAACCCATGATAAAGGCGGTGAGCAAAGAGAAGACCGGTAACAGCTCGTAACTTTGCCAGAGCGGATGGATCTTCTCCCCCGCGACGATCATCAACGACCCCATCGAGGATTGGTGCATGGTGGGCAGCAGAGCCCCCAGCGCCAGCACGAAGAACATGATCTTGTTGAGGCGAATGAGTGACGCCTGCCAGCCGAACTTCTCCAGCAGCACGGGCGCAAACTCCAGCGCCATCACCCCGATATAGATGGTCATGCAGACCGCCGTCTCGAACAGCACCGAGGAGGTGTTGAAGTGACCGGGCAGGTAGAAGTACGGCAGGTTCCAGTAACGCCCCACGTCGATGGTGATGGAGAGACCGCCCAGCGAATAACCGAACAGGCTCGCCAGCAGGGCCGGTCGCACCAACGGGTGATACTCGCCCCGGTTGAACACATAGACAGCCCAGGCCAGCGCCCAGCCGCCGCAGGCGAAACCGGTGCCGATCAAGAGATCGAACGAGATCCAGAGTCCCCAAGGATAACCGCCATTCAAATCGGTGACCGAACCCAGCCCGAAGACGAGGCGTTTTAAAATCAACATGCCGCACAGCACGGCAAAGGGGGCCAGCACCAGCACAGGCCAGCTGACCAGCTTGCCGCCGAGGGGATACGCCTTGTGGTTACTCATGATCCTTGCCTCCCTTTGTAGTGCCCTGACCCTTGATCTGCGCACTCCCCTGATCATGGCCATCATCGTGATGATGATCGTGACCATTCTTGGTGTTGCGGCGAATGAGCACCGAGAGGCCGGTCAGCACCACCATGGGCAGCACCATCCCCTTGTAGAGGGTGTGCTGGATATGCTCGGAGCGGGCACCGGAGGAGAGCTCCGGCAGATCGGGCATGTCGAGCTTGGTATAGGGCACCCCGGCCAGCACCAGCACCTGGGTGCCGCCCCCCTCCTTCTCGCCATAGACGTAAGGCTGGTAGTTGGGCACCTCGTGCAGGTAAGGGTCGTTGGCAGAGAGGGTCTGGCGCGGATAGGCATATTCGCTGCCCGGAGTCGCCAGCAGGCGACGCTTGGCCTCGGCCATCAGCTCCTCGCGGGTGCCGAAGATGACGGCGCCGGTGGGGCACACCTCGACGCAGCCGGGCAACTTGCCCTGATCAATCCGCTCCAGCCCTTTCTGGTTGCAGAGCTCGCACTTGTGGATCGCCCCCAGCGGGTTGTCATAGTCATATTTGGGCACATCGAACGGGCAACCCACCATGCAGTAGCGACAGCCGGTGCAGACGCTCGGGTCGTAGTGAACGATGCCGGTCTTGGGATCTTTTTTAAGAGCCTGCACCGGACAGACAGAGACGCAGTTGGGATCGACACAGTGCATGCACTGCTTCTTGATGTAGGCGTAGCCATCCACCAGCTGATCCTTGTGCTCGCCAGTGCCGCTCTTCCACACCTGAATGATGTTGTTGGTGTAAGGGGTCAGCTTGTCGTTGTTGGACCAGGTTTGCGCCCCGGCTGGGTTGGTCGGGTTGCCGTTGAGGCGCTGACACTCCGCCACACAGGCCTGACAGCCGACGCAAAGGGTAGAGTCATACAACATGCCGAGCGCGCCGGGAATGGGCGGCTTGTTCTTGGCCGCCGCCAGTGCGGTGCCGGGTACGGCTGTGCCCGCCGCCAGTGCACCGACGGAGGCAAATTTGAGGAAGTTGCGTCTGTTCACGGTTACTCCTCCCGTGATGGGTGCTGCCCGGCTTCGTGGCGCTTCTGCTGGCGACCGAGTTCACGCACCGTCATCAGACTCACCCCTACCAGCACCCCGAGGGCGCCACCGATAAGGCCAGTCGCGGTGGGCGAGGTATAGCCCCCCTCCTGAATTTTCACATCGGGTTTATCCACCCGCGGGGTCGGGTTCTCGACCTTGGCGAGCTGGAAGATCCCCTTGCTAAAACCGACCCCCTGCTCGTTGCAGCCATAACAGGGGTGACCGATACCGACCGGCCAGATGCCGCCGCCCACATCGCAGAACTCCAGGGTCGAGCAGTTGCCGTAGGTCTCCGGCCCCTTGCAGCCAAGATGGTAGAGACACCAACCCTGACGGTGACCCTCATCACCAAACTCCTTGGCAAAACGCCCTGCGTCGAAGTGCGGACGACGCTCGCAGTTCTCGTGGATCAGCCGCTCATAGGCAAACAACGGACGCTTCTTGCTATCCAGCGCCGGCAGCTTGCCGTAGGTGATGTAGTAGGCAACCGTGGTGAGGAAGTTGTGGGGATTGGGCGGACAGCCCGGGATATTGATGATCGGGGTGCTGATGTTGCCCAGCGCCTCTTCCAGGCTGACAGCGCCGGTCGGGTTGCCGCCGCTGGCAGGCACACCGCCCCAGGCAGCACAGGAACCGATGGCGATGACCGCAGCCGCGTCACTGGCAGCACGGCGAATATGGTCGACGATGGGCTCACCGGCCACCATGCAGTAGACGCCACCATCTTTGAGCGGAATGGAGCCATCCACCACCAGCACATACTTGCCTTTATAGCGCTTGATGGCGTTGTGCTTGTTCTCTTCCGCCTGATGACCAAAGGCCGCCGAGAGCACCTCGTGGTACTCCAGCGAAATGGTATTGAGGATCAGGTTTTCGATGGTGGGATGGGTGGCGCGCAGCAGCGACTCGGTACAGCCGGTGCACTCCTGCGCCCCAATCCAGATCACCGGCGGCCGTTCGGGGCTGGTGAGCGCAGTGGCCATCTTGGCGACGGCATGCTGACTTAATCCCAGGGTTGCGGCCATCCCGGCACACAATTTCATAAAATCACGGCGATTAATCCCATGAGCCGATAAAAAATTATCCTCGACCATTCTTCTTATTCCCGTAGTGAGCACTTGTTTGATAAATGCTTAATAGCGGAAATGCTAAGGACTCACCCACCCTGCAGTATTGATCTCTATCAATTTCGACCGGCTTACCCCTATTTTCATAGCGAGCCACATCACAAATGAAATTAATTACCCCCAAAGAGATATTTAGCATCCCCATAAATTTTATGAACTTAATTGGATATTAAATAATTAATCACTGCATATCCTCTCTTTCACTGTGAGCCAAATTAACATGATTGAAATCTTGGCTATACCGCTCATTTCACAATACTGATGCCCACCAATAAATGATCCATTGAATATATCTTTACTCATTCCATTGCATATTTCATGCAGTCATCCACGGGACAACCTCCTGACTTGCCTCCCCATACCAAAACTGTCTCACGGCCAGCTACTACCGGTAGCAAGCACGGCCTTCACGGCACGATTTACCTGCATGTCGCTTGGTTTCAGTTTGCATTTTACCTGCGCTTCAGTGCGACACGTTCTACTGCGAGCCCACACAGCACAACCCCGCTTGTCCTCCCTGACGTTTAACACCGCTTAATGAAAAGATGCCGCCGAGGTATGCATATCAGTATGACCTCCCCCACTCTTTCTTGTCTTGGATGCTGGTGAGTAAAATATCACGCTCACGGATATGTTTACGCATCATCGTGAATCTGCATTCAAATTAATGGTAAGAGAAAAGGCAAGGTGGAAGGCTGTCTGCAACATAGACATCATATTTAACTCGCGATGCATTCGCTCATCCGGTTACAGATGTTACCGCCCACCTTCACACTATTTACCTTCACGTCACCCCGCTTAATTAACCAGAGCGTAAATATCCATCTCCATCGATATAGATGATAATTATTCTTGTTCAATGGCAACTCCAAAAAATGAGTTTGGATCACGATAAACATGACAAACGATAAGCGTGTAAATCATCAGCCGAGCAGTGGCTCCAGCCACTACCTTGCCTTATCGAACTCGTTGACAGCCCTGCTCACCTCGTGAAATGCATGCAGACAGAGGCCTCCCCTCTGATAACCACGCCATGGAGCCTTGTTTATGGCTGGCCCTACGGACACTTGCCAAGTGCGGGAATTGAACAAAAAAACGAGAAAAATCAAGATAGATAGCCAATTAAAATGACATAATTGACTATAGTTCAATCGAACGTTTGAAAAACGTGACCACTTCACATGGGCCCAGCGCAATGACCACTGAACGGGAACAGTTGATCCGCTCACTGTTTGATGAGTACATCGAGATGTATTCATCACGGGATGAGCGGCTCACCACGCGGTTTAGCGACAATTTCAGCGGCTTTGCCGGCAGCAGTGATGTTCTGGTTACCGATAAAGATGAGTGGATCCGGATAACCCGCCGCGATTTTGCCCAGATCCCGGGCAGGATCCGCCTGGAAATACTCGATTTGACCCTGCAAGATCTGGCCGTTGATGTGGTGGTGGTCACCGCCTTCTTTCATATCCATCTACCAAAATCAGAACCTATCCTCTCCCGCAGAACCGCCAGGCTGGTGCTGATTTTTCGACACGAAGCCATGGCGTGGAAAATTGCTCACAGCAGTATCTCCATCCCTTACAGTGCGGCTCGGGAAAGCGAAATTTACCCGATGACCAGTCTGGAGGAGCGCCAACATGAGCTGGAGCTCATTATCGAGCTCAGAACCAGGGAGCTGGCGGAAGCGAACCGGAAACTGGAAGCGCTCAGCAATACCGATGGGCTTACCAACATAGGTAACCGCCGTCTGTTCGACAACTCATTGAACCTGGCCTGGGAGCACTGTATTCAGACAGAGATGCCGATTGCGCTCATCATGCTCGACATCGATCATTTCAAGCAGTTCAACGACCTCTATGGCCACGTTGCCGGTGACGAGTGCCTTCGATTGCTTGCCCATACCCTGGCGCAATCCGGACGCCGCTCGGGGGAGTTGGTGGCCCGCTACGGCGGAGAGGAATTTGTCATCCTGCTGCCACATGTCGAGCGTCAATCCGCCTATGAAATTGCCCAACATATCCAACGGCTGATTTTTGCACTGGCGCAGCCACACGCACAAAATGCCACCGGTCTGGTGACAGTTAGCATGGGTGTTGCCTGCCTCAGACCATCGAGTCACTGGCAGCCATCTGAACTGGTCAAACTGGCTGATGCTGCGCTCTACACCGCCAAATCATCCGGCCGTAACTGCATCAGAGTGGCGGAGTCACCCAGCCTCCCGCAACCAGTCTGCCCATAAGTCCCTCATGCGTGACCATCCTACCTACGGGGAACCACTGCGCGCTAACCATGCACGGCAAGGCTCAACGCATCCCATCGCAACATACCTTCCCACTGATCCAGTGTGCTTTGATAGGTATCTGCCGCGTTGTAATGGACCATGGCATGCAGGCGGGCATGATGGCCAAGTCGCTTGACCTCGTCGGGCATGGCATTGAGGCTGGCCAGCACCCGCGCCAGATCGCCGGGATCGTTTGGCTGATATTTGCGGCAATTCATGTCATCGGTGAGGTGTCGATCCCACCAGGCGCCATCGGCCGGGATCACTACGCATAATCCTGCCGCCATGGCCTCCAGAATGGAGAGACCAAACGGTTCCTGATGACTGGTGGAGACAAAAATGCCGCATTGAGATCGGATCTCGTCAAGATTGGCGGGGTTGGCATACCAGTGCGTGTCTGGCAGCTGTGGCTGAGGCTGGCTACAGGGTTGCAGCGTGCCCTTGGGCTGCAGATAGCACACCATCAGCTCGGGGCGAGCGTCAGGGATCAGTTGATGGGCGGCCAGCATGGTCTCCAGCCCCTTCCAGCGCAACAACGAAGCCGCCCACAAAATACGAGGCCCCCCCAGGGTCGCTTTGGGCCAATCAATCTCGCTCAAGCCATTGGTAAATGGCTGCCAGTGTGACGGGAACTCGGTCTCGCCAAGCCGGGCCAGTAATGCCACCAGGGAGCTGCGGGTTGATTCGAGATAAAATACAAAACTCGCCCGTTGCAAGGCCCTGGCAGAGAGCCCCGAGCACCCCACAGGGCCATGGATCAGCTGAACCACCCGGCACCGCAACCAGCGGGCCGCCCAGTAACAGCAGAGATCCACCCCCGGCCCGGACGCCGCCACCAGGCACTTCACCTGCCCCAAGCGCAGCACAAGCCAGAGGATCAGCAGGGTCTGCCACCCCTGTTTGAGCAGATAGCCGATGCCGGACTCCCGCCCCTTCAATTGGTGGGGCAGCCAAAGGGGGTGATGTTGGCAACGGGGCCAGGAGTCGGGATCCTGGGTCAACACATGGCATGTGAGCCCGGGCATCCGCTTGGCCAACTCATCGAGCAGCACTTCGGTCGCAACCTTGGAGCCACCGCGAAACGGGATGGGATCCACGACGATGACCTTTCCAAACACCGGCTCAGTTTGCATGCTCATCTTGCTGCTCCCTTACTCTGGCACCTGCGGCGGCCAAACCCCAGTTGCACTTTTTGCGCCACTTTTGCCATCCCACTCGCCAGCATATTGCGACCTCTGGCAAGGAGTCGTTCCCCCGCCCAATGAATGAGTGGTCGGAAGGGTGTGGGGGCCGTTGCGTGCCAACGACCAGCCAACGCGACGTCCCACACCGCCGTGACCCCGTCGACATAGCGCGCCACCGTGAACAACTGTGCGGCACGCAGCTGAGCGGCCCGCCCCATCGCGCATCGGCGTTGCGGATTACTCAATTGCTGCCAGTGATCAGCCATCTCGGCCCAATCCCCCGGGGTTGCCAGCAAGCCGGTCACCCCCTCTTCCACAACTTCCGGAATGCCGCCCACCCGATAGGCACTGACCGGGAGTCCCAACATGCCCGCCTCCGCCAACGTCAGACCAAACACCTCCTCACGGGCGCCGGAGACCAGCAAATCCACCCCGCCTCGCAAGATAGCGGCACTGTCTGGTCGCTCGCCGAGAAAGTGGACCCGCTCGGCCACACCGAGCTCGACAGCCAACGCCACCAATGCTTCCCGCTCCGGACCGCTGCCAATGATCAGCAACTGAGCCTCCTCCCCCGATGCCATCAGGGCAGCCAGCGAGCGGATCAGCAGATCAATCCCCTTGCGTTTGATCAATGAGCCGACGGTTGCGATGATCATATCCCCCGGTGGCAAGCCCAGCATGCCGAAGACCGGCCAGTGAGCACCGCCATTCAGGCGAGCGGCATCCACCCCGTTGGGTACCCGGATCAACCGATCGGCCGCGCAGCCATCCTGGCGCCAACCGGTCAACACCGGCTCGCTCACCCCGATCAGCACGCTTGCCTGATGAACCCGCAGGCTGAACCTGTCTCTGGGCTGGTAACGGGCATGGAGGTGGCACACCAGCGGTACCTGCAACGCCCGACAGACCCCCACCAGCCACTGACAAGGGGCCGCGCTGTTGGCATGCACCAGCCCAATCTGCCGCTCGGTGATGAGCTCTCTGGCTCGCCGGGAGAGGCGCCGATGGGCCGCAAGATCAAAACGTGGCGCCTGCCATCCCAGCAGCAGGCTGAATGGCTCGACCATGGTTTCTACCCCGAGGGTGGCCGCCTCTGCCGCCAGCGTCGGGCTATTGCACCAGAGCAACGGCGTAAACCGGCTGCGATCGAGGTGGGCCAGCAGATCCAGCAGGCAGCGTTCGCTGCCGCGGATCCAGTCCTCTCCGTAGTGAACCAGCAAAACAGGGGTTGCGTTCATCCTCTTGCTCCCTTTGGTGGCACTGCCGGCAACCGGGTTGCCTCCTGATGATCCTCAGCGGTTGCCTTCACCTCTGTGGCCGCCTGCTGCACGTACTTGATGGCGGCGACGGCCAGCGCCAACTCCAGATAGATGGGCCAGGTAAACCCCTGGGTCAGGAAGGATCCCGAAATCACAAACCCCACCATGCTGGCCATCACCCCCTGCATCGCCGTGATCACTGCAGGAGGCATGCCAGCAAGCTGGCAACGCCAGCAACTGCGCAGGGTCACCGTCACCATGCCGATAAACAGCGCCAGCCCGACAAAGCCGGTTTCAGCCAGCACCCCGAACCAGGTGGAGTGCACCGCATGATTGAGCCCATCCCAATGGGGGCTGTAGAAGAAGTAGTTGTAATAGAAATTGGACAAGCCCACCCCCACCAGCGGATGGCCTAGCGCCATGCCCCAGGCCGCTTGCCAGGCGTAGATCCGCCCCATGGCCGAGGCATCGACCCCACTCTCGGCGGCGCCGCCAGATGCCCGGTCGCTGATCCCGGCGGCGGCAAACAGCACCGCCAGCGCGACCATCCCCATCGAGATCAACAGGGTTTTCGACTTCACCCGCTGCCAGGCAAACAGGCCGCTGACTGCACACACGCCAAGCAAGCCGCCGCGGCTCTGGGTGGCGATAATGGCGGCGGCGGTCAACGCAAAGCCGAGCCCCCCCAGCAAACGCCCCCCCACCCCATTACCCTGATTGAGCAGCAAGCTCAGCGAAAAACCGGCAGGAAAGAGCAGCACCAGCGCCAGATCGTTGGGATCCCCCAGCACAGAGCCCAGCTCGCGCCCTATGGTCACCCGGGTGCCCTCCACCAGCCCGATCCCGCTCGCCTTGTTGTAGAGGGCCACCAACGCCACCAGACAGCCCGCAACCACGAAGGTACGCACCGCCAGCGCAAAATCCCCCGGAGTGCGCACCAGCCAGGCGGTGGCCAGGGTCATCAGATAGATCTTGCTGTAGCTGCCGGTCCAGGTGGCGATCGCCTCGCCCCGGTTGCTGGCAAACAGCACACCGATGGAGACCATCACAAAGAAGGCCGTCAGCCAGCTCAGCGCTGGACTCCAGTAGGGCTTGATCCGACCGGTCAGTAAAATGTGCCAGACCAGTGCGCCGATGGCGGCCAGCGAGAAGAGCAGCGGGATTTTGAGGGGATAGAGCTGGGGGAACACCTCATGCAGTCGAAAGAAAGAGAAGGTGACAAACCCCAGTACCATCAAGAAGGGCCAGCGCAGGGCAAACCAGATGGCGGGAATGGCAAGGCCGAGCACCGGCAGCAGCAAGGGATGGGGCAGCCGCCACCAGAGCAGGGCCAGCACCAGACAGATGGCGCTTGCCCAGATGGCCGGCGTTAGACGAGCCATGATCCTGCCCACCATTGGCCGAGCCAGACCATCGCCAGCGCCCCGAGCGAACTGGCCCAGAGGGTCGAGAGGCGATACGGCAGCGGCAGCAACCGCTGGCTCACCAGATAAAAGGCCAGCGCCCGTACCAGATAGACCAGCAGCAGGGTCCAGATCACCCCGGCGACCCCGAAGGGGGGGATGGAGAGCAGAAAGCCTGCCACCCCAAGGGCGCTGCAGCCCAGATTGATCACCATCTGGGCATTGCTCTTCTCGCCGCTAAAGCAACCGACATTGAGCAAGTCCGAAACATTGCGCACCGCCATGCCCAGCACCAGCAGCGGAATATAGGCAATCGCCCCGTGATAGCTCTCCGGGGTCAGCCAGCGAATGAGCAAGGGGGCAGTGAGCCCGACAATCCCCGCGGTAACAAACCCCAACACCGACCCCATCACGCTGTAGTGAGCATTGAGTCGCAGTCCATCCGGCTCGCGCAACAGCATGAAACGGCGGGGATACCACCAGAGGGCAAAGGGTTGCAGCAGAAGTCCCACTGCCAGCGCCAACTTGCCCGCAACAGCGTAGTAAGCGAGCAGCGCCTCCCCCACCACATCGGCCAGCAGCCAGCGATCCAGTCCGCTCAGGGCAAAACCTGCCAGCCCGCTCACCACCAGGGGCAATCCATAGCGCAGCAGCGGCCGATAGTGCTGCCAGTCAAAGCGGATCCCGCTATCTCGCCACTGCCAGAGGCTCAGCAGCAACGCCAGTGCGACGCAGGTCAGGGTGCCGGAGGCCAGCACCCCGCTCACGCCCCAGCCGAGCCAGAGCCACCAGCCGGTCAACAGGGACTGGATCACCGCCTTGCCTGCGGTCGCCACGAAAAAGAGCCGCGCCTGATTGCGCATCCGCAGCCATGCCAGCGGCACGCCGATCACCCCTTCAAACGGCAGGGCGCAGAGCACCCAGCGCACATCCGCAAGGCGGGTTTCCACCGGCAGCCAGGCTTGCACCACAGGTGCCAGCAGCCAGAGCAGTACCAGACTGGCCAGGGCGATCAACCAGACCAGACCAAACATGCGGGCCACCACCTGCTGGCGCTCCTGCTCATCTTTCGCCAATCCAGCAAAGCGGTAGAGGGCATCCACCAGCCCGAAGCCCAAAATAAGGGAACCCAGATTGATGAGGGTCAGCAGCACCTCCAGCTGACCGTATTCGCGAGGCAGCAGCTGATGGGTCAACACCGGCAGCATCAGCAGGGAGATCCCCTTCATCAGGAGCAAGCCGCCGGCGTAATAGAGCATGGCAATCTGGTTCACACCAAGTTTCATAGGGCCTCCCAGCCACCCGAAGCATCCTGCTCCGGGTCAGCTACCGCTAATGCAAAGCCCACGCCACTCACTCCCGCCCTGAGACGATAGCTTCTCTGTGCGGCTTAACCGGCCTGAACAAGCCCAGAATGAGACTGGCATTTGCGTTTTGCACAACGCTGGCTGCAAATTGCACCAACCGGCGCAATCTGCCCCACCTCTTAGCCCCATTTGGCCCGATCTAGCTGGGGCCGTCCTGTTGGCCCGATCCCTGCTTTCTGCTTAGCGAGCAACGGACTGCACCAGAGGGAGAGGTCGCCATGAACACCATCAACCTGCACCGGATGAAAAGCTGGGCCAAACAGGGGGAAACGCCACTGGCTCGCCGGATATGGCGACTGGCCAAAAGTGCCCGCCACTGGTCATGCCCCGTCATCCCTCCCCTGCATCGGCTGCTTTATCGGCTCTATTTGCTGGGCAGCAACGCGCTGGCGACCCTGACCCGCACCCTTTGGTGGACCCCCTTGTTTCAATCTCGCCTCACGGCCCCCGCCCCACGCCTCTATCTCTATGGCGGCATCCCCTATATCAGCGGTCCGGTCACCATCGAAATCGGTGCCGACTGCCGCCTCAGCGCCGCCATGACCATCAGCGGCCGGGCATCGAGCCAGACGCCAAAGCTGGTGATTGGCCGCAATGTCGGCATTGGCTGGCAGACCACCCTGGCGGTGGGCAGCAAGATAGTGCTGGGGGATAACGTCCGGATTGCAGGGCGTGCCTTTCTGGCGGGCTACCCGGGGCACCCGGTCAACGCTCGCGATCGCGCCCGGGGCCTGCCGGATCGCGATGAACAGGTGGGGGCCATTGTGCTGGAGCAGGATGTCTGGCTTGGCACCGGGGTGATGGTGATGGCCGGTGTCACCATAGGCGCCGGCACCATTGTCGCCGCAGGCAGCGTCGTCACCCGGGATCTGCCCGCAGGTGTGCTGGCAGCGGGTGTACCGGCCACCGTACTGCGCCCCTTGCAACCACAGGATCACAGCGACCTCGCACACGCCTCGGAGACCTTTGCATGAAACCACACTCACTGCCGCAACTGGTGGTATTGGGAGAGGATTGGGGCCAGCACCCCTCCAGCACCCAACACCTGATCAAGCGTCTGTTGCCCGATTATCAAGTGCTCTGGGTCAACTCCATCGGCATGCGCTGTCCCCGCTTTACCCTTCATGATCTCACCCGCATCGTCCGCAAACTGGGGGCGGTGCTGCGCGGCGCGCGCCATGCTGGCAGCCAGTCGGTTTCGCCAGTCGACGCCAGCAGTCCCCGGGTTCTGCCGCCGCTCGCCTTGCCGCTGCCGGGCAGTCGGCTGGCGGGCAAGATCAATGGCCACTGGCTGGCGGCGCAGATCCGGCGTCAGCTGCCCGAGCTGGATCGCCCCCTGCTCTGGATCTCCCTGCCCAGCGCCGTCGATCTGATTGGCAAGCTGGATGAGCGGGCGGTCATCTACTACTGCGGCGATGACTTCTCGGCGCTGGCGGGGGTGGATCATCAGGCCATCGCCCACTGCGAGGCCCGACTGGTGGAAAAAGCGGATCTCATTCTGGCCGCCAGCCCAGCGCTGGCCAGCCGCTTTCCCCCCCATAAAACCCGGCTTCTCAGCCACGGCGTGGATCTCGAGCTGTTTATGCCCCCCAGAGAGCGCCCGGCGGATCTCCCCTCCGGCCGTCCCATTGCCGGATTTTACGGCAGCCTGAGCGACTGGATTGATATCCCCCTGCTGGCAGAGACGGCCGCCGCCTTGCCCCACTGGGATCTGGTGCTGATTGGCCCGGTCCAGACCGATATCTCCCCCCTCAAGGGGCTCCCCAATATCCATCTGCTGGGCCCCCGTCCCCACCACACGCTGGCAGCCTATGCCCAGCACTGGCAAGTGAGCCTGCTGCCCTTTGTCGACAACGCCCAGATCCGCGC
Source organism: Aeromonas sp. R1-2 (assembly GCF_040908505.1). Classification (NCBI taxonomy): domain Bacteria; kingdom Pseudomonadati; phylum Pseudomonadota; class Gammaproteobacteria; order Aeromonadales; family Aeromonadaceae; genus Aeromonas; species Aeromonas sp. R1-2. The sequence goes on along the minus strand of NZ_JBFODU010000006.1, from coordinate 13,492 downwards.
CTGCAATCCATTGAAATTGCGCGAGTATCTGGCCGCAGGGCGCCCCATCGTCAGCACCGATTTTCCGGCCCTCGATGGCTATCGGGATCAGATCCAGCTCCCCCACGATGGGGAGAGCCTGGCCCAGGCCATCAATCGGGCCGCCTTTGATCAACCCAATCCGGGCTGGTTTCAGGAGAGTGGCTGGGAGGGGCTCACCCACAGCGAAGGGCGCCACACGCGCCAACAGCAGGTGGCCCTGCAAAGCTGGGATCACAAGGCTGCCGAGCTGAACAACTGGCTAAAGGGGCTGGCCGGATGAGCAAAGGGCTCTGGCTGGTTATCCTACTCTGCGCCAATGCAGCAATGGCCACCACCCGGCTGGAGGGGCTGACCCCGCTGCCCATGACAGGTAACCAGACACCCCAGCGGCTCGATCTGAGCACCCACAACTGGCCGGTGGGCAGCGATGATGAACTGGTGATCGAGGGCCATAACCCCAGCGCCCGCCCGCAAACCCTGATCCTGCGTATCGACGATGAGGCCTCGGTCAACTACCGTAGCCGGGTCAATCTGGAGCGGGTTGTCGCCCCCGGCCCCTTCACCCAGCGCTTTGCCTTGAGCGAGTGGCGCACCAGCCAACCCAGAGCGCTGGCGCTGGACAAACTCACCAAGCTCTATCTCTTTATGGCCGATAACGCCCCCTCGCTGACCATTCGCCGCTGGTACTGGGAGCCCGGTCTGACTCTGCCTGAGGGCACCATTGCGCTGGTTCTGGGGGCGGCGGCTGCGCCCCGCTTTACCGGCTTTGAAGGCCTGAACCCGGGGGATCCCCGGCTGATTGGCCATCCCACCCCCATCTTGCGCCCCTCCGGCGATGCCCTGGTGCGCGATGGGCTGCGCAATCTCGACGGAGTACGACTGGATCTAGCCAAAGGACGCTACCAGCTCACCCTCTGGCTCGATGACCCCGGTGAATGGGAGTACCTGCCCCACCCCTTCGAGCGCAGCGTACTGGTCAATGGCGAGCCCATCTGGGCCGAACAGTGGCAACCGCAGGAGTGGCTAACGCAGCGCTATCTGGCGGGGCAATCTCGCGAGGCACTGCCAAACCCGGATCCCTGGCAGCTATTCGGGGCACGACAGGGCGGTCCGGTCCATGTCACCCTGAACCACCCCGGCGGCCCGATCACTATCACACTGGTAGGTCACTCACCGGATGCCAAATACCTGGCGGGGCTGCTGCTTGCCCCCTATCCGGCCAGCACCAGCAAAGAGGCTCTCCCGAATAGTGGAAAAGATCTCGCCGTATTGGCCGACGCTACCGCAAGCGTGCTGACCAAGCAGCGCCAGCTGTTTTTGGAAAAGTGGACCCTGGCCCCCTATTCCCCAACCCCAGCCCCAGCTGCGCAGCAACTGAGCCTCACGCCGATTACGGATGCCGCCCCAACCCTGCAGATCGCCCCGGCATCTGCGGTCGATGCGTTGCAGCAGGCTGCTCAACCGGTGCTGGCCGCCCGTGGCAGCCAGCTGCTGCTGGAATTTGCCATCCACGCCGCCACCGACGATCCGGCCCCCTTGCTGGTGATCCAGCCCCCCGAGCAGGCAGGATCGCCGCTGGCGCTGACCCCCTATTACGGCAAGTGGCATCTGGTTCGCCCGCAGGCGAGTGGCACCCTGCTGGCCCCATCGGATCAGGAGTTGGTCGAGGGGATCGCCGGGCTCACCCTGCTGGCAGGGGTACCTCGGCGTCTGGTACTGCAGATCACCGTCCCACGCGATGCGCCTGCCGGTCACTATCTGGGCAATATTCAGCTGCTGAGCCAACAGCAACTGGTGCAGTTGCCGCTGACTATCGAGGTGCTGCCGCTGGCCCTGCCCGCAGCCAGCAAGCCGGTCGGCATCTATGTCGAAGCGCCCCCCTATCTGAATTGGCTGAGCCCCGACCCCGAGGCGCTAAAAGAGCAAATCGCCGCGGCCAGTCGCTGCGATCTGCAGCGGCTCGCCAAGCTCGGGATCAGCGGCCTCTCGCCCGCCCTGCCACAAGATGAGGCGGGAATGCGGGAGATCATGGGAGAAGCGGCCGGGCTCGGCTTTGTGCCGCCCCTGCTGGCCTATACCCCGCTCAAACGCTGGGGGAACGACCCTGCCAGCCAGCTTGATCAATGGCAAACTCGGCAACAGGGGCTGACCGCCAGCGGCTTGCCCCCGCTGGCATGGAGCCTGTTTGATGAGCCCGATCTTGCCACCCTGCCCGCCATCACCACCCTGGCGCGGGAGATGAAGCGGCGGGATCCGGCGGTGATCCGTGCGGGCCACTTCAATCATCCGGGTCAGGTTGGTCTGCTGGCAGAGGTGGAGATTGCCCTGATCAACGCAGGTTTTGGCGCCGACAAGGCCAATGTGGCGCGGGTGCGCCAGCACAAGGTCACCCCCTGGTTTTACAATCTGGGCACCCCGAGAGCCGCCGGGTTCTATCTGTGGCAAAGCGGCGCCGAGGGCTATTTGCAGTGGCATGGCCGCATGCCCACCGCCCTACCTTATGACCCCACCGACGGGCGGGAGAGCGACTTTATGCTGCTCGGCCCGCAAGCCTGCGAGGCGCACCGCCTCTCCCACGATCTGTTGCTGTTGCAGCAAGCCATCGAGGATCTGCGCTGGCTCGCTTGGCTGGAGCAGGAGGCCCGCTATCAGGTGGAGGCTGCCCTGCTGCTGGAGCGCCTGCGGGATCAGCTGCCGACCCTCTGGCAGGTGGCAGAGCAACTGCCCTCTGCAGCCTGGAACCAGTGGCGCCGCGAGATTGAACAACTGGCCAAGGGATTGAAAACATTGCAAACTGGTGCCAACTCATCCTCCTGAAGTGACTGCGTATGGCCAACCAGACTCCCCGCTCCACAGCCAAAGACAGCGCCCTGCCCCGCCTGTTGCCCCTTATGTTGCCGCTGCTGATCCTCACCGGTTGCGCCCGTCAGGAGCCGGTCAATGAGACCCTGCCAATCCTCAACCAGTTGCGGGAACAGCAAATGGCCGAACAGCCCCAGCTGCAACTGCAGTACCAGAACGCGGAGACGCAACTTGCGGCGGATCAGGAGCAGCTGCTGCATCAGTTTTTAGGCCGCAAGGATCCGGCCCGGATTGCGCTGGTAAGCGGCCCCGGGCTGCAAACCGACATGCTGGAGAGTGCGCGGATGGCGAGCGTGCGGCTGACCGCACTCACCCGCTTGCTGGGAGCTCGCGCCATTGAACTGGAGCCCCGCTATGACCCCATGCTGGCCCCCAATACCTTGCTGATCCGCATTCTTCCAAACGGTGAATCGGGGTCGGTCACCCCAACGGCGGCGCAATAAGGCCGAGGCAGGTGGTCGGCAAGGCCACCCGATAGAGGGGATAAGGGGTCAGCCCCCACAATTTGCGCCAACCCTGGGTAAGACGGTACGAGAGCAGCGGCGGGCTCTGGTGCAACTCGCCTAAAAACATCACCCCCTGACTCATCCCTTCACCCGCCAGCGTCACTGACATCGCCTCCCGATCCGGCGCCACCAGCATGGCCTGCAGCAGGCCGTCACAGCGGGGATGGGCCAGCTGATAGCTGACATAGGTGCCGCCCAATACTGGCGTAGCCACCCGCAAGCGCCATCCCAACTGGACCAGCTCCAGCAGCATGGGTTTGGCCCCCTCATTGATCGCCCGGTTCTGATAACGCCAGCCCATGGCGGCAGCACTGAGCAGCGCCACCAGCAACAGCAACAGATATCCCCTAGATAGACGCATCATGGCGCCCCCTTAGAAACAGGATGGTCATCACCAGCAGCATCATATTGACCACCCGGCTCTGATAACGCCACCAACCGCAGATATCCCTTAGACAGACGCATCACGGCGTCCCCGGATAAAGAGGATGGTCATCACCAACAACATGATGGCCCACTGGTAGAGCTGGGCCAGCGAGCCGGTATGGAGCCAGCCGTACCAGCGCAGATCCAGACTCATCAGCACCAACCGCAGCTGATTGGCCCCGATATAGAACAGGCAGACCAGCAGCAACATGGGCCACTGCCGGTAGAGGGGCCGATCCGGCGCCAGCCAGCAGCAGGAGACCAGCCAGGAGAGCACCACCAGATAGAGTTGAGAAAACGAGGAGCACCCCTTGAGCACAATCAGGGCATGGCCTCCCAGCCGCTCGATGCGATTGCCATCAAGGCGAGTCTCCCAGCCCAGCAGCTGCAACCACTGGCCCACCCCCCAGGCGTCGAGGGCCAGCACAGGGCCGGAGAGCAGGGCAAACACCTGCTGCCCCCACAACACCGCCACGGTAAAGGCGAGCACAATCTGCAACACCGCCCGCTCATCGCCACTCTGATGACGGCGCCATAGCGAGGCCACCAACAGCAGACAGGCCAGCGCCTTGCAACTGGCGCTGGGGATCAGGATCAGCAGGATAAAGAGGGCGAGCGCCAGTGGATGCGGGCGCCAGCTCGGTGCAACCCGCGATGCAATTTGCCACCAGATAGCAATCAGCAACACCACCAGCAAGTTGAAGTGGCCCATATTGAGCCACACCATGCCCCACTGATTGGCCAAACCAAGTAGCAGCCAGTTGGGTGCCCACTGCCAGGGACGGATCTCCATCGCAACTCCTGCCGGTTATCAGCGCTTTTGACCTCTGTCGCAAGTTCTCGCAAGTTCCATGCCTGCCCGGCCTCACCCGGATCAAGCCAAGTCAGAGGATTAGCCAAAGCTGGCACGCTTTATTCATTCCCCCCTGCTGGCACTAGCGCCAGGGAGAAGGAGTGAGCAATGAAACTCAAACCGTTGGCAGGGCTGCTGGGGATGTTGTTGGTAACCTCCCCCGCATACGCCTTGACCGAAGTCGATACCGAACTGCAACTGCTGATGGATGTGTCGGGCAGCGTCAGTTCATCGGAATTCAATCTGCAATTACAGGGCTATGTGGACGCCTTTTACAGTCAGGAGGTACAAAGCGCCATCCTCGACACCAGTGGCGACAAGCTGGGGTCGATTGCGGTACAGATGGTGATGTGGAGCGGCTCGACCCAGCAGAGCGTGATGACCGACTGGTTCCACCTCTACGACATGACCTCCATCAACAACTTCGCCGCCACCCTGGATGCCCTGGTACGCCCCTATGCGGGGATGACGGCCCCCGGTTCGGCCATGGCCTTTGGTGCCCAGCAGTTTGATACCAACAACTACACCGCCGCCCGCCAGGTGATGGATGTGTCGGGTGACGGTATCCAGAACAACGGGCTGGATACCTCTACCGTGCGGGATCAACTGCTCGCCTCCGGCATCGATACCATCAACGGCATCACCATAGGTCAGGACTATGCCGATGGGGTGCTGCAAGAGTGGTATGTGGAGAACGTGGCGGGCGGTCAGGATGCATTTGTGATCAATGCCACCACCTTCGCCGACTTTGGCAATGCGCTGGAGCTCAAACTGGCAGCCGAAATTGAGGGGGGCATTATTCCGGAAGGGGCACTGGCCGCCCCCATCGAGGAGATCCCGCTGGCCGCCCAGCTGCTGCTCGGTATGCCGCTACTGCTGGCCTGGCGCTATCAACGCCGAACTCTGGGCCGTCCGCAGCAAGCCAACTGGCAAAAATCGCCAGCTATCGGCTGATTTATCATCCCGTGTGTCGCGATTAGGGAGCTATGGCTCCCTGATTTTTTGTGGCGACGATGAGGCCGGGGTGCGATCGCCAAGGCCATGATTATCCCGCTATATCAACACTCAACTGAGTGGGATAAAAAAATGTAATCCTGCCCCTGCAAACCACTTTAATCACTTATTTAAACACGTAATAAAAATGCCATGCGTGGCGAATCACACTTAAACAATTTGTTAGCCCTGTAGTCCTGATAGCTGAGATGATAATGTTAATAATGGGTGTTCTTCATTTAATGCTAACTTACCAATATAGTTCACTATTTCAGTACAAGTTCTATAGTAACTTTGTGCTTTTTCCAAAGAACACGACTCTTGCCAAGAAGCTATGACTGAAGGACAACTTGCTGGCGATACTTCTTCATCATCTACGGTAAAGGTATGGCTTACATTTTCAGTTTTACCATGAGCAAGTGAGTTTCTCGCCGAGAACAAACGCTCGACTATATTTACAAACTCATGATTTTTTTGCTCATCACGGGATACCGTATCTAAGATTGCCTTACATTTTACAATAGGTGGAATTCTAAATTTGTTATCTATTTCCGTAAAGTCAGCACCATCCTTTCCGTTCTCTTCGAAATACTTTGTTAATTGTTTAGATTTTTTTCCGTGTAAAAATTTTATTAGATTATTAACGAGTAACTCATACCGCTCATCAATACCGTATGCGTTTGCAACTCTTTGTTCGAAGCTCAAGTTCTTTCCGCAATCATAAAGCCTTGCGACAACATCTAGTGGTAAGTTGGAATCAAGCACTGTTTCAATTAGCTCGCTCTTGTTTAATAATTTTGAGCAAGTGTAATTAAAATAACTTTCAACCATAAAAGCAGTTAACGTTACTACTGTAATTCCCGCACAAGTATCACCAAAATTATCAGCTTCTAAGGTTCTTTTTGCTGATGCAGCAAACCAAGCGTGAGCGTAAACTGTACCATTTGAAGAACCTTTCACCATTTATTATTGTTCCTATTACGATTTAGAGAAAAGGGCTAACTCCCGATTAAGGTGTGAGCCACGTGACCACGACACTCAAATAGAACGCCGTAAACAATATACTTGCCCCAAACCAAAAGTGCCAAGCGTGGGGAATCATTCTTAAATTGTCTATTATCACATAACTCACAAGGTTTTGTTTACCATGCTTGCCATTGGATGTTTCTCGATCATCCACCTAGCTATATCACCAAGGTCACCTTTCAGATTTTTGAATAAATGAGGGCCGTAGGTTCGATTAGCGAAGCGTAATCGGACGTTCGCGGCCTTTCTGTAATATGTTTCTTTAACTCGCCAAAACCCTTCCATCTTGCCACTTCTCCGCCCCAAAACTCACTCTCGAACTGGCAACGGTCGTTACGTTATTGCCATATTGACGTGGAGTGTCACCGCGAGCGTCCGATTACGCCTACCGGCTAATCGAACCTACGAGCTATATCAAATCCACACGCAGCGATTTATTATGTTTATTTTGTATTTCTAACTTTGTTAGTTGCATAAATGAGTAACGACTTATCATATATTTTCTCTACTGATTCAACTATTGAATTTAAATGCTCTTTAAACTCACTTATTTGTATATGCATAAAATCATCAGTTAATTTGATTAGAACATCTTGAGGTAATGTAACGCTACTACCTTGCTTTTCACTGGCATCAAGTTTATGTAGCATTGACAACAAATCAAATGCTTCATCTGTGTAATTGGCATGATGAACAATTTTATTACGCATTTCTCTAAATTCAGTGCAATGCTTACGTAATTTTTTAAGTTGGTCAGCCATGCCAGATGATTGAACATGAGCATTTGTGACAACTGACTGATGAGAAATAGAGTCGTCGGCAATACCTAAATCATGTAGACTACCGGCTAGTATTAAAGCACGGTCATAAATAGCACTGCTTCTAATCAAGAAATTTTCAATTTCATATTCTATATAATCTGCGTTTGTAAATTTGTCATCTGAACGTTTTTTGTTAACAACATACTCCAATTGATTTAATGACAGATGGCATTTATCAATTGCACAAGACAAGCGAGCCAGAGTTTGCCCACAACGGAATACATACCACTCCAAATTATTTTCACAGTGGACATCTTTTCCTTCTAACCCACACTTTCGTACAGGATTATCAGGATCGTATAAAACAACTTCCTCAAATAAATGCACGCCCACTCCAAATAAACATAACATTAATTATATTGAAGGCAGTATTAATCCAATAACTGATCCTTCCGGATGATGCCGCCCTTTGATACATTATCCACTCTGAAAATCACTTTAAAATCATTAAATTATCAACCTAGCTCCGGTTTCTGAACTGATTGTCTCTGTTTCATTTATTTGGGTCCACTTTTACCACTGTACAAAATCACAGTCAATCTGTTGCTATGGAAAATGCTACCTGCCTCGTCTTCTTGACAACATCAGGACGCAAATCGAATCGAGCCTAATTAAATAGCGTCGCCTCCCAAAACACCGCCTGATGCTCATAAAAAAGGCCTTATCACAAGGCCTTTTCAGAAATATCCAGATTCAGGCTGATAGCCCGTTTTTACGGCAATCAACCCGGTTCTGGTGACAAGGGTAACACCTGCCCATCCAGCGCATGATCACTATGGGATGGATAGTCCGGCACCGGCTCGCAGTAGGGAATGCGGCTTAGCACCGGCGCCTTGACCAGGGCGGCCAGTTGATCGGAGCGGCGCAGGCTGGCATCCGCCAGTTCGGCCACCAGTGCCAGACCGCAGCCGAGCCCCAACCCGCCAACAATGCCCGCCAGCAGAAACAGCCAGAGCGGGTAGTTGCTCGGCTTGCTGGGGGCAAAGGGTTTGTCGATCACCTTGATCCGCTCCCCCTGCTCGAAGTTGCCCAGATCGCCGGTCACCTTGGCCTTCTCATAGCGCAGCAGCAAATCCTGATAGAGGGTGCGTTTGACCGCCAGATCCCGCTCCAGCTCGGCGAGCTGGCGCTCGGTATCCCCCTGGGAGTCGACTACCTTGTCCAGCCCATCCAGCTGGCTCTTCAAGCCGGCGGCGTTTTGCTCCGCCTCCGTCAACTGCGTCTGGGCCAGCTGCCACTCGGGCCCGCGGGCCATATCCGGCTGGGATTTGAGCTGCTCGAACTCCTGCTGCAACTGGTCAATCTGATAGCGCAGACTCTGCACCTTGCTGTGTTCGTCGCTGTAGCGGGCCCGCAGCAACACCAGCTCGGTGCGCATCAGCTGCAGCTTCTCATCCAGCTGGCGTGCCAGTTGGCTCTCCTGCCCCAGCGATAGCTGATCGACCCGGGCCCTGGCCTGCTGCAGGGTGATCAGGCTCTCGGCATAGCGCTCCTGCAAACCATAGAGACGGGCGACGTTGGTACTCTGCTGCTGGGGCAAGGCGCTGGCATGCTCCCGTTTGAAGTCGGCAAGCAGCTGCTCGGCCGCTTGCAGTTCGCTGCGGCGGCTGTCGAGCTGGCTTTGCAGGAAACGTTCGGACGATTCCGCCGACTGGCGCCCCTTGCTGAGCAGGTTGAAGAAAAAGCGCCGTGAAATGGCTTCGAGCAAACCGGCGCTGTTGGCCGCCGAATCCGCTTTGACCTTTATCTCGATCACCTCATCGCCAATAAGCCGCAGCGAGACGGCACTCGAGAGCCAGTCCATGATGGCATCGCGCTGGGCAGGCGGAGTCTCGTCATTGACCAGGCCACGATCCCGCGCTACCCCGTCCAGCACATAACGGCTGCGCAGCAGGGCTTCGAGCACCGCAAAGCGATCTTTCAGGCTCTCCTGAGTGATCAGATCCTTGAGGGTCGGGGTCTGGTTGGCATCTTGCGGCACCATAAAGGTAGTGCGGCTCTCATACTCCTTGGGGGTGAGCAGGCCGACCGTCACGCCCACCAGCGGCATCACCAGTACCGGGATCACCAGCAGATAGCGACGGCGCCAGGCGGCAAAGAGAATGATGTAGAGGTTGTAATAGAACTGGACAGGCATGGCATCACTCCCTGAGAAAAGCCCTCCCCCCGCACGATGCAAGGGCAGTGCCACCAGAGGAGCTGATCGCCTCTGTGGGCAGATCGCAAGAGTGGTACAAGATTCGCATTCTCCCGCTATCCGGGGTGCCACCCCTTCCCTTGTCGGAGCGCGAACCATGTTGTCATCAACCCCGTCGCACAGACCCCATCCCCGCAGGGGCGCCAGCGCCCAGCCCGTCGTGCAACCTGTTGTTCAACCTGTTCTGCGACCTGTCGTACAAATCGTGCAGCACCTGCAGCCGGGCGGGCTGGAGACCATGGTGCTCAACCTCACGCAGGCGAGCCCTGCCGAGCAACCGGTGCATATCATCTCCCTCGAAGGGCGCAAAGGGGATGTGCTAAGGGCATGGCCCGCCCTGCATCCCTTCGCGGACCACATTCACTGTCTGGAAAAGCCAGCGGGCTGGTCGCTGGCGACCCTCTGGCGGCTCACCCGACTGCTGCGCCAACTCAAGCCCGTCGCGGTACATACCCACCATCTGGGGCCCATGCTCTATGGCGGTCTGGCCAGTCGGCTGGCCCGGGTGCCTACCCTGGTACACACAGAGCACGATGCCTGGTATCTCGATGATCCCCATCAGCGCACGCTGGCCCTGTGGGGACTGCGCGCCTTCAAACCCATTCTGGTTGCCGATGCCACGCCGGTGGCCAACCAGCTGCTGGCCAAGCTGGGCCAGCTGTCGCCAACCGTGATCCCCAACGGCATCGATGAGCAGCGCTTTGCCCCGGGCGCCGCCGCCCTCGCCCGTCAGGAGATGGGGCTGCCACAAGGGGTCAAGTTGATTGGCTGCGCCGCCCGCCTTGAGTCGGTCAAGGGACATAACTTGCTGCTGGAGGCGATCCGCGCCCTGCCGGAGGAGGTGCATCTTGCGTTGGCAGGGGTCGGCAGTTTGCAAAATGCGTTGCAACAACAGTGTCAGCAACTGGGGATCGCCCATCGGGTCCATTTTCTCGGGCTGGTCGAAAACATGCCGCGCTTCTATCAGGGGCTGGATCTCTTCTGCCTCCCCTCACTGGCGGAGGGGATGCCGCTTTGCGTGCTGGAAGCACAGGCGTGCGGGGTGCCGGTGGTGATGAGCGATGTGGGGGCGGCCAGAGAGATCGTCTGTCAGGCCAGCGGCCATATCCTGTCGGAGCGGGATCCCGGCCGCCTTGCCCAGCTTCTGGCACAAGGGTTGCTGCAGTGCCATAGCCTGCGTGCCGTCACCCGTGAGTTTGTGTGCAAGCAAAGCAGCTTGAGCCGGATGGCTCATGCCTATCAGCAGCTATACAGCCGCTGATCAAGCGACCCGATGACCAGAGGAGCATCCCATGGAATGGATCATGATCGTGTTCTGGCTGTGCGCTGTACTGGTGGTCTACCACCATGTCGGCTATCCCCTGCTGCTCAAATTCGGTGGTCGGCAGGCGCGCAAGGTAGCCAATCCGCCCCGCCCTCTGGATCGAGGGTTCAAAACAGACGCCACCGATGAGGCGCTGCCGACCATCACCCTGCTGATGCCGGTTTATAACGAGGCGGCGACCATCGCGGCCAAGCTGCAAAACCTCGCCAGCCTCGATTACCCCGCCGACAAGCTGTGGGTGCATGTGCATTTCGACGGCTGCAGCGACAACAGTTACCCCATTGCGCTAAGCCAGCTCGGTGATCCCGCCCTGCAGCAGTTGCAGATCAGGCTGTTTGATCACCCCCGCAATCGCGGCAAGGTCGCCGTGCTCAACGAGGCCATGACCCGGGTGCACAGCGATCTGGTGGCCCTCACCGATGTCTCGGCCCTGCTGCCCATCGACAGCCTGCTGCTGGCGGTCGCCCATTTTGCCGATCCCAAGGTAGGGGTGGTCGGGGAGGCGTACCGCTTCTGGCAACCGGGCTCCCAGGGCGAGGAGAGTTACTGGCACTATCAAAGCCAGATCAAGCTCTGCGAATCGGCCCTTGGCGGCATGCTGGGGGCCCACGGGGCCTTTTACATGATGCGCCGGGAGTGCCTCACCCCGCTGGCTGCCGATACCATCAACGACGATTTCATCCTGCCGATGCAGGCCATCGCCAAGGGGTATCGGGCTGTCTATGACAATCGCTGCGCGGCACTGGAGCTGGAAGTTTCCAATGCCGCGCTGGAGGCGACACGGCGCAAGCGGATCGGGGCTGGCAACACCCAGCAGCTGCTGCGGTTACTGCCCCTGCTGCACCCCAAGTTCGGCTGGGTTGCCTTCAACTTTGCCAGTGGCAAGGGGCTGCGGGTGTTGATGCCGCTCTGCCTGACCCTGCTGTGGCTCTGCGCCATCCCGCTGGCCACCCAATCCCTGCTGTTTCAGCTGCTGCTGGGGCTGCAACTGCTAGGGTATCTGCTGGTCATCTTGATCCAGCTGACCCCTGTGCACCCCTGGCCCAATCTGTTTCGCAAGATCCACTATCTGGTACTCGGACACTGGTACAACGGCATGGGCACCCTGCGCTACTGCCTGCGAGCCCCCATACGTTTCATGTCACAGGAGAAAGCCGTATGACACACCCCATTCCAAGATTGACCCTGGTGGTCAAACGCAGCATGGATCTGCTCGGTGCCACTTTTGGCCTGCTGCTGACGCTGCCACTGTGGCCGCTGATCATGCTGGCCATCCGGCTCGATAGCCCGGGGCCGGTGTTCTTTCGTCAGCTGCGGATCGGGCGCAGCCACGCCACCCATACCGAGCTCTTTTTCATGATCAAGTTTCGCACCATGCGCGCCGACGCCGAGGCGGCCACCGGGCCGGTCTGGTGTGGCAAGGGGGACAGCCGGATCACCCGCAGCGGCGACTTTCTGCGCAAAACCCGGCTCGATGAGCTGCCGCAGTTTATCAATGTGCTCAAGGGGGAGATGTCGCTGATCGGCCCCCGTCCGGAGCGACCCGGGATCGCCAACCGGCTGGAAGATGCGGTGCCGTACTTTATCGAACGCACCTATGAAGTGGCCCCCGGTATTACCGGTCTGGCGCAGGTCAATCAGGGTTACGACGAGTCGCTCGATGATGTGCGCAGCAAGCTGGCGTTCGATCTGGCCTACTCGGTCGCCCTGCTCCACCCCTGGCGCTGGCTGGTGCAGGATGTGCATATCATCGGCAAGACGATTGCCATCATGGTTGGCAAGAAGGGGCGCTAATTCCGCCGCGCCGACCTCAACCATATCTCAACGCCCATCAGGCCATTGCCACTGCAATGGCCTTTTTTATGGCACATCGTTGTGGCACATCAAGGGTGATCACAAAGAAGTCAGCGATCTGATCGCCATCATCTGGCCCCATCCATCCACAGGCCTGATGCCAGTTTTACCAACAGCAGAAACCCAAGCGTTGCGTGATCACCGAAGCAATCCGCCCCTGCTCCCCATAACACCGGCACATAAAAAAACGAGTGGCCAGCGGCCTAATGCCAGTCAGTTAAGCCTGACTGGCATTGTTTTTATTAGCTTTTTTCACACTATACCTCTGTGGCCTTGGCTTCACGCAGCGGGGGTAACTTCGCTCCCTTCGCTCCGGCAGCACAAACTGGCCCGCTTGTTTCTCCAGGTCAGCTACCCGCTTCGGGATAGTACCCGGTGATAGGTACGGCATGCAGCTCAGTTCATGGATGAGGTACACCGATGCCATGTGAAAACTCAGCTGGCTCGCCGTGTATCCCTTCAGACTTGCCGCCATCTTTACCATCTGGCTGCGCAGCAAATTGTACGCCAGCAGCACGCCCCACAGCTCTTGCCGTATCCCCATTGCCTTCTTGCTACGCAGGGTCAGTCGGTGTTGTTGCAGGCTGTGCTTCATCTCCCGATAGCCCA